>JAIVJC010000245.1 GCA_020200235.1 Acidobacteriota bacterium | reverse complement strand
GCTTACGCCGCGAGCCAGCACGCCGCGCGCGCGATGGTCGCGCAAGGGGCGGGGCTCGTCGTCAACATCTCCTTCTGGTCGGCGCAGAAGCACGTCGGCAACACGGCTTACGGCGTGGCGAAGGCTGCGACCGACAAGCTGACGGCGGACGCGGCGCACGAGTTGCGCCCGCACGGCGTCGCGGTCGTCTCGCTCTATCCGGGGCTGGTGCGGACCGAGAAGGTCATGGAGGCGGCCGCGTTCCTGGACCTGAGCAACTCCGAGTCGCCGCAGTTCGTCGGTCGCGCGGTCGCCGCGCTGGCGTCCGACCCGGACGTCATGAGCAAGTCCGGGCGCGTCGTCGTCGCGGCTGAGTTGGCGAAGGAGTACGGCTTCGCGGACGTGGATGGCAAGCGACCGCGCCCGCTCACGCTCGACCAGGTGTAGCACGCGCCCCGGACGCCGCGCACGGACGCGCGACGCGCACGGATTTTGATTCTAACAACCTCGCACACTGTCGGCGGCTTTACTTAAATCTGACGCGAAGGAGAAACGAAGATGGCTGGACAACCTATGCCCGCCCACGGCGCGTTCTGCTGGAACGAGCTGGGGACGAGGGACGCGGGGGCGGCGAAGAAGTTCTACACCGAACTGCTCGGCTGGCAGCTGAAGGAGGGCGACGCCGCGCCGGGCGCGTACACCGAGATCGTCGTCGGCGGCGCGCACGTCGGCGGCATCTACCAGGCGGGACCCGAGTACGGCGACATGCCGTCGCAGTGGACGGCTTACGTCGCGGTTGACGACGTGGACGCCGCGGCGAAGCGCGTCGCGGAGCTGGGCGGCAAGGTGAGGGTCCCGCCCAACGACATCCCCGGCGTCGGTCGCTTCTGCGTCATCAACGACCCGACGGGCGCGACCCTCTCGCTCATCACGCTCAAGAGCCCGGTGTGAGTCTGACGACTCTCCGCGCCGCGCCTCTCTCGACGCGCGGCGCACGCGAGCAAGTAGTCCAACTTCGACTGACGAACGGAAGGAGAAACTTCGATGCCGAGAGTAGTGCATTTCGAGATCATGGCGGACGACCCGGACCGCGCGACGAAATTTTACGAGCAGGTGTTTGGCTGGAAGACCCGGCGCTGGGGCGACGGCGCGCAGAGCTACTGGCTGATGACGACGGGCGACGACTCGGAGCCCGGCATCAACGGCGGCATCATGCGCCGCGACGCGCGCTTCCCCCCCGTCGTCAACACGCTCGGCGTGGACGACGTTGACGCCTACTGCGAGAAAGTCACGGCGGGCGGCGGCAAGGTGACGATGCCGAGGTTCGCCGTGCCGGGCGCGGGGTGGGTCGCCTACTGCGAGGACACCGAGGGCAACGCGTTCGGCGTCTTTAAATCCGACCCGGCGGCGAAGTAGGCGGCACCGCCGCGGAGGGGCGCGCCGGTCGCGGGTCGGGGAGAAGTTTGGCGTCCTCAACAACCGAAGGAGAAGAACGTCCATGGCGAGAAGCATCCTGGCGGTGATCGCGGGCTACGTGTTGTTCGCCCTATTCATCTTCGTAGCCTTCACGGCTCTGTACCTGGTGCTGGGCGCGGACGCGTCCTTCAAGCCCGGCTCGTATCACCCGTCGAACCTCTGGCTGGCGTTGAGCACCCTGCTCGGCTTCATCGGGACGGTCGTCGGCGGCTACGTCTGCGCGGCGCTGGCGAGGGGCGGGCGCGCGCCGCTCGCGCTGGCGGTCGTGGTGCTCGTCGTCGGCTTGCTCTTCGCCTTCCTGGCGCCCAAGAGGTCGGAGGGCAGTGAGGTGCGGGCGGGCAACGTGCCGAACCTGGAGGCGATGCAGAAGGCGATCCAGCCCAGGTGGAGCGCGCTGCTCAACCCGTTCCTGGGCGCCGCCGGCGTCCTCGTCGGCGGGCGGCTCAGGCGCCAGCCCGCCGCCGGCTGACGCGCGGTCAGGAAGGTTCGCCGCCGCAGGCGCGGAAAGTTAAACGATGAAGTGGGAACGCGGAACGATGGAGTTAAAGAGATGATCTTTACTTCATCGTTCCGCGTTCCTACTTCATCGTTCCTACCTGCGCCTCCCGTCTTTCTTCTTCCCCGCCCCTCCGGTAACATCACCCGCAAGCAAACCGACTCGCGAGGGAAGAAGATGGCTCCGGCGAAGAACGAAGACCTGCACGGCAACGTGCCGGACAAGGCGGCGGTCGCGCTGCTCCTGATCGACGTGATCAACGATCTCGAGTTCGACAGCGGCGAGGCTCTGCTCGAACGCGCCCTGCCCGCCGCGCGCCGGCTCGCCGAGCTGAAGCGGCGCGCGAAGGAGTCTCAAGTCCCGGTCGTCTACGTCAACGACAACTTCGGCCGCTGGCAGTCGGACTTCAAGAAACTTTTGAAGCACTGCCTCGAAGACGACGTGCGCGGTCGCCCCCTCGCCGAGCTGCTCAAGCCCGACGAGGACGAAGACTACTTCGTCCTCAAGCCCAAGCACTCCGGCTTCTTCTCCACCACGCTCGACATCCTGCTCGACTACCTCCAGGTCCAGACGCTCGTCGTCACCGGCTTGACCGGCGACATCTGCGTCCTCTTCACCGCGAGCGACGCCTACATGCGCGACTTCAACCTCCTCGTCCCCGAAGACTGCGTCGCCTCCGCCGACCCGGAGGAGAACGAGCACGCGCTCGAACACATGCGCCGCGTGCTCAAAGCCGACACGCGCCCCTCGGGCGAAATCAATTTCGAAGAGCTGAAGCGGCGGGCGGAGGAAGTGCCGCAAGAGCCCAAGCCCTCGCCACAGTCGCAGCAGTTCGCCAAGGATAGTTG
>JAIVJC010000244.1 GCA_020200235.1 Acidobacteriota bacterium | reverse complement strand
GAATCATTGCGCGCATAAAGAGCTGTTAGCTGTTAGCTGTTAGCTGTTAGCTATACGACCAGATTTTGTTCTGGCTAATAGCTAACAGCTAATAGCTAACAGCTCTTCAAGATGCCTGTGCGGCGTCGCGGATGGTGAGATCGAATGTGCCGGGGGCGACTTTGCGGAAGCGGCGATTGCGGTTGAGCGAGACGGCGATGCTGATCGTCGGGTGGTGCCCCGTGAAATTGAAGCCGCCTTCGAGCAGGCGGTTGTAAATCTCGTTGACGTGCAGCGGCGCGCCCGACTCGCGCAGGATGAGTGCGGTCGCCTGCGGGATGGTGCGGTCGTTGAAGCGGTCGCTCGTCACCTCGATGTCGGAGCGGATGGGCGGCAGCGTCTGGCGCGTGGCTGTCGGGTACGCGGGCTGCGGCGCGCGCGCCATCGGTTGCTGCTGCGGCTGCTGGTGGGGCTGCGACTGTGCAGCCATCGCCTCGTCGTGGCGCAGCGCGAACTCGATCTCGGAATCTGAGGGCTGGGCGGGCGCCGAGCGCGTCAGCACGGACGAGAGGATGCGGTACATCGCCGCCTGCGTCTGGCTGGCGATGGCGTCCATCTCGCCGATCTCCGTGCGGAGTTTTTCCGCCTCAAGTTCGAGATCGGCGAGGCGCGCGGCGAGGCGGTTGCGCGTCATCCGCGTCGAGCGCAGACTCTGTTCGAGCGTCGCGAGCAGGTTGTCGTCAGCCATGATTAACTCAACGATGAAGTAGGAACGATGAACGATGAACTAAAGAAGTTTGCTTTTTACTTCATCGTTCATCGTTCCTACTTCATCGTTTCCTTCTCACTTGTCGCGTTCGAGGATGAACGTCGGGAGCGCGGCGAGCGCGTCCCGGTACTGAGAGGGCGGCAGGTCTTCGAGGGCGGCGCGCGCCGCCTCGGCGAACTCCGCGGCGCGCGCGCGCGCTTCGGAGAGCGCGCCCGACACCCCCGCGGCTGCGACGAGGCGCGCGCGAGGGACGGCGTTGTAAGCGCCCTCGCGCATCACGGACAGCACCTCGCCCTTGCGCCCCGGCTCCTTTTCGAGCAGGTAGATGAGCGGCAGCGTGAGCTTCCCTTCCAGCAGATCGACGCCCGCCGCCTTGCCGAGCGCGTCGTCGTCCGCCGTGAAGTCGAGCAGGTCGTCGACGAGCTGGAACGCCGCGCCGAGGTTGAGCCCGTAGTCGGCGAGGGCGCGCCGCCGGGAGTCGTCCGCGAGACCGATGAGCGCGCCGATCTCGCAGCACGCGCTGAAGAGGTACGCGGTCTTGCGGAAGAGGATGTCGAGGTAAAGCTCCTCGGTCACGTCCGAGCGACCGAGCGTGGTCAGTTGCAGCAGCTCGCCCTCGGTCATCTTGCGCGTGACGGCGGTCAGGATGTCGAGGACGGGGAGCGAGCGCTCCAGCAGGCTGGTCTCGAACGCGGACATGTAGAGCCAGTCGCCCATCAGCACGGCGGTCTGGTTGCCGAAGCGGCTGTTGATCGAGGGGCGGTTGCGGCGCGTCTCCGCGTTGTCGATGATGTCGTCGTGGACGAGCGTCGCCGTGTGCAGGAACTCCATCACGGTCGCGAGGCGGACGGCGTTCGGGCGCGAGGCGTCGCCGCCGACCGCATAGGTCGCGAGCAGCGTCAGCGCGGGGCGCACCCGCTTGCCGCCCGACGCCCTCAGATACTCGCCGATGAAGGAGATGACCTGGATGTTGGAGCGCGCCTGCCGCTCGAACTCCTCCTCGACCAGCGCGAGCTCGGGTGCGATGAGACTGAAGATGCGAGCCGCCGTGACCTGCGGTTCTTCGAGGGCGGCGAGATGGCCGGGTGTGCTCATACCGATACGTCGGAAGCGTGACGCGCGGAGCCGTGGAACGCTGGGGGTTGCCGCTGCGCGAGAGCCGGTTCTTTATAACATTAACTCAAACGCGGCGAAAGCGTTTGAGCCACTTTGTTTTACAGAGTCAGGGAGGGTTTTAAGTCGCGCTCACGCCCCGCCGGCGGGATCGAATAGCCGCGCGAAGTTCGACGAAGTGGCGCGCGCGAAATCTTCCAGGACCTCGCCGCGCAGCGAGGCGAGGAAGCGCGCCGTCTCGACGACGAACGCGGGCTCGTTGCGCCGCCCGCGCAAGGGCACGGGCGCGAGGAAGGGGCAGTCCGTCTCGATCAGCAACCGTTCGAGCGGCACGCGGCGCGCGATCTCGCGCAGCGGCACTGCCTTCTTGAACGTGACCGTCCCGGCGAACGAGACGTAGAAACCCAACGCGAGCGCGCGCTCCGCCATCCAAAGGCCGCCCCCGAAACAATGCAGCACGCCCGCGCGCGCGGAGCCGCGCCACTCGTCTTCGAGGATCGCGACGGTGTCCTCGTCCGCCTCGCGCGAGTGGATGATGACGGGCAGGCTCTCTTCCCTCGCCATCCGCAACTGCGCGCGGAAGACTTCGCGCTGCGCCTCGCGGGGCGAGTTGTCGTAATGGTAATCGAGACCGATCTCGCCCCACGCGACGACCCGCTCCGAACCCCTGACGATTCCCCTCACGCGCTCCGCCGCCGCTTCGTCAAACAACCGCGCGTCGTGAGGGTGCACGCCGACCGCCGCGTAGACATCCTCGCACCTCTCCGCCAGCTCGACCGCCCGCTCCAGACTCCCGCCGTGCGGGTCGCCCGTGCCGACGTTCAGAATCCTGTCGACGCCCGCCCCGCGCGCGCGCGCCAACACCTCGTCGCGATCCGCGTCGAACTCTTCGCCGTCGATGTGCGCGTGCGAATCGATGAACATGGGAGTAGGGGTTAGGG
>JAIVJC010000122.1 GCA_020200235.1 Acidobacteriota bacterium | reverse complement strand
GTCCAAAGAAGACGACGTTAGTGTCCGATACGACACGCTGTGCTTCAGCCGTGCCGAGTGCAGGTATTCAAGATTCGGCGCGAGGACGGAGCTTGAGAAGCACTCTGCCGAGGTGTCGGACTCGCGCCGTCAGCGTCTATCGAGCGCGTTGTACTTGCGCAGGATTTCGAGCGTGCGCTCCAGCGGCAGCGCCTCGACGGTGCGGCCGTTGCCCGTCGTGGTCTGCGCGCGGAAGAGCGAGTTGTAGATCGCCTCCTCGGTCGCCTCGACACAAGCGAGGAAGAGCGGCGACATGGCGTCGTTCGAGAGCAGGCGCGCGTCGCGCGGTTTATACAACTCGTCGGCTTTCGGCAGGCGGATTCTCAGCTCGGCGGCGGTCGAGAAGGCGATGACGTAATCGCCGCTCCCGTTCGAGCCCGCCGCGCCGGTGCGCGCGAGACCGAGCATGGCGCGCTTCGCGAGCCGCTTCAGGTTGCGCGCATCGATGGGCGCGTCCGTCGCGACGACGATCATGATCGATCCGTCCGCCGCGTCTTTCGCGTCCGCCGCGCCGTCGGTCTTAACACCCCCGCGGGCGGTCGAGCGCTTCGGAGGGTTCGCGCGTTCGAGTTCGTCCTTCAAATAATATTTTCCGAGTTCGCGACCGACCGGCGCGCCGCCTATTGAGAGCACGCCGCCGTAGTTCGTCTGGACGAGCACGCCGACGGTGTAGCCGCCGAGCGAGGCTGGGAGTTTCCTGGAAGACGTGCCGACGCCGCCCTTGAAGCCGAAGGCCACGGTGCCCATGCCCGCCCCGACCGCGCCCTCCTCGACCGCGCCCTCGCGCGCGCTCTTGATCGCGGCGAAAACGTCGTCGCGACCGACGGCGCGCGCGCGGATGTCGTTGAGCGCGCCGTCGTTCGTCTCGCCGACGAGCGGGTTCACGCTCCGCACGTCCTCGTTGCCGCCCTGGGTCTCGTGTTCTGCGTCATGGTCTGTCGCCCCCGCCAGCCCGCGGTCGCGCCCGGCGCGGCGAGGGCGAGCGCGGTGGCGGCGGCGAGGCACGCGAGTAGGGGAGTTTTCATCGTCCGTGAAATTGTTGTTGAAATCCGCCCGCCTTGATCTATCATCTCCGGGCTTTCAATTCAAACAAACCTTCCAGGCTTTCGTCAGACCGTAAACGGAGGACACGATGTTCAGAGTAGCCCCGCCCGCCCGCACTTTCGTCGCCGCGCTCGCCTGCGCGCTCCTGCTCGCGCCCGCCGCCGCCTTCGCGCAGAGGCAAACGCGCCCCGCCGCGAGGAGCGCGCCCGCCGCCGCGGCGACCACGGCGTCTTCGTCTAACGACGAGGCGTACGGCGCGAAGATCAGGGAGTACACGACCGAAAAATATTTCCTGACCGAGCTGGTCGATCACCTGCCCGCGTCCTCGACCGTGCCGTCGCCCGACAAAATCCTCGGCTACGCCGTCGGCACGCCGAACAAGCTGACCTACACGAAAGACATCCACCGCTACATGCGCGCCTTAGCCGCCGCGAGCCCGCGCGTGAAAGTCTTCGTCGCGCCGGAGCGCAGCGAGGAGGGCAGGGAGCAACTGCTCGTCGCCGTGAGCGACGAGGCGAACCTCGCGAAGCTCGACCGCTACAAGGAGATCAACGCGCGCCTCGCAGACCCCCGCAAGACCTCCGACGCGGAAGCCGCGCAGCTCATCGCGGAAGGCAGGGCGATCTACTGGCTCTCGGGCTCGATCCACTCGCCCGAGACCGGCTCGCCAGAGATGCTGATGGAACTGGCGTACCGGCTCGCCGTCGAAGAGTCGCCCTTCATCCAGGAGATTCGCCGCAACTCGATCGTGCTCATCACGCCCGCGCTCGAAGTGGACGGGCGCGACCGCATGGTGGACATCTACAACTACCGCAAGGCGAACCCCGGAAAGAACGCGCCGGGGCTCTTGTACTGGGGCAAGTACGTCGCGCACGACAACAACCGCGACGGGCTCGGCATGGCGCTCGCCCTGACGCGCAACCAGATGAAGACGTTTCTCGAATACCACCCGACGGTGCTGCACGACCTGCACGAGTCCGTGCCGTTCCTCTACACCTCGACGGGCACGGGTCCTTACAACGCGTGGCTCGATCCGTTAGTCATCGACGAGTGGCACGTGCTCGCCTACCACGAGATCGAGGAGATGACGAAGCGCGGGGTGCCCGGCGTGTGGACGCACGGCTTCTACGACGGCTGGGCTCCGAACTACATGTTCTACGTGGATCGCACCGTGGGCGCGCAGTCGCAGCGCGACTGGTTCCGCCCGAACCCGCCGCAGCCGCGCGTCAAGTGGTCGATCCGCAACAACATCAACCTGCAACAGTCCGGCGTCCTGCTCGCGATGAACTACACGGCGCGCAACCGCGAGCGCTTCCTGAATAACTTTTACATCAAGAGCAAGCGCTCGGTGGGAAAGGCGGCGAACGAGGGACCTTACGCTTACGTCATCCCCGGCGACACGACCCGACCCGTCGAAGCCGCCGACATGGTGAACCTGCTCCGCCTGATGGGCGTCGAGGTACACCGCGCGACGCGGGAGTTCACCGTCAAAAATCAGCGCGCGGGCACGGCGCGCGCACAGGGCGGGGCAGGAGGTGGAGGAGGGCAGAGCATGCCGGGGGCGACCACGGGGATGCCGGGCGATCTGGGCGAGCAGCCCACGCCGCAGCCCGGCGGCGAGCCGCGCGCGCCGAGCGGACAGGGCGGGCAGCCGCAACAGCAGGGCGGGCAGAGGACTCAGCCTGCCGATCAGACGTTCCCCGCGGGCTCTTACGTCATCCGCATGGATCAGCCCTACTCGCGCATGGCTGACATGATGCTCGACACGCAGTACTACAACACGAACGACCCGCGCCCCTACGACGACACCGGCTGGACGCTCGGCGCTCTGCGCAACGTCAAGACCGTGCGCGTCACGGACGCCGCCGTTTTGAAGGCGCCGATGGAGATGTTGACGGCGGACGCGCGCGTGCGTGGGCGTGTGAGCGGCGGCGGGAACTTCTACGTCATCAACCACAACACCGACAACACGCTGATGACGCTGCGCTACCGGCTCAAAGACGCGCGGATGAGCGTCGCCGAGTCGGACTTCAAAGTCGGCTCGCAGAACTTCAACGCGGGCTCGTTCGTCATCAAGGGTGAAGGGAACCCGCCCGACTTGAAGAGCCGCCTTCAATCCGCGGTCGAGGAGTTGGGCTTGACGGCTCACGCCTTCGATCAGGCTCCGCCGGTGAAGACGCACGAGGTCACCGCCCCGCGCATCGCCATCCTGCACACGTGGCAGAACACGCAGAACGAGGGCTGGTTCCGCATCGAGTTCGACCGCTACCAGATTCCCTACAGCTACATCTCCGATCACGACATCCGCGACACCGCCGATCTGCGCGCGAAGTACGACGTGATCATCTTCCCGCCCGTCGGCGGCACGGCGCAATCAATCGTTAACGGCATCCCCGTGCGCGGCGACCCGATGCCGTGGAAGCAGTCGGCGGTGACGCCCAACCTCGGCGGCTCGCCCGACACGACCGACGACATGAGGGGCGGCATGGGGCTCGCGGGCGTCGGCAACCTGCAGCGCTTCGTCCAGAACGGCGGGCTCTTCGTCACCGTCGCCAACACCTCGCGCGTCCCCGTCGACTTCGGCATCACGACCGGCGTCACGATTGAGACGGCGCGGCAACTACAAGCCGCGGGCTCGATCTTCAACGCGACGTTCGCCGACAGGCGCAGCCCCATCGCCTACGGCTACGACGACTCGCTCGCCATCTACTTCAATCAAGCCCCGCTCTTCCAGGTCGCGGCGGGCGGGGCAGGCGGAGGTGGTGGCGGCGGCGGCGGCGGAGGTGGTGGAGGCGGCGAGGGCGCGCGCCCGTCTGGGCGCGGCACGCTGACCGATCCGGACATCGTGCAGGCGATGCCGCAGGCGGCTCCGCCGACGCCGCGCCCGCCCGCGCGCCCCGGCGAGGAGCAGATCACGGACGAGCAGCGGCAGCAGCTCGGACCCTTCTACACGCCCCCGCAGGAGCGGCCGCGCGTGATTTTACGCTTCGCACGCAACGAGCAGAGCCTGCTCGTGAGCGGGATGCTCGCGGGCGGATCGGAGCTGGCGAACCGGCCGGCGGTCGTCGACGTGCCGGTCGGTCGCGGTCACGTCGTGATGTTCGCGACCAACCCGATGTGGCGGCACCAGACGCAGGGCGAGTTCTTCCTCCTGTTCAACGCCGCGCTCAACTTCGACAACCTCGGCGCGGGTCGCCAGCCCGAACCTGCTGCGGGCGCGCGTCCCGGCGCTGACGACGATCAGTGAGAAGCAATTAACCGTTAGCCCACTGATCATCGCGGGCGTGCTGGGCTGTCTCGCCCTCATCGTCGTCGTCATCGCCCTCTTCGGCGGCTTGGCTTACCTCGGTCTGAAGAAAGCGAGCGACGTGGCGGAGTCTCAGAACGCGAACGCGGACCGCAACGCCAACCGCAGCGCGAACCGGGGCACGACGCCCGCCCCGCGCCCCTCTGGCACGAGGCATTACGCCAACGCGCGGCAGGGTCGCACGGGCAACCTCGACAAGTATTACGTCGATTTCTCGTTCGACTACCCGAGCAGCTGGAAGCTCGATCCCGCCCCCGAACCGAGCTACGTCCGCGTAGAGCATTCGACCGCCGACGATCTGACTGTGGAGAACTTCTCGGTCGGCTGGTTCGGCGCGACCGGCAACGCCAAGGGCAATACCGAGCTGCTCGCCAAGATGGCGGGCCAGCTGGCGGATCAGGTGTCGGGCAACTTCCCCGGCTTCCAGAAGGTCTCCGAGGGCGAGACGACCGTCAACTCCTACGACGGCTACGAGCTGCGCTTCCAGCGCGACCCCTCGACGATCAGCGCCGGGCAGTTGAATTACTGGGGGCGCATCGTCCTGCTCTTGAGCGACGACGATCCTTCGCGCGGCGTCTCGCTCATCATGCTCGCGACCGACAAGGCTGAGGGCGTCGAAGGGTTGGACGGCGTGGGCGTCCGGGGCGAGTTGCCCGTCATCCTCAACTCGTTCCGGCTCGGCGCGCCCGAATGAAGCAGCCGCCGCCGCCGAGAGGGCGCGGGCAGGGTGGCGAAGTGGTCTCGCCTTACCTGCTCGTGCTCGGCGCGGCGGTGCTGTGGAGCACGGGCGGGCTCTTCATCAAGTGGAACGACCTGACGCCGCTGGAGCTCTCCTGCGGGCGCGCGCTCTTCGCGTGCGCGACCGTGGCGCTTTTGACGCGGCGCGAGGGCTTCCGCGTCAACTTCGTGACGGGCGCGGCCTCCCTGCTCTACGCCGCGCTGCTCCTGCTCTTCGTCGTCGCGACGAAGCTGACGACCGCGGCGAACGCGATTTTCCTGCAGTACACCGCCCCCGTCTACATCCTCCTGCTCGAGCCCGCGCTCTTCAAGGAGAAGTACCGCGCGCAGGATTTCGTCGTCGTCGCGTGCTGCCTCGCGGGGATGTCGCTCTTCTTCGTCGGGAACTTGCGCGCGCAGGACGTGGAGGGCAACGTCGCGGCGCTCGGCTCGGGCGTCTGCTTCGCCGCGTTCTTCCTGCTGCTGCGCTCGAAGCGCGCGCGCGAGGTGAACCGCGCCTCGTCCGTGATCTACGGCAACTTGATCCTTTTCGCGGCCACGCTCCCCGCATTCGTCGAGGGCGCGCACAAGCTCGACGCGCGCAACCTCGCCGTCGTCGCCTACCTCGGCGTCGTGCAGATCGGCGTCGCCTACACGCTGCTCACTTTGGGGATCGCGCGCGGCGTGCGGGGCCTGGACGCGGGCGTCATCGGCTACGTCGAGCCGGTCTTGAACCCCGTCTGGGTCTTCCTCTTCCTCGGCGAGCGGCCGTCCGGGTGGGCGCTCACGGGCGGCTCGATCATCATCGCCGCCGTCATCGCGCACACGCTCTGGAAGGCGAGGCGCCGGCGCGCGCCGCCCGCCCTGCCTTGAACCGAGTCGCTCGCTCTTTACGGCTCGACGACGCGTCAGACCCGCGCGTCCACTTCGTCGGCGACGACTACTTCATCGAGCTTGCGCGCGCGCGGCTTCAGGAGCCGCGAGCCGCGCGCGAAGAGGACGACGAGCGAGAGGGCGAAGAGCAGGAGGTTGAAGGGCAGGCGGCTCATCTCGTTGTGCGCGGCGTGAGTGAACATCGCGCCGAGCATGACGGCGGCGAAGAGCGCCGCGCCCGCGACAGCCGCGCGCGGCACGAGCAGGAGCGCGCACGCGGCGAGTTCCGCCACCGCGACCGCGTCGTCATCTTCATCTTCACTACCTCTCGTCAAACTCTCTCTCGACCCGGAGCTAGCATTATCGCGGGCTTTGTCGGAACCGCCTGCTGCAAGCGGGCGGGTCTGCCGATTGTGAGATTGCGGAATGCGGAATGCGGATTGAAAAGCATCTAAGCCCTCTCCTTCTAATCCGAAATCCGCATTCCGCATTCCGCAATTGAAGAGCCCGCCCGCTACCGCAGGCGGTTCCGACTGTCGCCGCTTTCATCATCAACTGATCTTCTTCGCGCGCCCCATCTCGCGCCCGAACTCGTAGTAGACGAAGTGCGTGACGCGCCTGCCTCTGTCGCGTATGAACTCGCCGCGCCCGTCGAACTCGCGCGTACGCAGCTCGCGCCCCGCGGCGGCGTCGTCGTCATCGCGCGCCAGCAGCTCGTTGCGCTGACCCGCCGCCTCGGCGAAGAGTCGATCATCCTCGCGCGTGATCGTGACTTCTAACTCCGGGCGCTGCTCGTAGCGGTAGCGACCGAGGTAGTCGTCGAACATGCCGCGCCGCACTCGTGCGGCGAACGCCTCGTCGCGCGACGGGCGTCGGTCTTCGAAACGATCTTTCATCTCCGCCAGCGCGCCCCCCCTCAGCCGCGCGCGCGCCGCGTGCAGGCGCTTCGCGACGGTCGTCCGCGGGACCTGGAGGATGTCGGCGATCTCTTTGTGCGAGCGCGAGTCGAAGTAGAAGAGCGTCGCGACGACGCGCTCGCCGCGCGGGAGCAGCCGCAGTGCCTCGCGCACCGAAGCAGACAGCTCGCGCCACTCGGCGATTGCTTCCGGATTCCCGGCGGCCGAAGCCGCGCCCGCGCCCTCTTCGAGCGGCACGGTCTTGAGACGGCTGCCGCGCGTCAGACGGCTGCACTCGGTCAGCACGATGCGGCGGAGCCAGCCGGGGAAGGCTTCGGGCTCGCGCAGTTGCGGGAGCTTGCGCCAGGCGGTGACGAAAGCGTTCTGCGCGGCGTCTTCGGCGAGGTGGAAGTCTCCGCAGAGCGCGCCGCAGGCGCAGGCGAAAGCCATGTCCTGGAAGAGGCGGACGAGATCGTCGAACGCCGCGTGCCGCTCGGCGAGCGTCCGCCCCGTGTCCGTTGCCCTCTCGACGAGCGCGCGCGTCTGCTTCATACGACCACAGGCGGAAGCCTTCCGTAAGATAAGAGCCAACTTCGGGGGCAGACTATACCGGACTGTTGAAAAATATTTTCGACCGAAAAGCGCGCGACTAAATCCCTGCCCATCCACGTCGCGTCTTGCCTCTGAAAATCAAACTGCTGCTACAATCGCCGCATGATGAAGCATCTCTCTTCGCCCTCGCGCCCCGCGCTCCTCCTGCTCGCGCTCGCATCTCTCGCCTCCGCCGCGACAGCACCGCGCGCGATGCGGCTCGACTACTACCACACGGGCGACGCCGCGCGTGAGCTATTCAGCGTCGACCGCGTCGTGCTCGAGCCCCTCCCGTGGGCGGGCAACCCGGCGCGCGCCGTCGACGACACGAACCTCGGCAAGTATTTCTTCGAGGTGCGCGACCAGAAGACGGATCGCGTCCTCTTCTCGCGCGGCTTCGCGTCGATCTACGGCGAGTGGGAGACGACCGACGAGGCGCGCACCGTCAACCGCACCTTCCAGGAGTCGCTGCGCTTCCCAGCGCCCGACGCGCCCGTGCGTGTCGTCCTCAAGAAGCGCGACAGGCAGAACGTCTTTCGGGAAATCTGGACGACTGCGGTTGATCCGAAAGACATCTTCATCGACCGCGCGCGCCCGCGCCCGCCCGGTCGCGTCATCCCGGTTCAGCGCACGGGCGACCCGGCGACGAAAGTCGATCTCCTCATCCTCGGCGACGGCTACACGGCGCGCGAGCAGGTTAAATTCGAGCGCGACGCGCGCCGCCTCGTCGAAGTCCTGTTCTCGACCTCGCCCTTCAAAGAGCGTCGGCGCGACTTCAACGTCTGGGCGCTCGCGCCGCCCGCGTTCGAGTCGGGCGTCTCGCGCCCTTCGAGCGGCATTTACCGCGACTCGCCGGTCGGCGCCGCCTACGACGCCTTCGGCTCGGAGCGCTACGTCCTGACGTTCGACAACCGCGCCTTCCGCAAGGCGGCGCAGTTCGCCCCTTACGAGTTCGTCGAGATTCTGACGAACTCGAAGACCTACGGCGGCGGCGGCATACACAACCTCTACTCGACGGTCGCGGCTGACAGCGCGTGGGCTGACTACGTCTTCGTCCACGAGTTCGGGCACCACTTCGCCGGTCTCGCAGACGAGTACTACACCTCTTCGGTCGCCTACCTGCCGTCGACCGAGAGGGTCGAGCCGTGGGAGCCGAACGCGACGGCACTGCTCGATCCTGCGAACCTGAAGTGGAAGGATTTGGTCGCGCCGGACACGCCGATCCCGACGCCGTGGGGCAAGGAGGCGTTCGAGAAGTTTTCGCTTGAGACGCAAAGAAGGCGCGGGAGGATCAGGGCGGAGAAGCGACCGGAGAGCGTGATGGACGCGCTCTTCCGCGAGCAGTTGGGACAGGAGGCGCGGATGTTCGCGCGCGAAAGGTACGGCACCCGCGTCGGCGCGTTCGAGGGCGCGATGTACGAGGCGCGCGGCTACTACCGCCCGCAGCTCGACTGCATCATGTTCTCGCGCACGGCGCGCTTCTGCGCCGTCTGCCGCCGCGCCGTCGAGCGCGTCATAGACTTCTACACGCGGGGCTGACGCCCGAATTTGTATGTTGACTAATGTGGGCTCAAGCGGCAAGCATGAGCCACAACGGATGCCGGAGAAGCCGTGCCCGAATTATGACCTTCAATGAGTCAGTTGGTTAGAACAGCTCCCGG
>JAIVJC010000045.1 GCA_020200235.1 Acidobacteriota bacterium | reverse complement strand
TTTCATTTTCAGTTGGCGCCCGAAGGCTTCGGCGCGGCTTTCGTCAAGACCTTCTTCGGCGCGCTCGTCGTCTACGTCCTGCTCGCCGCCGCAGAGGAGGTCATGTTCCGCGGCTACCCGCTCCAGACGTTGATGCGCTCGCTCCCCTTCGCCGTCGCGGCTCTGCCGTCGTCTCTCGCCTTCGCCTACGTCCACACTGACAACCCGAACGTCCCGCGCGGCTACCTGTTCGCGCTGATGGCGGCGAACACGGCGCTCGCCGGCGTGTGGCTCGCCGTTGCCTACTTCCGCACGCGCAGCCTGTGGCTCCCGCTCGGTCTGCACTGGTCATGGAACTGGGCGATGGGCTCGGCGCTCGGCTTGCCCGTCAGCGGCATCACGTCGCTGACGCGCGCGCCGCTGCTGCGCGCGGCGGACTCGGGTCCCGCGTGGCTCACCGGCGGCTCCTACGGCATCGAGGGCGGCGCGGCTTGCACCGTCGCGCTCGTCGCCGCGACCCTGTTCGTCTGGCGCACGAAGTTTTTGAAGGCTGACGAGGAGTTGAAGCGGTTCACCGACGGGGAGATGCCGAAGAAGCAGGTGACAGGTGACGAGTGACGAGCAAGAATTGTTTCAGGGTCGTCGTCGTCGAACGACAAAGATGCAGCCCGCGTTAGCGGGCGATGGAATGTAGCCCACGGCGTAAGCCGTGGGGACACGACGGTATAAAAAAATCGGAGCCCCTGAAAGGGGCGGAAGAATTTCGTCGGCACGATTCTTCCGCCCCTTTCAGGGGCTCAAACAACTTCTACTCGCTTCGATCCCACGGGCTCACGCCCGTGGCTACTCTCTGCCGCCCACTTCGCGGGCTGATTCGTCCGTCGTCTGCTTCGTGGGCTGATGCTCTTTCGTGCTTCCCTCTCCTACCTGGCACCCGTCACGGCTTTTACCGCTGCTCGATCGGCGTGTACTTCAGCCCGCGGGGACCGACGTACTCGGCGCGGGGGCGGATCAGTTTGTTGTTGGCGTACTGTTCGAGGATGTGGCCCGTCCAGCCGGAGATGCGCGAGACGGCGAAGATGGGCGTGAAGAGATCGAGCGGGATGCCCATCATGTAGTAGGTCGAGGCGCTGAAGAAATCGACGTTCGGGTACATCCCCTTCTCGCGCAGCATGTACTCCTCGATCTTGCGCGAGATCTCGTACCAGCGCGTGTCGCCGCCGCGCTCGCCCACCTCCTGCGAGAAGCGGCGCAGGTGCGTGGCGCGCGGGTCTTCCGTCTTGTAGACGGCGTGACCGATCCCCATGATCTTCTTCTTCTCGGCGAGCGCGTTCGCGACGAACCCTTCCGCCTTCGCGACGTCGCCGATCTCCAGGAGCATCTTCATCACGTTCGTGTTCGCGCCGCCGTGGAGCGGACCCGAGAGCGCGGCGAGCGCGGCGGTTACGGAGGCGTAAACGTCTGCGAGCGTGCCCGCGACGACGCGCGCCGTGAACGTCGAGGCGTTCAACTCGTGGTCGGCGTGGAGGATGAGGCACACGTCGAAGATGCGCGCCTCGCGCTCCTGCGGCATCTCGCCGCGGAGCATGTAGAGGAAGTTGGTCGCGATGCTCAACTCCGGCTTCGGCGCGACCGGCTCCTGACCCTTGCGTATGCGTTCGAGCGCGGCGACGAGGACGGGAAACTGCGCCGTCAGTCGCGTCGCGGTCTTAACCGCCGCCTCGCGCGAGATGTCGTGCGGGCTCTCGGTGTACATGCCGAGCGCGGAGACCGCCGTCCGCAGCGTGTCCATCGGATCGACTTCCTTCGGGAACGAGCGGATCAGATCGACGATCTCTTTCGGCACGTCGTAGCACTCGCCGATCTCTCGCTTCAGCCCTTCCAGCTCCTCGCGCTTCGGCAGCCGCCCGTTCCAGAGCAGGAAGACCACCTCCTCGAACGTCGAATGCTCGGCGAGCTCGTGGATGTCGTAGCCCTGATAAATCAGAATCCCCTGCTCGCCGTTCACGTCGCCGATCGACGAGCTGGCGGCGACCACCCCGCGCAAGCCCCCCGCGGCGGCGGCTCCCGCGGCGGCGGGCGCGCCGCCCCCACTCGCGTTGCCCTTCGCGGCGGCAGCTTCCTTCACGTTGTCCATGACTATTTTTCCTTAACTGTCTGTGATGAGTTGAAGATAACAAAGGCGGTGAACAGTGACAAGTGACGGGGGGAGTCTGGAGTCTCAAGTCGTGAGTCTGGAGTCGGAGAAGCAACGAAGAATGCCTGTTGACTCCAGACTCACGACTCACGACTCCGGACTGACTAAAACGGTCTGCCCGCGGCGCACCCTCAGTAGACGGGCGGCGGAGGCGCGGGGGGCGGAGATTTCGAGGAAGCCCGCGCTGCCCCAGATGGCGAAGGGCTCGGGCGAGTCGCCTGCGCCGTCGGCGTAGAAGCGTCGGATGGATCGGACCGTGTGATCGCCAACGACGAGCGTTGCGCCGCGCGCGATGCGCTCGTCGCTCAGCTCGCGCCGGGTGAGGTTCGTGACGCAGTTGCCGAAGCGGTCGACGTGGATGATCGTCGCTTCAATCGCGCCGCCGTCGCCCGCGCGCGGCGCGAGGGACGCGAGACGCACCCAGTCGTCCATCTCTTCGCCGAACTCGCGCGGCTCGGCGCCGGCGGAGAGCGCGGCGGCGACGGGCGCGAACACGTCGCGACCGTGGAAGGTCGCGCTCACATCTTTGCGGAAAAATTTCCGGTTCGTGAGGTGGCGCACGCGAGCAGCGGAGCCCGCGCGCTCGCAGACGTAAGAGAAGAGACCGTTGTCGGGTCCGACGAAACGTTGCCCCCCGCACTCGGCGAGGATCGCGCGCCGCGCGGAGCCGACGCCGGGATCGACCACCCCGACGTGGATCGTGCCTGCCGGGAAAGACTCCGACGCGGCGAGCAGGGTGAACGCTCCCGCCTGTACGTCGTGCGCCGGAATCTCGTGCGTGATGTCAACGACGGTCGCGCGCGGGTTCGCCGAGAGGATCACGCCCTTCAACGCGCCGACGAAATAGTCCGCCGTGCCGAAGTCCGTCAGGAGCGTGATGATCATTCGTCGTTAAAAATAAGTCCGAAGCCCAAAGCCCAATGTCCAGGGTCTCCAAAACCGAGACGGGGCTTGGCTCCAGACTTTGGACATCGGGCTTCGGACTTTTTACTGTCGTTATTGGACGCGCGTGCCGGCGGAGGTGCGGATGATCAGCTGCTGACCGCGTTCGAGCCGCACGTCCCTGCCGCCCGCCGTGAGGACGCCGCCCGTGCCGACGCCCGCGCCGATCACCGCGCCGATGGCCGCGCCCTTGCCGCCGCCCGTGATGGCTCCGATGATCGCGCCGATGCCGGTCGCCGCGCCGACCTTCGCGATGTCGTCCTTCGTCGTACTCTTGCCGCGCACGCCGCCCTCCGAGTCGACGTCGCCGACGTTCGTGTCCGTGCGCGTCTGGACGACCTCGGTCAGCTGCGCGTTGAAGTTCGCCGTGCGGCCGTCCGCCAGACGTATCTGCTCGAACCTGAGTTGCAGCTCGCCGGAGCCGCGGCGCAGCCTGCCCGGTCGCTTGACGCTCGCGACGCGCCCGGTGACGACCGCGTCGGCGTACTGCGCGGGCTCGACCACGCGCGCCTCGAAGCGGTCGCCGCGCTGGCTCACTTCCGTCGAGAGGTTGTTCAGCAGCTCGACGCGCAAGGTGGTGTCGGCGGGGATGCCGAGCGACGCGCCCGACGAGTTAGGAGAGGTGACGGGCGGAGCGTTGCGATCCACGTCGCGCGTCGGGTCGCTGTTGTTGCTGTCGTCGTCGCGCCGGATGACGGGTCGCCCGCCCGTGTTGCGCTGAACGGCGTCGCCCGCGGTCGTCGCGCCGCGCCGTCGCAGGGTCGTCGGCACGGCGGAGTCGAAGCCGCGCCGTTCGTAGCCGCTGGCGTAGCCCGACTCGAAGCCCTGCTGGTAGCCGTCGCGGTAGTCTTCGCGCGAGCCGTAAGCGGGCAGGTAGACGCGGTCGGCGCGCTGGTAATCCTCTTTGCCCTGGAAGTCGCTCGGGCGCCCCTCGACCGAATCGCGGTAGCCGTTCTGGTAGCCGTCCGAGTAGCCCGTGCGGTAGCCGCGCTCCAACGCGCCGAACTGCTGCGCGGTGTTCTGCGGATCGCCTCCGGCGGCGCGCGCGCGGGTCGGGATCAGGGCGGGCGCGAGCGCGAGCGTGAGTGCCAACGAGAGAGGAGCGGCGGAATAACGCGACGGGGTTTTCATCTTCGATTCACTCCTGAATGATTTGACCGGCGACCGCGCCGGGGGCTCCGAACGCGCCCATGCTAACACTCCGGCGGCGCGGCGCGCGACAGCGATTTTAGACTGCTTGACCGCGCCACTCTCGCGACATAGACTCGGACGCGAGACGGCTGAGTTCGACGTGTCAAAGCGGCGCTGAAGCCGCGGCGGATGCCCCCAGGCACACGTCAGATGGTCGGGAGCAAGTCGCCAGTTGTCCGCTAGTTGTCGGTCGTCCGTTGTCCGTGGTCAGTTGTCCGTGGTCAGTTGTTTTTGCTTAGCGGGCACGACGCCGGTCAAGTCATCAAGTTACGTAGCGACGAACGGCGACTGACAACTGACGACGGACAACTGACCACGGACAACTGACAGTTTTTCATGCGCAGAGTCTATCTCGATAACAGTGCGACGACGCCGGTTGACCCGCGGGTGGTCGAGGCGATGATGCCGTACCTGACCGAAAGGTTCGGCAACCCTTCGAGCGTCCACTTCTACGGTCAGGAGGCGAGAGCCGCCGTCGATCGCGCGCGGCGCGAATCGAGCACTCCTCGGGGCGCGGCGTCTGCAACCAGCTCGAAAGCCGCGGCTTCGAGGTCACGCGCCTGCCCGTCTACGAGGACGGCGTCGTGCGCGTGGAAGACGTGCGCGCCGCGCTCCGTCCCGACACCGTCCTGATCTCGGTGATGCTCGCCAACAACGAGATCGGGACCGTCCAGCCCGTCGCCGAGATCGGCGCGCTCGTCGAGGAGGAGCGCGCGCGCGGCCACCGCCACCTCAAGCTGCACACCGACGCCGTGCAAGCCGCCGGTCGGATGAAGGTGGACGTGGCTGGGCTGAACTGCGACCTGCTCTCGATGTCGGCGCACAAGCTGAACGCGCCGAAGGGCGTCGGGGCTCTGTACGTCCGGCGCAGCACGCGGCTCTCGCCGCAGTCGATCGGCGGTCACCAGGAGCGCGAGCGGCGGGCGGGGACCGAGAGCGTGCCGCTCATCGTCGCCTTCGGCAAGGCGGCGCAGCTCGCGCGCGAGGAGTTGGGCGAGAGGATCGAGGGCGTGAGGCGCTTGCGCGATCGTTTCGAGGAGGGGGTCGCCGCGCGCGTCGAGTCGATCGTCTTCAACGGCGACCGCGCGCGGCGGCTGCCGCACCTCTCGAACATCTCCTTCCGCTACGTCGAGGGCGAGGGGCTGCTGATCAACCTCGACATGCAGGGCGTCGCGGTCTCGACCGGCTCGGCTTGCTCATCGGGCTCGCTCGAGCCGTCGCCCGTCATCCGCGCGCTCGGCCGCACGGAGTTGGGGGTTAGGGGCTAGAATTATTGTGGAGCCTTAATCTCTACTGATCAGTTTCGGACAAGCGAACAAGGCTGCTGCTTGAAACCCTAACCCCTAACCCCCAACCCCTCTTCATGTACTCAGCCGCTTTCAGAGATCACCTGGCGAACCCGCGCAACGCGGGGGAGCTGGAAGACGCCGACGCCGCCGCGGAGCTGACGAACCCGGTCTGCGGCGACCGGCTGCGCCTCTCGCTGCGCGTGCGGGAGGGTCGCGTCGAAGCCGCGCGCTTCCTCGCCTACGGCTGCCCGCCCACGCTCGCCTGCGGCTCCGCGCTCGCCTCGATGCTCGAAGGCATGAGCGTCGGGGACGCGGCGCGCATCAATCGGCAGGACGTGGCGCGCGCGGCGGGCGGCGTGCCCCCGCGCAGAGGTCACGCCGCGGCTCTCGCCGTCGAAACTCTGCGGGAAGCACTCGCCGGCATTTAGCCCTCACACCTCAAGAAGAAGGCGAACCGATCTGATCGGTTCGCCTTCTTCGTTCAACGATGGTCTGCGTTCACTGATCGCGCTGCTTCGTGCGCATCAGCATCCCGCCGGGCGGCGGGGGCGGCATGACCTCGAAGCCCGCGGGGACTTCGAAGAGCGAGTGGTCGGGCTCTGTGCGGCTGACGTTCGTGAGCCGGTAGGTCGTCTCGCCGAAGCGCGGGTCGCTGTGCTTCGTCATGAGCACGGTCTGAAGTTCCTGCGAGTACCAGCGCTCGGAGACGATCTGGATGGCGCGCTCGTTGCCGATCGCGCCCGCGGGGATCGTGACGGTCGTGCGCGTGCCCTCCGCCTCGACGCCCTCGATCGTCTGCTTGCCGAGCGACTCGCGCGTCTCCGGGAACTTCGGCGGCTCCGGCGGGTTGCCCGGCGCACGCGTGCGCATCTTCATCTGAGACTGCTGCGCCGCCGCGCCTGCCGCGACTTCATCCGACTCCTTGCCGGAGAGCATGAAGCTGAAGGTGATTATCCCCGCGACCTTCACGGGCTCGCCCTTGAGCGTCGTCGGCTTGAACGTCCACTGCCGCGCGGCGTCCACGGCTGCCTGTTGCAGCAGCGGGTGCCCGGAGACGGCGCGCGCCGACGCGACGTTGCCGCCCTCGTCAACCGTCACCTCGACCTCGACCGCGCCGGTCGCGCCCGCGGCTCTGGCTACCGCCGGGTAGACGGGCTGGACGCGCTTGTCAGCCTTGCCGTTGAGCACGCCGCCCCTGATCTCGGTCTTTCTCGGCTGTGCGGTCGCGACGACGGACGTGCCGCCCAAGCGCACGCTCGGCTGTTCGCCGCCTTCGGGTTGTTTGAAGAAGAGCTGCGAAGACTTCTGCGCCGTGTGCGTCTTCGGGCTGAGGACGTAGTTGGCGCCCGCGACCGGATCGTTGATGAAGATGGTCGGCGGCGCGGCGGCGCTCGCCGCCCACGAGCCGATGCCGTTCAGCGTCTGCTCGCGGCGCGTGCGCCCCTCGGAGTCGCGGTAGAGTCGCGAGATCGTCATGCGCGTGATGCGGTTGCCGTCGCCGAGCGTCTGCGTGGACTCGGTCACGGCTTCCGCCGAGAACGGCGCGCCCTTCACGACGCGGCTGTCGAACGCCATCTCCGAGGAGACGAACGTGAAGCTGTACTCGCCCGGCGCGCCCATCACGACGCCGCCCTGCTGCATCGGTATCTCCGCGCCCGGCATCTGCGAGATCATGATCCTCGGACTGCCCGGCGGGGGCTCGCCGTGCGGCGGCGGGGGCGGCGGCACTCTCTGCATGCGCTGCTCCTGCGCCAGCGCGCCCGCGCCGTTCGCCGAGATCGCGAGCGCGCACGCGAACGCGCGCAAAAACTTTCCTCTCTGGCTCATCATCGACCGTTCCTCCTTCGAACGTTTCGTCTCAAACCCTCCGACGGAAAACTTCGACCCACGCGGTCGCCGTCAACTCAGGGGCGCAGGCGGATGGCGCGCGCCGTGCCGTCGTGCCCGAGCAGGATGTCGGCTTTCACCAGCTCGCCAGCGCGCTCCGCGTTGACGGGCAAGCCGAGGGCGGCGAGCGCGGCGCGCGGCACCTGCACGCGCACCATCTGCCCGCTCTCCAGCGGCGCGGAGCCGTCGCCGGTCGCGAGCCGCACGAAGTCCGCCGAGGCGGAAGCGTCCGCCCCCTGCGGCGCGGCTGGCGCCGCAGCCGGCTCGCCCGCGCCCGACAACACTTGCCCGCCGTCCACCTTGAAAGTGATCGGCAGGCGCGCGACCGCGACGACGGCGCGGCGCGGCGACGCGCGACGCGCGACGCGCCTGATGACCTGTGGCGCTTGCTCGTCATTCGCCTCAGTCGTGAGCAGCGCGGCTTCCACGCGCGGCGGCGCTCCCGCCTCGCGCGTCTCGGCGCAGACCTCGCGCAGCGCGTCCGTGAGCGCGCGCTCGCGCCGCAGACGCTCGGCGCACGCGCCGCACGACTCGGCGTGCGACGTCGCCGCTTCGCGCGCCGCGGCGTCGATCAGCTGCGCGCGCGCCAGCTCGAAGGCGACGGATTCGAAGTCCTGACAGTTCATGCGAAACACCTCGCCGCGTCGAAATCGCCCGCGGGCTCTCTCCCCTCGTCCAGACTCTTCAGCCGCTCGATGAGCAGCGCGCGGGCGCGGTGCAGGCGCGAGCGCACCGTGCCGACCGCGCAGCCGAGCGCGCAGGCCGCTTCGGCGTAGCTCATCTCCTGCAACTCGCAGAGCACGACGACCTCGCGGTAGTGGAGGGGGAGAGCCAGCACCGCCTGCCGCACCGTCTCGACCGTCTCGCTGCGCGCCAGCTCCGTGAGCGGGTCTTGCCGCGCGCCCGAAACTTGATCGCCGCACGCGTGCGCCTCTTCCGTTTCGTCCGCCAGCGCCACGAACGGCTTCTCCTTTTCGAGGCGGCGCAAGACCTGGTTGCGCGCCGCGCCGTAGAGGTACGACGAGAGCGAGCCCCGGCCTGCGTCGAACCCGTGCGAGGCGGCGAGCAGCGACATGAAGACTTCCTGCGTCACGTCCTCCGCGACCGACTCCGAGCCCGACATCTGCAAGGCGAAGCGGTAGAGCCCGGCCTGCCTGCGTCGGTAGAGCGCGGCGAAAGCCGACTCCTCGCCCGCCCGCGCGCAACGCAGCAGGCTCTCGTCAGTTTGCTCTGGCGCGGCTCTCATCCTCGGCTCACTCGCCCGTCCTCTGACTCGCCCCCAGCCCGTCGCACGTAATTCACCCCGCCCCGCGCAAAAGTTCCACGAAGACAGAGGGCGTCGCGAAAAACTAAAAACGCGCGCGGCTCTCGCGGTCGAGCCTTCGCGCGCGCGGATCGCACGATACCGCCCCGCCGAGCGGGCGTGGTCGCCTACTTCTTATCCTTCTTCCGCGGCTCGCCGCCTGCGGCGAAGTAGCCTGACCGTGTCACCGCGATCCGCTTCGGCTGGGTGGGTGTGTCGGCGATCTTCACCTCCACCTTGCGAAACTTCCCGTCCCGCGCCGCGTTCGTCGACTCGTAACCGACGACGTACTGCGTGCGCAGGTCGCGCGCGATCTCGCCCACCGCCGCGACCAGATCGGGAACCTTCTTCGGGTAGAACGTACGCCCGCCCGACTCCTGCGCGATGGAGTCTAATAGTTTCGTCGCCTTCTCACGGGCTCTGGCGGAAAGCAAGCCGCCTTCCCTGTCCGCCACTTGGGTGAAGCCGATGACGAACGCCTGAACGCCCGACTCGCGGATCAGTTTCTGCAATTGGCTCGACTTGTAATAACTGCTGCGGTCGTCTCCATCGGTGATGAGAACTATAGCCCGCCGCCGAGCCGGATCGTCGCGCCGTCTTTCGGCGACTGTTTCAACCGCCAGGTACACCGCGTCGATCAGGGCGGTCTGTCCGCCCTCCGTGCGCATGAGGGCGAGGGCCTCGCCGAGCGACTGCTTGCTATCGGTGAAGAGCTCCAGGATTTTGATTTCTTCGCTATCGACGAACCTGATGATCGCCGTCTCGTCGCCGGGCTTGTTCGCGACGACCAGCGACCCGCACGTTCTCACGACCATCTCCAAGACCGGCTTCATCGAGCCCGAATTATCCACCAACAGGGCGTAGCTGACCGGAAGAGTTTCCTTTTCGAAGTAGGTGATCGTCTGCGCGATGTTGTCCTCGAAGACGCTCACCTCTTCCCGCCGCGCCGCCGCGCCTGTGTGTCTCTGTTCGTCGATCACAATGAGATTGAGCCGCACGGCGGGCGCGGGCTGCGCGGGCGTAGTCGGGTTCGTCGGGGTGGCTTGAGTTTGAGTCGGTGGTTTGTCTTGTGCCGCAGACAGGTTAACGGGAATGAGCGCCGCGCACGACGCGAGCGCGCAGAGCATCATGACCAGCCCCGCTCTCTTCAACTCCAACTTCGTGAGGATCATTACTACAGCTCCCTCCACGCCATGAGCGGCGCGCACATCATTCCTTATCTTGCACACGCGATGCCACCGCAAAATATCCCGGCGGGGCGACGACCTTGCGCTTTTCTTTCCCTGATCCTTCGCTGATCCTGATCTGCACCCTGTGGAACTTCTCATCAGCCCCGGCGCTCGACGGCGTGAAGCCGACGACGTACTGAGAGCGGAGGCTCTCGCCGATCTCATTAAGCGCGAGCGTCAGATCGGCGCCGACCGTCTTGCCGAACGTGGGGAAGAACGCACGCCCGCCGCTCTCGTGGGCAATCGTTTCGAGCAGCTCGGAGGCCTTCTCGCGCGAGCTTTTCTGGATGAAGCCGCCCGTTTTGTCGAGCAGCCCGGTCAAGCCGATGACGAAGACCCTCACGCCCTCGCGGCGCAGAAGCTGCGTCAGCTCCTCGAGCTTGTGGGTGCTCCCGCGATCCTCGCCGTCCGTGATGACGACGAGCGCGAGCCTCCGGTTCGCGCCCGCGTGCCCGGCGGTGTGCTCGGCGGCGCGGTAGATCGCGTCGATGACGGCGGTCTGACCGCCCTCGACGTACATGTCCGAGAGCGCGGAGGCGAGCGACTGTTTGTCCGACGTGAAGTCTTCGAGGATGTTCGTGCGCCGCTGATCGACGAAGCGCATGACGAAAGCCTCGTCCTCGGGGCGGTTCGCGGCGACGAGCGTGCCCGCGGTGCGCGCGAGCAGGTCTAGTATCTGCCTCACCGATCCGGAGTTGTCGATGACGAGACCGTAGCTGACCGGCGACTCCTCGCGCGCGAAGTAGGTGATCGTCTGCGGCGCGCCGTCCACCGTCAGGCTCACATCCTCGCGGCGCACGTCGGCGACAGCGTGGTTCGCGCCGTCCACGACGTGGAAGCCGAGCTTCACGGCGGGCTGCGCGCCCGGCTGATCCGCGGGCTGCGCCTGCGTCGGCTGCGCCTGCGGCGTCGGCTGCGGGGGCGAGGGCTGCGGCGTGCCCTGCGCCCGCGCGGTTCGAATTTGAGAGGCTTGCTGTCGCGCGATCGGCGCGGCGGCGGGCGCGAGCGCGAGGCAGAGCGCGAAGGCGCAGAGCGGCGCGTGGAAGACGTGGAGCGGCGCGGGCGTTGTTCGCGTGCGTGTGATTCTGTTCCGTTTCATTCTCTTCGGTTGTCGTTCGACGGGTTGACGACACGCGGTCGCGTCCCGGCGGGCGCGATGGTTCTGCCGTTGTGGTATTCGGGTCCGCAGTAGCGTCGCGGCTCCGATCCGATCTGGAAGGTGCGCGAGCGGATGACGGGGCAGGTCGGCGCGGCGATGAGACCCGTGGTCGGATCGATGTCGAGCGTGATCGTGCCCATCAGACGGTTCGTGCCGTCGGGCTGGAGGACGCCGCGACCTTCGAGCCGGGGCGCGTTGCGCGTGCGCGGCGTCGGGGTCGCTACCGGGTACGGCGGGACGACGACGGTGCCGGGCGACGACAGCGGCGCGGGCGCGTAGGTCGGATCGCCCTCGATGCCGGGGTCGATCTCTTCGATCGTCGAATCGTCCGGCGGCGCGGTGCTCTCCTGCGTCGGCGCGGTGCCGCTGACGAAAAGCTCCGTCCGCTTGACGGGGCTGTCCGCGGCGGCGAGCAGACCCGTGCGCGGATCGATCTGCGCCTCTTCGAGACCCGCCGGCGCTTGCCAGTCGCCCTGCCATTCGGGGTGCGAGGTGAGAGCCGCCTGCATGAAGTCGGAGAAGATGGGGAGCGCGGACTGCGCGCCGGTCAAGCCGAGTTGCGAGTTGTCGTCGAAGCCGACCCAGACGACGCAGACGAGGTGCGGCGTGAAGCCCGCGAACCACCCGTCGCGGGAGGTGCCGGTCTTGCCCGCGACGTTGAACTTGAAGCCGCGCCCGCGAAGCGATGCGGCCGTGCCGCGGTTGACCACGTCCTTCATGAACGAGTTCATGAGGTAGGCGATCTCCGGGCGCATCACGTCGTTCTCCTGCGCGCTGGGCGCGGCGATGGTCGCGCCCCTGCCCGTGGTGACGCGCGCGATGCCGACGGGCGCGGTGTGCGTCCCCAGAC
Source organism: Acidobacteriota bacterium (assembly GCA_020200235.1). Lineage (GTDB taxonomy): Bacteria > Acidobacteriota > Blastocatellia > Pyrinomonadales > Pyrinomonadaceae > JAIVGV01. Next base: position 14,036 of record JAIVJC010000045.1, on the reverse strand, counting down.
GCGCGAACGTGGTGTAGGCGGAGGCGACTTGCAGCGGCGTCGCCTCGCTCGTCCCCAGCGCCATCGCGGGGTAGGCGCGCGGCGGCTTCGGGAGACCGGCGCGCGCGGCGAGGTTCATCACGCGCCCCATCGTCACCTCCATCGCCAGCTCGACCGTGATCACGTTCTTGCTGTGGACGAGCGCGTCGCGCAGGGTCACGGGCGCGTTCGCGTAGGCGTCGCCGAAGTTGCCGGGCGAGTACTCCTGGCTGTCGAAGGTGAAGGTCTTCGGCTCGTCCACGTAAGTGGTCGCGGCGGTGATGGTGCGCGGGACGGGATCGTAGGCGGTGTTCAGTGCGGTCGCGTAGACGAACGGCTTGAAGACCGAGCCGGGCTGGCGCATCGCATCGGTCGCGCGGTTGAGCTGCGACTTCTCGTAGTCGCGCCCGCCGATCATCGCGACGACCTCGCCCGTGTCGGCGTTCATCGCCACGAGCGCGGCTTGCAGCGTCCCCGGGGGGACCTTCTTCGCGTAAATCTTGTCGAGCGCGGCAAGCTGCTTCGTCACCGCCGCGTAAGCCGCGCGCTGCAACTCCATGTCGATGGTCGTGTAGATGCGCAGGTGCTCGGCGGCGCGCGCGTCGGCGAGGATGTCGGCGAGTTGTCCCTGCACGTAATCGACGAAGTAGGGCGCTTCGGAATTATCGACGCGACCGCGCGCGGGGGCGACCTTCAACTCCGAAGCCTTCGCCGCGTCCGCCTGCTGGCGCGTGACGACGCCCGCGTCCGCCATCGAATCGAGCACCTGGTTGCGGCGCGCGGTGGCGGTCTGGATGTTGTGGTAGGGGTTGTAGCGGTTCGGGCTGCGGATGATCCCGGCGAGGAAGGCTGATTCGGGGAGCGACAGCGCGGTCACGTCCTTGTTGAAGTAGACGCGCGACGCCTCGCCGAAGCCGTTGATCGAAAACCCGGCGTGCTGACCCAGGTAAACCTGGTTGCAGTAGAGCGCGAAAATCTCCTGCTTGCTGAGCCGCGTCTCGAGGATGACGGACATGTAAGCCTCCGCGAACTTGCGGCGCAGGCTGTACTCCGGCGAGAGCAGTAAGTTTTTGACGAGCTGCTGCGTGATGGACGATCCGCCCTGCCGGGCGAGCGGCGAGTTGGCGTCGAGCTCGTAGCGGCGGACGAAAGCGCGCAGGATGCCGCGCAGGTTGATGCCGTAGTGCTGGAAGAAGGTGCGATCCTCCGTCACCGTGACGGCGTCAACCAGAGACTTCGGCGCGTCGTCGAAGCCGATGATGCGGCGGCGCTCGCGCTGTGCCCCGGCGACGAAGCTGACCTGCTCGGGCTCCAACAGCGCGGTCTGCAACTTCGAGTTCGTGTCGGCGTCCGTGATCGACGTGACGCCCCTGCCCGACTTCGCGAACGCGACCCTCAGGTGCGGGAAGACGCGCTTGTCGTCGACGACCGCGGTCTGCCCCGGCGCGATCTCGACGGTCGTGCCCGCGACGGCGTAGCGGCTGCGCGCGTCGTCAGCCTGCTGCGACTTCTCGACGTAGTCGGAGCGCTTGAGCCGCGCGACGAGGTCTTCGACGGAGAGGTTCGCGCCAACTCTCAGCTGCCGCGGCGCGGTGTAGATCCCGGCGGAGCGCGTGTAGATTTCGCCGCTGATGAGCTTGTCGACGCGCTGCGAGAAGACGTGGTAGTAGTAGCCGAGGACGCCGAGGGTGAAGGTCGTCAGCATCGCCAAGACGATCAGCACGGGCGGGCTGAAGACGCGGCGGCGCAGGCGGCGGAAGAAGCCCTCATCGGGCTCGACGTAGCGGACGACGCGGGGCGCGCCGCGCTTGCGCTGGGACGGGGGGACGTTGCGCTGCGGGGGGTGACGAACTGCCATCTCTTGAATCGTAAATCCTAAACCGCGAAGGTACAAGTACTGAGTACTGAGTACTGAGTACTGAGTGGAAGACGGGAAAGTTTTTTACTCAGTACTCAGTACTCAGTACTCAGTACTTTATTGACAGCGTGGCGCGCTTTCCGATACCGTCGCCACGTTTATGACGCACGGAGCGAGGCGCGCGTTTACAGGATGAATCCGATCTCCCCCGCAGCAGGCTTGAGCAGGCGCGCGCGCAGGCGGCTCGTCTACGCGCTGCTGCTCTTCTTCGCCCTGCTCGCCGCCGGGACGCTCGGCTTCCACCTGCTCGAAGGCTGGTCGCTCCCCAAAAGCCTCTACGTGACGGTGACGACCATCGCCACCGTCGGCTACGGCGACTTCCACCCGACGACGGGGGCGAGCCGCGCCTTCGCCACCGTCTTCATGCTGCTCAGCATCGGCACGGTCGGTCTGCTCTTCTCGACCGTCGTGCAGGGCGTGGTGCAGTCGGAAGTCCTCGGCACCTTCGGGCACCGCAGGCGCGCGCGCGTGATGAAGAAACTGACCGATCACTACATCGTCTGCGGCGCGGGTCGCGTCGGCCAGCGCATCATCCGCGAACTGGAGCGCGCGCACGTCCCGTTCGTCGTCATCGAGCGCGAGACGCGCCTCGTCGCGCACCTGCTGGACGGCGGCGCGCACGTCATCGTCGGCGACGCCACGCTCGAAGAGACGCTGCGCGACGCGGGCGTCGAGAAGGCGCGCGGGCTCGCCGCGTGCCTCTCGGACGACGCCGACAACGTCTACGTCGTGCTCACGGCGCGGGGCTTGAGCGCCGATCTCCACATCGTCTCGCGCGCCGTCGAGGATCAGGCGGAGCCGAAGCTGCTGCGCGCGGGCGCGAACCGCGTCATCGCGCCGACGATCATCGGCAGCCAGCGCATGGTGCAGGCGCTCCTGCGCCCGGCCGTGCACGACTTCATCGACTCGGTCACGACCGACTCACTCGATCTCAACTTCGATCAGGTGAAGATCGCGCCCAACTCCGAGTACGCCGGGCACAAGCTGCGCTTCACGAACATCCGCTCCGAGCTGGACGTGGTGATCGTCGCCGTCCGCCGCGCCGACGGCGACATGATCTTCAACCCCTCGGGCGACGTGAAGCTCGAAGGGGGCGACCTGCTCATCGCCATCGGCCGCGCCGAACAGCTCGCGCGCCTCAAGGAGTCGGCGCGCGGCGGCACGGGCGTGCTCCCTCCGCACCCGCTGGTTTCGGAATGAGAGTCCTCGTCACGGGCGGCAGCGGCTACCTCGGCACGCACGTCTGCCGCTTCTTCGCGGCGGACGACTTCTCGCGCCGCTCGAACCGCGACATCTTCAACGCCGAAGACCTCCCCGTGATCTCCGACTACGACGCGGTCATCCACCTCGCCGCGCGTCTGGATAAGGGGCGCGACACAGCCGCCGAAACTTTCCGCACCAACGTCGAGGGCACGGTCAACGTCCTGCGCCACGTCCGCGAGGGCGCGGCTTTCATCTTCGCCTCGACGAAGGACGTGTACGGCGCGAACGCCGACGCCTTCACCGAAGTCCCCGAAACGTGCCCGACGGATTATCGCGGCCAGTCGCCCCTCGAATGGTCGAAGCTCGTCGCCGAGCACTACGTCCACTACTACGCCGCCGAGCGAAACTTCCGCGCCTGCGTCTTCCGCCTCTCCACGCCTTACGCGCGCCCGTCGGAAGGCAACGCCCCCGGCTTCGTCACGCACTACGTCGAGTCGGTCAAGCGCGGCTGGCTGCTGCGGCTGCCCGCGCAAGGTCGCCCCTTGCGCGATCCGCTGCACGTCGAAGACTTCTCGCGCGCCTGCCGCGCCTTCATCGACGCCGACGTGGCGCGCGGCGTGTATAATCTCGGCGGCGGGAGCACGAACGCGATCACCCTGCGCGGCATCGTCGAGACCGTGGGGCGACTCATCGAAGTCGAGCCCGTCATCGACGAGGAGGCGCGCATCCCTTCGCCCGCGCCCTTCGACTACGTCTCCGACATCACGCGCGCGCGCGCGGAACTCGGCTGGGAGCCGCAGGTCGGCGTCGAAGAGGGCTTGCGGAGTCTCGTGTGAAGAGGCGCGCAGTGAGTTTGCAGTTTTGATGGAGTTGCGAGCCAAGAAGATCGAGCGCGTCGTCGTGCGCGGCGCGAACTGGGTTGGCGACGCGGTGATGACCGTGCCCGCCCTGCGCGAGTTGCGGCGCGTGTTGCCGCGCGCCCGCGTCACGCTCGCCACGCGCGCGTGGGCGAAAGACATCTTCGACGGCGCCGACTTCATCGACGAACTGCTCGTCGTCGAAGCCGCGCGCGGCGTGCGACCGTTCGTCCGCCAGGTCAGGGACTGGCGGGCGCGCCGCTTCGATCTCGCCGTGCTGCTGCCCAACTCGATGGAGTCAGCCCTCGTCGCCTTCGCCGCGCGCGTCCCCTCGCGCGTCGGGTACGCGACCGAGAGCCGCGGCGAGTTTTTGACGCACGCGCTCGAAACGCCCGCGTGGCGCGGCGCGCGGCACGAAGTTTTTTACTACCTCAACATCATCGCGGGGCTCGAACGCGCGATCACGGGCGCATCAGGGATCGAAGACCGCGAGCCGCGGTTCGCACTCGAAGTCTCGGACGCGCGCAGGGCGCAGGCTCTCGCTCTGCTCGAAGGTCGCGGCGCGGACACGACGCGCCCGCTCGTCGCCATCTGCCCCGGCTCGACGAACAGCCGCGCGAAGCGCTGGCACGCCGACAGGTACGCCGCGCTCGCCGATCGCCTGATCGGGGAGGCGGGCGCGACCGTCGTGCTCATCGGCGCGCGCGAAGAGTCGGACGTGACGGAAGAGGTGCTCGCGAAGATGCGCCGCCGCCCCGTCGTGCTGACGGGCGAGACGACGCTGGCGGAGACGACCGCGATCCTGAGCGTCGCAGACCTGCTCGTCACGAACGACACGGGTCCGGCGCACCTCGCCTCGGCTCTGGGTCGCCCGACGCTCGTCATCTTCGGTCCGACGAACCCGCTGACGACGCGCCCGTTCTCCTCCGAAGCTGAGATCGTGCGCCGACCGCCCGACTGCGCGCCGTGCATGCTCCGCGACTGCCCGATCGATCACCGCTGCATGACCGCGATTGAAGTCGATGAAGTGTTCGCGCGCGCCGTCCTGCTACTCAATCAGGAGTCTCCCGACTCAGCCATCGCACTCAACTGTCTACGTCACGTCGGGATCGAGGGGGAGGGGGTGCGATGAAGCGCCGCGCGGTCTTCATCGACCGCGACGGCACGATCTCGGAGGAGGTCGGCTACGTCAACCACCCCTCGCGCTACCGCGTCTTCCCTTTCGCGGCTGAGGCGATCAGGCTGCTCAACGACGCGGGCTGGCTCGCCGTCCTCGTCACGAATCAGGCGGGCGTCGCGCGCGGCTACTTCAAAGAGGACGTGATTACAGCCGTCCACGATCTGCTCGCGCGGGAGTTGGGGCGCGAGGGCGCGCGGCTCGACGCCGTCTACTACTGCCCGCACCACCCGTCGGTCGGCGAGCCGCCGTACCGCTCGGAGTGCGGCTGCCGCAAGCCCAAGCCAGGTCTCATCACGCGCGCCGCCGCCGAGCACGACATCGATCTCGCGCGGAGCTGGATGGTCGGCGACCGCTACGGCGACGTGGAGCTGGCGCGCAACGCGGGCACGCGCGCCGCGCTCGTCCTCACCGGCTACGGGCGCGGCGAGTTCGAGTACCAGCGCGAGGCGTGGCACAGCGAGCCCGACCTCGTCGCGGAGAACCTGCTCGAAGCCGTCCGCGAGATTTTGCGGGAAGATAATGATGTGGCGGGATCGCGACCACTATCGTGACTACTGAAGTGAACGCCGAGACGCAAAGACTGACGGGGATCGTGCGCTCGTTCGCCGGGCGCCGCGTCGTGGTGGTGGGCGACGCGGTGGCGGATCAGTTCCTCTACGGCGAGATCAGCCGCGTCTCGCGCGAGGCTCCGGTGCTCATCCTGCTCCACGAGCGCACCGAGACCGTGCCGGGCGGCGCGGCGAACTGCGCGCACAACCTCGCCACGCTCGGCGCTCGCTCGTCGCTCGTCGCCGTCGTCGGCGAGGACGAGGCGGGCGGCGCGCTCGTCCGCAAGCTGACTGACTCGGGCGTCAACTGCGAAGGCGTCATCGCGTCGGGCTCGCGCCGCACGACGACGAAGGTGCGTGTGCTCGCCGGTCACGCGCACTCGCTCAAGCAGCAGGTCATCCGCGTGGACTACGAGACGCCGCCGCTCTCCGACGCTCCCGTCGGCTCGCGGCTCGCGGCGCGCCTGCGCGAGGCGGCAGCCGACGCGGACGCCCTGATCGTCTCCGACTACAACTACGGCGTCGCGTCCGGCGAGGTCGTCGAGGTGCTGCGCGAGATCGCGCGGGATCGCGGCGTGCCCGTCTTCGTCGATTCGCGCTTCCGCCTGACCGAGTTGACGGGCTTCACTTCCGCGACGCCGAACGAGGACGAGGTCGAGCACACTGTGGGCGCGCGCCTCGACGACGCCGCGCAGCTCGAAGCCGCCGCCGACAATCTCCTCGCGCGCCTCGACCACCGCGCCGATTGTGAGATTGCGGATTGCGGATTGCGGATTGAAAAGCATCTAAGCTCTCTCCTTCTAATCCGAAATCCGCATTCCGCATTCCGCAATTGAATACCCCGCCCGCTTGCGGCAGGCGGTTCAGACAGGTTACCAAGCATCGCGATGCCGGAACACGAAGAGCAACAGAAATCCGACGCGGCTGCGCGCATCGTCGAGCGCAACCGTTTGATCGCGCGCGTGGCGATCGCGCGCCGGCACGGGGCGAGAGTCGTCTTCGCCAACGGCTGCTTCGACGTGCTGCACGTCGGGCACGTCCGCTACCTCGAAGCAGCGCGCGCGCTCGGCGACCTGCTCGTCGTCGGCGTCAACACCGACGAGCAGGCGCGCCGCCTCAAGGGCGAGGGGCGACCCGTCGTCCCGGAGCGCGAGCGCGCCGAAGTCGTCGCCAGCCTTCGCGCCGTCGATCTCGTCACCGTCTTCCCGGAGCCCACGGTCGAAGCGCTGCTCCTCGCCATCCGCCCCGACATCCACGCCAAGGGCACAGACTACACCGAAGAGACCGTCCCCGAGCGCCGCGTCGTCCTCTCCTACGGCGGGCGCGTGGCAATCGTCGGCGACCCTAAAGATCATTCCTCGACGGACATGATCAAAGCCGTGAACCGTAAACCGTGACGGGTGACAGGAAAAGCCGTGAGCCGTGAAGCGTGACGGGTGACAGGTAAGACGGCGGGTGGCGGACTGAGGTTTTTTGTTTTAACTTGTCACCTGTCACCTGTCACGGTTCACGGTCTTTCGTTCACCCGTCACGGCTTTCATGCGTCTTCTTTTCGTCAAACTCGGAAGCATCGGCGATGTCGTCCACACTCTGCCCGCGCTGGCGGCGGCGCGGAGGGCTCTCGCCGGGGCGGAAATCTCGTGGGTCGTGGAGCGCGGGGCGGCGGAAATTCTGCGGGACAACCCGCTCATCGAAAACCTCATCGTAGCCGACACGAAGGCTCTGAGGCGCGTGCCGGTGTCTGGGGAGACGCTGTCGGCGACGCGCCGGCAGTTGCGTCGGTTGCGCGCCTCAGCCTTCGACTCTGCGCTCGACTTCCAGGGACTACTCAAATCCGCGCTCATCGCGCGCCTCTCCGGCGCGCGCCGCACCTACGGCTTCGCGCGCGCGAACTTGCGCGAGCCAGCCAGCCGCTTCCTCCTCCACGAACAGATCGAAACTCCTGCGCGCTCTCACGTCATCAGTAAGAACCTCGCGCTCGTCGCGGGCGCGCTCGGAGTCGTCGTGCCGACCGACCCGAAAGATTTCGAGTTCCCCGTCGCCACAAACGAGTCGCACGAGCGCGAGGCTGAAGGGGCTGCCGCGTCTGCTGGCGCGCCGTTCGCGCTCCTGAATCCGGGCGGCGGCTGGGTGACGAAGCTCTGGGGCGCGGAGCGTTTCGGCGCGCTCGCCGACGCGCTGTTCGAGACTCACGGCTTGCGCTCGCTCGTCACGCACGGCCCCGGCGAGGCTGAGCTGGCTGCACGAGTAGTCGCTTCAAGTAAACTCGGCGCGGCTCAACCGGTCAGCCTCTCGCTCAAAGGTTTCTACGCGCTCGCGCGGCGGTCGGAAGTCTACGTCGGCGGCGACACCGGTCCGACGCACCTCGCCATCGCCGCCGGCGCGCCCGTCGTCGGGCTGTTCGGCCCGACCGAGTGGTGGCGCAACGGCAGCCCGCGCCCCGAAGACATAGAGGTCGGGCGCGCGGACATCACGTGCCGAGTCGATTGCCACCGGCGCGCCTGCTCGAATTGGGTCTGCATGGACATCGAGGTCGCGCGCGTGGCGGAAGCCGTGGGCGAGCGTCTGCGTCGGTCGGGCGTTGCGAAGGGCGCGGAGGTCGTGACGGTTGCGTAGGGGCGGGACATGGGTGCAGCGTTGGCGCGTCCCGCTCGGCTTCGTCTGCGCGGGCGTCTTTCTGTTGCTCGCCGCGCCGCGCCCGGCGACGCTTCTCGTCGGCGGGCTCGTCGCGCTCGTCGGGCTCGCGATCCGCGCGTGGTCTTCCGGCCACATACGCAAGAACGACGCGCTCGCCGTCTCCGGTCCCTACGCCTACACGCGCAACCCGCTCTACTTCGGCAGCCTCCTCATCGGCATCGGCTTCACCATCGCCGCATCGGGGCGCTGGTGGCTGCTGCCCGTCCTCGGCGGCGTGTTCGCCGCGCTCTTCTTTGGCATCTATTTGACGGTGATGCGCGTCGAAGCTGCGACGCTCTCGCGGCTCTTCGGCGAAGACTACGAGCGTTACGCGCGCGACGTGCCGCTGCTCGTGCCGCGGCTTAAGCCTTACGACGACGGGCGCGGCGCGCGTTTGAAATTCGACGCTAGTCTGTACATGCGCTACCGCGAGTACCGCGCCGCGCTCGGGCTGCTCGCCGCGTGGGGGCTGCTCGCGCTCAAGTCGATTCTGCTGCGATGGATTTATTAAGGCGCACGAAAATTCTCCGGCTCTGGCTCTGCGCCCTCGCGTGCGCCGCGGCGTTCGGCGTCGTCACGGCGGCGGGAGGCGAAAGCCCCGCGGACGCGCCGGTCGCGGCGAAGCCTCTGCCCTTCGAGCCCGACGAGGAGCTCTTCTTTCAGGGCGACTTCTCGCGGCTGATGCTGCGCGGCATCGAGATCGCCGAGTTCCGTTTCACCTCGACCCGCGCCCCCGCGACGAACTCGTCTGACGGCTCGCAGACCTCGCCGCCGAACATCCTCTTCAAAGGCGACGTGCGCGCGCGAGGGTGGTTCCGCAAGCTCTTCGGCATCGACTTTCACTACAGCCACGAGTCGCTCGTCGATCCGAACGGACTTCTGATTCTGCGCACGACGAAGCTCGACGAGCAGGGCAAGCGCGTGAGGGCGAGCGTCGCCGAGTTCGACCGCAAAGCCGACCGCGTCAAATGGACGCAGCGCAACCCGAACGACCCGAACGCCGACCCGCGCGTCGTGACGAACACCATCCGCGACGCCGCGCACGACATCATCTCCGCGATCTACTACCTGCGCGCGCAGCCGCTCGCTACAGGGCAGAGCTTCGATCTGGTCGTCAGCGACGACGGGCAGACCTTCCGCGTCCCCGTCCGCGTCTTCGAGCGCAAAGTCTTGAAGACGGTCGCCGGCAGAGTCCCGACGCTGCGCCTCGAAGTCGGACTCTTCGGCGTGGGTCGGCTGGTGAGCGAACGCAAGGGCGACATGACGCTCTGGCTCACAGACGACGCGCGCCGCCTCCCCGTCCGCGCCCGCCTCGACGCCGACGTGGGCACGCTCGACATCAAGCTCAAAAAATTCACCGGCGGCATCTCACGCCAGAAGTAAACGGGCGGGAAACGATGAAGGATGAACGATCGAGAAACGATGAAGGATGAACGCTGAACGATGAAGTGAAGACACTTGCTTTCACTTCATCGTTCAGCGTTCATCCTTCATCGTTTGCCTACCCCCCTTTTTCACTTCGTTTGACAGCGCGGGTGTTATCTCTTACAACTGGCTTCGACCTGCGAGAGTTCATCAGCGCGCGAGCACGCATGATTCCGCCGCCATGGCTCCACAACGAAAAGACCACTCGACGGAGAGTTCACACGCCGCCGCTCACGACCCCGAAGGCGGGGCGGTGGCGCGTCAACTCGAAGGGCTCAGCCACCAGCCGCCCGCGCGCGACGAGGCGCGTCTGCTCCCGCAGTCGCCGCGCGTGCTCTTCTTCTTCTGGAGCTTCGCGCGCGATCCCCGCGAAACTCTGCGCCGCGCGCTGGGGGCGGCGGGCGGGCGGCTGCAACTAGCCGTGCGGCTCGTCGATCTCGCGGGCGACGAAGTAGTCACCTACGCAGCCGCGCCGGGCGGACAGTCCATCTGGTTCGAGGCGCGACCCGCACACGCGTACCGCGCCGAGGTCGGGTTCTTCGCGGAGGGCGCGCCCTTCGTCCGCCTGCTCTCGTCGAACGTCGTCCGCACCGCGCCCGACTCTCCGTCGCAAGTCTCCGACGAAGAGCCCGGTTTTCGCACCACCGCGCGCGACTTCGCGCAGATGCTCGCGGCTTCCGGCTTCGCCGAGCCCGCGAGCGAGTCCGCGGGCTCGACAGCAGAGCTTGCGGCGGCTGACGACAGCCCGCCCAACTCGTCGACGCTCGCGCGCCGCTCTCATTCGAGCTTCACGCTCGGCGCGGGCTCGCGTCGCGAAAACCTCTGAACTACGTGCCCGCCGGTTTCTTCAGTCTCATCCTGCACGCGCACCTGCCCTTCGTGCGCCACCCCGAACACCGGGAGATGCTCGAAGAAGACTGGCTCTTCGAGGCGATCACGGAAGTTTATTTGCCGCTGCTCGACGCGCTCGCGCGGCTGCGCTCGGAAGGCTCCGAGCCGCGCCTCACGCTCAGCCTCTCGCCCACGCTCTGCGAGATGCTCGCCGACGATCTGCTCCGCGCGCGCTACTCTCTGCACCTCGACAACCTCCTCGCGCTCGCCGCGAAAGAACTCTCGCGCACCTTCCGCGAAGAGCCGCAGTCGCACCCGGCGGCGCGGTTCAACTACGAAAACTTACGCGCGGCGAAGCGACTCTGGGAGGAGACCTACGAGCGCGATCTCGTCCGCGCCTTCGGCGCGCTACGGGACGCGGGCGCGCTGGAGATCATCACCTGCGCCGCCACGCACGCTGTGCTGCCTCTCGTCTCGACGATCGAAGCGCGCCGCGCACAAATCGGCGTCGCCGTCGCGAACTACCGCAAGCACTTCGGTCGCGCGCCACGCGGCATCTGGCTCCCCGAATGCGCTTACGCGGCAGGGCTCGAAGAGTTGATCGCCGAAGCGGGTGTCGAATACTTCGTCGCGGAGTCGCACGCGGTCCTCAACGGCGAGCCGCGCCCGCGCTACGGCGTCCACGCGCCCGTCCGTTGCGCGAACGGAGTCGCCGCCTTCGCGCGCGATCTCGAAACGGGCGAGCAGGTGTGGAGCGCGTCGGTCGGCTACCCCGGCGATCCCGCCTACCGCGAGTTCTACCGCGACCTCGGCTGGGACGCGCCGCTCGAACACCTGCGCCCGCACCTCCACGCCGACGGGCGTCGCCGCAACCTCGGCATCAAGTATCACCGCGTCACGGGGCGCGATGTGCCGCTCTCGCACAAGCAGCCCTACGACCCGCGGGCAGCCGCCGCGCGCGCGCGCCAACACGCGCGCCACTTCGTCGACGAAAGGATCAGACAGGTCGTGCGCCTGCGCGACGCGCTCGGCGGGCGCGCGCCCGTCGTCGTCGCGCCCTACGACGCGGAGCTGTTCGGTCACTGGTGGTTCGAGGGCGTGCAATTTCTCGAAAGCGTTTTCCGCCTGCTTCGCGAGCGGCGCGACGTGATCGAGACCGCCACGCCCGGCGACCGTCTCGATTATGAAGAGCCCATGCAGACGCAGAGACTCGCCACGTCCTCCTGGGGCGAGGGCGGTCATTTCAAAGTCTGGCTGAGCGACGAGAACGCGTGGATGTACCCGCTCCAACACGCCGCCGAAGCGCGCATGACCGCGCTCGCCGACCGCTTCGGCGCGGCGATCGGACATCAACACGGCGAGACTGCGACGAACGAGGCAGCAGTTGACGAGCCTCGTCTGCGCGGGCTCGCGACGCGCGCTCTCAAACAGTGCGCGCGAGAACTATTACTCGCGCAGTCGAGCGACTGGGCGTTCCAGATTCACGGCGGCTCGACCGCCGACTACGCCGCGGCGCGCTTCCGCTCGCACGTCGCGCGCTTCCACGCCCTCGCCGACGGGCTCGAACGCGGCGAGCTCGACGAACCGCTGCTCGCTGAGATCGAAAGGCGCGACAACCTGTTCGACGAGATCGACCCCACAGTTTATCGCAGCCGAACGGAGGCGGATCGTCATGGCGTTTGAGCGCCGCGCGTCGGCGGGCGAGGCGGGCGACTCAGACGTTGGCTCGCGCGTGCCCCTCATCATCGCGCACCGCGGCGCGTCCCTCGTCGCGCCAGAAAACACGCTCGCCGCGTTCCGCCGCGCGCTCGACGACGGTGCGGACGGCTTGGAGTTCGACGTGCGCCTCGCTTCCGACGGCGTCCCCGTCGTCATCCACGACGCCACGCTCAAACGCACAGCCGGTCGCAAAGGCGAGATAGCATCACTCTCATCCTCCGCCCTCGCAGGGATCGACGTGGGCTCCTGGTTCAACCGCCGCCGCCCCGCGCGCGCCCGCGAGGAGTACGCGCTGGAGCGCGTCGCGACTCTCGCCAGTGTGCTCGACGAGTTCGCGCCGCGCTCGCGCGCCCTCTACGTCGAGTTGAAGTGCAGCCGCGCCGACGCCTCCCCGCTCGCCTCGGCTGTCGTCGAAGTCTTGCGCTCGCGCCCCGACGCGGCGCGGCGCTCGGTCGTCGAGAGTTTTCGTCTGGAAGCCGTCGCCGAGGTCAGGCGCATCGCGCCGCACTTGCGCACGGCGGCGCTCTTCGAGAGGACGCTGCGCCGCCGCCCGCTCACCGCGCGCCAGATGTGCCAGCGCGCCCTCGCGCACGGCGCTGACGAGATCGCGCTCCAACGCACGCTCGCCTCTCGTCGCGCCGTCGAGCGTGCGCGCGCCGCCGGGTTGCCAACCGTCGTCTGGACGGTCGATCATCCGTCGTGGGCGCGCCGCGCCCGCTCTCTCGGCTTGCGCGCGCTCATCACCAACGACCCCGCGCGCCTGCGCGCCGCGCTGGCGAGCGCATTGCAAGAGTCAGTGCCTATCCCGAAGCGATGAAGAGCCACGCGGCGCAAGACAAAATTCTCGTCGGCGAGCATTGCACGCTCCACTACGGCCGCGCGCGCGCGCTGCGGTGGACTAGCGAGGCGAGCCCCGCCTACGGCGTGCTGCTGCTCCTCGACGGGGCGCTCCGCTGGCGCGCGGGCGCGCGCGCCGGAGAGTTGTCGGCTCCGTCCGCGCTCCTCTCCGCGCCCGGAGACTCGGTCGAAGCCTCGGGCGCGCGCGCCGAGACGATCTCGCTCAGCATCGCCCCCGCTTACGTCCTCGACTGCGCCCTGCGCGCGCGCCTCACGCGCGACGACGCGCTCATCGCCTTCACGCGCGCCGACGTGCGCGACGAACGGCTCGCGCGCCTCGCGCGCGACATCGCCGAGGAGCTGCGCGACGCCGAGAAGGGGCAGGAGCTGGTCGTCACCGCGCTCGTCGAACAGTTGGTCGTGCGACTGCTGCGACGCCACGCGAACGTGCGCCGCGCCGAGGCGTTGGAGCTGACGCGAGCCGGGCTCATCGACCGCCGCGTGCGCCGCGCCGTCGAGCTGATGCACGCGCACATGGAGCGCGAGCTGCCGCTCGAAGAGTTGGCGTCGGCCGCCTACCTCTCGCCCTTCCACTTCGCGCGGCTCTTCAAAAAAGTGACCGGCGCCTCTCCCCACGCCTACCTCGCCGCGCTGCGCATCGAGCGCGCCAAGTCTCTGCTCGCGACGACGGAACACTCCATCACAGGGGTCGCCACGCGCGTCGGCTATTCGAGCTCGAGCCACTTCTCGAAAGCCTTCCGGCAGTCCACGGGTCTCACGCCGCGCGCCTTCCGCGCCGCTCTAGTGAAGACGGGGGATAGGGG
>JAIVJC010000121.1 GCA_020200235.1 Acidobacteriota bacterium | reverse complement strand
GCGAGCAAGCCCATCAAGCCGAAGACGTGGTCGCCGTGCAGGTGCGAGACGAAGATGCGCGTGATCTGGCTCAGCCGGAGATCGGTGCGCTGAATCTGGTGCTGCGTGGCTTCGCCGCAGTCGGCGCAGAACGCCGCCTCGCCGACGCCCGCCATCTCCGAAGAGGGCTTGCAGCAGATGAGGCAGGTCTTGAACGAGCAGATGAAGGACGAGCCGGATAACCTGCACTACAACCTCGGCAACGTCGCCCTCGCCGCCGGGAAGCTCGACGAGGCAATCGCCGAGTATAAACAGGCGCTCAGCCTCAACCCGAAAGACGCGGACGCGCACGCGAAGTTGGGCGAAGTTTACGCGCGGCAGAACAAGGTTGATGCCGCTCTCTCCGAACTGAGAGAGGCTGTGAAGCTCGTGCCGCAACACGCCGAGGCGAACACGCGGCTCGGCGACCTTTACCGTAAGCTGGAGAGGCCCAAGGAAGCCGTCGCCGCTTACAAGTCGGCGCTCGGCGCGAAAAAAGATCTGCCGGGAGTTTATTTCAGCCTCGGCAACGCCTACGACAAACTCGGTCAGAACAGGGAAGCCGCCGACGCCTACCGCCGCGCCGCCGAGCAAGACCCGAAAGACGCGGACGCGCTCTACAACCTCGGCAACTGCTACAGCCAACTGCGCCGGTTCGACGAAGCGATCAAGGCGTACCGACGTGCAGCCATTCTCAAACCCGACGACGCCGAAGCGCACCTCCGTCTCGGCGTCCTCTATCTCGAAAAAAAGGACCGGGCGTCGGCCGCCGTCGAGCTCAATAAGCTCAAGACGCTCAACCCGCAGTACGCCGAAGCGCTGGCGCAAAAGTTGGCGCAGCAATGAGTTAGCGAGTCAGGCGGGAGATTTCGCGATCCTGCACCGACGATCCCGGCGAGCGCATCGTGCTTATAATTTGATCGCAACGCCGTCGCAACCAAACGCGGCGCGCGCGCCGGTATATTCTCAACATCCTTTTACGGCAACTGGACGGACTGAAGGGGTGGCAGGCTAATGGGGGAGCTTGCCACCCCTTCATCCGTTCGCACGTTGACACGCCGCGCGATTTGTCATAGATCAGTTCCCGCTCCGACACCAACTTCCCGTTACGTCTTCGAGCATGCGAAAAGTTTCCGTCGCCCTACTCCTATGCCTGCTCGCCGCGAGCCAGACGGGCTGCGCCCGCAGGGGCGAGGTCACAAACTCGAACTCGCCGGCTTCGAATCAGAACGCGGCGACGCCTCCGCTCGAAGGCGTGGCGGCGGAGTTGCAGAACCCGAAGGACGCCGCGGGCTTCTACGCGCTCGGCGTCGAGCTCTACAAACGCGATCGGGACGCCGAGGCGGTCGAGGCTTTCAAGAAGTCGGTCGAGTTAGACCCCGACAACGCGGAGACGTACAGGCGACTCGGTCTCGCCTACGCCGCGACCGCGCGGAAGAAGGAGGCGCAGGTGGCTTTCGAGAAGGCGGTCGAGCTCTTCGGGCGGAAGGTGCGCGAGGACGCGAAGGACGCCGACGCACTCTACCGCCTCGCCGACGCCTACACGAAGGTCGGCGAGTACGAGAAGGCGGCTGACGCCTACCGCCGCGCCGCGCGCCTGCGCGAGCCGGACGCCTCCGGCTACTACGACATCGGGCTCGTCTACAACAAGCTCGCGAAGTATCAGGAGGCTGTCCGCTCTTTCGAGAAGGCGGTCGAGCTCGACCCGAACGACTACCAGTCGCAGGAAGCCCTTGAGCGCGCGCGCGAGGACGCGGTCAAACAGCGTGCGCGCGTCGAGTACGAGAAGAAGCTGCTAGCCAAGCAGAAGGCGCAGAACCAGAACAACTCCAACAACTCGAACCAATCGGGCGCCAACAAGAACGCGAACGACTCCACCCCTTAACTCTCTGACCTCAATCGGGCGAACCCGTCCCGGCTTCATTCGTACCGACGCATTGATCCCTGATGGCAATCGGTTCGGGGCTCAGCGCGCGCAGGTCTGCGCCCGCCCTCCGTCGATCGAGTAGGTCGCGCCGGTGATCCACGACGCGCGCTCGGAGGCGAGGAACAGGATCAGCTCCGCGACCTCGCGCGCCTCGCCGACCCGGCCCAGCGGGTGCGTGCTCTTCGAGTGTTCGAGGAACGTTTCGTACTTCTCCTCGTCCATGCCGCCGCGCCTGTGCACCTGCGTGACGACCACTCCGGGGTTCACGGCGTTGACCCTGATCCCCTTCGGCGCGAGTTCCAGCGCGGCGCAGCGCGTCAACTGATCGACGCCCGCCTTCGAGACGCAGTAGGCGAGCACGCCGGGGAATGATCTCAAGCCCGTCACGCTCGAGACGTTGACGACGTTGCCGCGCGTGCGTTCGAGGTGCGGGACGGCGAGGTGCGTGAGGTGGAAGACGGCGCGCAGGTTCACGTTCAGCATCTCGTCCCAAGCCGCGAGCGAAGTCGTCTCTATCGTCCCGTTCGCGAGAATCCCCGCGGCGTTCACCAGCACGTCGAGCCGTTCGAAGTCGTCCAACGTCTCGCGCACGATCCGCTCGGCGTCCGCCTCGACCGTCACGTCCCCGATGACGGCGAACGCCTCGCCGCCGCCCTGTGAGATTTCCGCGGCTGTCGCGGACAGGGCGGCGCGGTCTCGCCCGACGAGGACGACCTGTGCGCCCTCCTGCGCGAACCGCACGCCGGTCGCCCGCCCGATGCCGCTCGACGCGCCCGTCACGAGCGCGATCTTGCCCTTCAGCTCCTCTCCCATCGAATCCCTCCGCGATGGCTGCCCGTCTAGCGTGTGTCGAACGCGGCTCGATCGATCGCCCGCCCGCCTTCAATCTTCGTCTTCACTCAATTCGCCGACGAGCCTCTGGAACCTCGCCGCGTCGTCCATCATCCGCACGTTATTGAACAGGACGTAAGAGGTCTCGCCG
>JAIVJC010000243.1 GCA_020200235.1 Acidobacteriota bacterium | reverse complement strand
CACCAGTAGACGGGCCGGGCGCCCTTGTAGACGTAGCCGCGCTCGACGAACTTGCCGAAGAGCCGCGCCGTCTCCGCCTCGTAACTGTTCGACATCGTCGAGTAAGGGTTCTCCCATGAGCCGAGGATGCCGAGCCGCTGGAAGTCACGCGTCTGACTCTTCAACGCATTCTCCGCATACTCACGGCAGACACGCCGGATCGAGGAGGCATCCATGTTCGACTTCTTCGCGCCGAGTTTCTTATCGACGTAGAGCTCGATGGGCAGGCCGTGGCAGTCGTAGCCGGGCACATAGGGCGCGTCGTAGCCCATCATCGTGCGCGACTTGACGACGAAGTCTTTCAGAATCTTGTTGAGCGCCGTGCCGAGGTGGATGTCGGCGTTGGCGTAAGGCGGACCGTCGTGGAGGATGAACTTTTCGCGCCCCTCCGAGGCTTCGCGGATCATCTTGTAGAGATCGATCTGCTTCCAGCGCTCGAGGCGTGCCGGCTCGCTCTGCGCGAGGTTCGCCTTCTGCGCGAAGCCGGTCTTCGGCAGGTTGATCGTCTTCTTTAATTCGAGCGGCGTTTCGGTTGACATGATTAAGTCTGGAGTCTGGAGCCTAAAGTCCGGAGTCTAAAACCTGAAGCCTAAAATCGAAAGTCTGGAGTCTGAAGTCGACGGCTGCTGACTTCAGACTCCAGACTTTCGACTTGAGACTGTAGTTAGCCGATGAACAGCTCTTCCTCGCCGTAGGTCTCGTCGATCTGCTTGGGCGCGGGCGAGGCGAGCACCTCCAGGCCGCGGCGGACGCCCGCCATGATCGCGGCGAGCTCTCTGGCGGGCGAGACGAGCTTCGAGTGGACGAACATGGCGGTCGTCGAGAACTGCCGGTTCGTCTCGTCGATGGTGCGGCTCACGCGCTCGATCTTGTCCTTCGCCGTGACGGCGGTGTAGCCGACGAGCTGCTTGAGCTCCCTCACCTCGTCCTTGATGAGCGCGGCGGATTCGGAGAAGTGCGCCGAGGCGGTCGTCAGGTGATCGGACATCAAGCCGACCTGCACGGCGACCTCCTTGCCCTGCGCGGCGATCTCGCGCACCTGATCGCTCAGCAGCCCCACGCGGTCGAGCAGCGGCTCGGCTCTCCGCTCCAGGTTGCCGAGCGTGCGCACGACGCGGCTCACCACCACCGCCATCGCGATCATCGCGACGGCGATGACGACGAACGACGCCGCGATGACGAGCATCACCACGAACATCGGATCGCGCGCGGCGGTCTGGAGCGCTAACGACATATCGATTGCGGAATGCGGATTTCGGATTGCGGATTAACAGCCGGTCTGGAATCTCGGATTGTTTTCTTCAATCCGCATTCCGCGATCCGAAATCCGCAATCGTCTCACCCTTTGTCTGGCTCTTTCTCGTAGTAGGTCGGCGCGGGCTCCATCAGGGCGGACGACTGCGTACGCCGCTTCTCCTCGGAGTAGGCGCGCTTGCCCGCGTCGATGGCTGCCGAGAGCGTCTCGCCGCGGCGGGTGACTTCCTGGCGCGCCGCGCCCGCGACCTCGCCCACCTGCGCCTTCGCCGTCGAGTAGAACTCGGTGGCGCGCTCGCGCGAGGTCTCGTAGTAGTCGCTCGCCTTCTCTCTCGCGCCGTCCACGCCCTTGCGGGCGGTGTCGGCGATGTCGGCGCGGAGTTCGCGGCCCGACTTCGGCGCGAAGAGCAGCGCGGCGAGCGCGCCGACCGCGCCGCCCAGGAGGAAGCACGTGAGCTGCGTGGAGAAGAGTCCGGGGACTCCCTCCGCGCGCCTGCGCTGGACGTTCCGTGGGACACCTTGCATCGACATGGCGACCTCTCTCCCTCGTGCCGGAGACTCGTGCGAGCCCCGGCGGTTAAGACCTGTAAATGACGTTGAAAGCCTAACCCGCACTATAACAAACCCGCGCGAAGCGGCGCAAGAAACTGAAAAAGCTGTCCACTGTCCGTTGTCAGTTGTCCGTTGTCAGTTGCCCGTGCTTCGCAAGCGCGATGCGTGTGAGAACGAGCCGCGAGAGTTGAAGACAAAACGACTGACCGCGGACGACTGACTACGGACAACGGACGGTCTTTCTATCCCCTGTCGTCGCCACAACTCGGCGCGAGCGCGGAGAAGACGGCGCGGCCGATGAGCGCGACGATGCTCCCCAGGATCGTGCCGAAGAGGAGACCGCCCCCGCGCGCCGTCAACGCCTGCGCCATCGTGGCGTGCGTCCCTTCGGGGATGTTGAGCGCGTCCCAGTGCACGAAGTAGGTGTTGAGGTTGGCGGCGATGCTGACGACGGTCGCCGTGAAGATCAGGATCTGCGCCCAGAGACCGATGACGGCGCCGACGAGGATCGTGCCGACCCAACTGAAGTTGCCGACCCGGCGCGACATCGCGCCGAAGTAGAGGCAGCTGATGACCGTCAGCCCGACGACGGAGAACATCGCGTTGCCGCGCGGCGCGTAGGGCACGCCGCGCAGACCGATGAAGAAACGCAGCGCCGCCCAGATCAGCAGCAGGGCGAGCGGCATGCGCACGAAACGTAGGACACGTGAGAACATGGGGGATCACCTCTCAGACGAGTTTGGGGAAGAACGCGAGGGCGAAACGACTTCAGCCATCTCCCCTGTCCCGGTTGCCCCGCAGCGCCGACCTGTGCGAGCATCACGCTTCGGTCAAACAATACTCCAAACTGCCGCACGCGCGGGTAAATTTACATGACAACGCACGCCGCATCAATGCTTAGGAAGATATGAGCCCGACTACAGCACAAGCTGAGGCTCTAGCGCAGGCTTTTTTAGACAAGGCGCTCGAGCTTAATGCTGAAATTGAGTTGATCCGAGCATTGAAAGCTCGTGCCTATCATATAGGACGGGCTAATGTTTTAATTCGCACCGCTTCACTAACCGGAATTAGAAGTCGCTACTTTTTTGGATTGAACTATATTACTGCTGAAGAAGTAGCTAACCTTGACAACCCATTCTTTGCTTTTGTTTGTGGAGCAATCGAAAGAACCTTGATCGTACCGGCATCTGTTTTATTAGCGCACTTACCATTAATTAGCCATGATCGAAATGGTGAGTACAAGCTGAATATTGACCAAGACTTAAATATAGTTTTGGCGGGACATAGAAATCGATTGGAATGCGCTAATTATGTGAACAACTGGGATAGTTTGCTCAGTCCCGCGAAGGTGGTGGGGGAGAAAAGTACCGCCGAACAAAGCTACCATACCGTGCTACAAGGCAGGTTGTTAGAGATTGGTAAGGTGCGCGGATATCAAACTTTCTGCCCTAATAAGAGCAAGAGGTTCAACGATAAGCTACTCGGAGAAATTGCGACTCTCGCACGGTGCCCAAATCTACAGTTTTCAGATTACGATGTGCTGCGCCAGATTGATGTCCTTTGGTTTCAGGAGAAAGGTAAAAACCTTTTGCCTGAATGTGCCTTCGAGGTCGAACTATCGACGGGGACATGGTCAGGCGTAGGTCGTATGGCAACTTTGTTGGATTATTCCAACACCCGGCTCTATGTTATTTCCAACAATAGCCGTCGGTATAAACAAGTAATGAATTCCTTCGCGGATTTCGAGTCGCGCTACCGCTACATACCTACGGAAGCCCTAGGTGATATTTATTCAGCGGAGTTAAATCTGCGTGAATTGCTTACCAAGTATGAGTTGTAGGGGAACAAATTATGGTAGAGACAGCATACGAATTTACTGCGCAAATGGGCTATGGGG
>JAIVJC010000044.1 GCA_020200235.1 Acidobacteriota bacterium | reverse complement strand
AAGACGCTTGCGGAGTTTTGACACTCCTCAAGGCGTCTTCAGCGAGACCCTGTGACGTTCGGGAACCACTCAAGCTCTTACGTTCTGCGCCCGCGCAGGCGGCTCCCCGATCCGAGGAAGCCCTCGTAGTTGCGCATGACGAGCTGCGCCTCGATCTGCGAGACGGTGTCCATCGCGACGCCGACGAGGATCAGCAGGGACGTGCCGCCGAAGTAGAACTGGTAGCCCATGCCGTGCGGGATCCAGCTCAAGCCGGGCGTCGCGTTGAAGAACTCGTCGAGCCGGACGCCGACGAACGGCAGCCGCCCGACGTTGAAGCCGCTCAGCATCAGCTGCGGGAGGAACGCGACGAGCGCGAGGTAGATCGCGCCGACCGTGGTGAGGCGCGTCAGGATCGTGTTCAGGAACTCGGCGGTGTTCCTACCGGGTCGGATGCCGGGGACGAAGCCGCCGTGCTTGCGCAGGTTGTCCGCCACCTCGTCGACGTTGAAGACGATGGTGATGTAGAAGAACGTGAAGACGACGATGAGCCCGAGGAAGAACAGCTCGTAGTAGGGGTCGCCGCCGTGGAACTGCTGGAAGAACGTGTGGACGCGGCTCTTCCAGGACATCGGGTTGTTCGGGTCGAAGCCGACGAACTGCAGGATCGTCTGCGGGAAGGCGAGCATCGACGAGGCGAAGATGACGGGGATGACGCCCGCCATGTTGATCTTGATCGGCATCGCCGTCTGCTGCCCGCCGACCTGCTGCCGCCCGACGTGCCGCTTGGCGTAACTGATCGGCACCTTCCGGCGCCCCTGCTCGACGAAGACGATGAAGGCGATGAGCCCCACGATCAGCGCGACGAGCGCCAGCACGCCGACGATCTCGAGGGCGTTGCCGCCCCTGACGCGCGTCGAGACCTGCGCGATGCCGCGCGGCAGGCCGATGACGATGCCCGCGAAGATCAGCAGCGAGACACCGTTGCCGATGCCGCGCTCCGTGATCTGCTCGCCGAGCCACATGACGAAGATCGTGCCGGTCGTGAGCGTGACGACGACGACGAGGATGTAGCGGTCGAAGAACGAGCCCGTGCCGGGGATGACGCCGTTGGCGGAGAGCCAGCGCGCGACGATGAAGGTCTGGAAGCAGGCGAGCGCGACCGTCAGGTAGCGCGTGTACTGGTTGAGCTTCTGCCGCCCCGCCTCGCCCTCCTCCTGCAGCTTCTTCAGCTGCGAGAAGACCGTCGTCATCAGCTGGATGATGATCGAGGCGGTGATGTAGGGCGTGACGCCGAGCGCGAAGACCGAGATGGTCTGGAAGTTGCCGCCGGAGAAGAGGTCGAGCACGCCGAGCAGGGTGTTGCCCACCTCAGACCAGACGCGCGCCAACTGATCCTTGTTGACGCCGGGCGCGGTGACGTGCGCGCCGAAGCGGTAGACGGCGAGCAGGCCGAGCGTGAACCCGATGCGCCGGCGCAGGTCTGGCACCTGGAACATGTTGCGGACGGCGGCGAAAAACTTTTCCATGACTGCCTCTTTGAAGCTGTTAGCTGTTAGCTGTTAGCTATTAGCCAGCAGCCTTCGGCTTTTGGTTTGGCTAAAAGCTAACGGCTAACAGCTAACGGCTAATAAGGCTAAAGACGCTTGCGGAGTTTTGACACTCCTCAAGGCGTCTTCAGCGAGACCCTGTGACGTTCGGGAACCACTCAAGCTCTTACGTCACTGCGGAGACTGATCGGCGGGCACGAGCGCGTCCGCCTTGTGGCGCGGCGTGATCACGTTCGCCGTGCCGCCCGCCGCCTCGATCTTCTCTCTCGCGCTCTTGGTGAAGCGGTGCGCCGAGACCGTGATCGCCTTCGTCAACTCGCCCGTGCCGAGCACGACCACGTCGCGCTTGCCCTTGGCGATGACGCCTCTCTCGTGCATCACTTCCGGCGTCGCGCTCTCGTTCGCCTCGAAGCCGTTCTCCAGAGCCGTGAGCGTGATCTCGGTCCACTGCTTCTTGAAGATGTTGGTGAAGCCGCGCTTCGGCAGACGCCGCTGGAGGGGCATCTGTCCGCCCTCGAAGCCGGTCTTGCCGGAGTAGCCGGAGCGCGACTTCTGACCCTTGTTGCCGCGCCCGGCGGTCTTCCCCAGACCCGATCCGGGACCGCGCCCCACGCGCTTCTTCTTGTGCGTCGAGCCCTCAGGCTTGTGCAGATTGTTCAGACCGATTGCCATTGCTCACTCCGTTCGCAACTGTCCGTGGTCAGTTGTCCTCTGTCAGTTGCTCAAGACACGGCTCGAACTCGGCGACTCGATTAGCCACAAACGACTGACAACGGACGACGGACAACTGACAATTACTATTCGACGATCCGCAGGAGGTGCGGAACTTTCTTGACGAACCCGCGCATCGACGCCGTGTCGGGCCGCTCGACGATCTGGTTCAGCTTCCTCAAGCCGAGGCTGCTGACGATCTGTTTGTGCTTGTTCGAAGCGGCGATGGTGCTCCGGTAATACTGGATGCGGATCGTGCCGCCGCCCGCCGCCTGTTCCTGTTTCTGCTCAGCCATCTTTACAACTCCTCGATCTGCTTGCCGCGCAGGCGCGCCACCTCGACCGGGTCTTTCATGCTCTTCAAGCCCTCGAAGGTCGCGCGCACGACGTTGTGCGGGTTCGCCGATCCCAAACTCTTCGTGCGCACGTCGTGGACGCCCGCCGCCTGCATGATGGCGCGCACCGCGCCGCCCGCGATGACGCCCGTGCCCGGCTTCGCCGGCTTCATCAGCACGCGCCCCGCGCCGTAGACGCCGACGAACGGGTGCGGCAGCGTGTTCTCGATGAGCGGCACGCGGATCAGGTTCTTCTTCGCCGCCTCGATGCCCTTCTTGATCGCGAGCGGCACCTCGCGCGCCTTGCCCGTGCCGAAGCCGACGTGACCCGCCGCGTCGCCCACGACGACGAGCGCCGCGAAGCTCATGTTCTTGCCGCCCTTGACGACCTTCGTCACGCGGTTAATGGAGATCACGTTGTCCTTGAGGTCGAGCCCCCCGGCGGAAATCCTGTTTCTCTGTTGTGTTGCCATTGCTCACTCCGTTCGCAGCTCTCAGCTGTTAGCGATTAGCTATTAGCTTTTTTGTCTGGCTGACAGCTAATAGCTAACAGCTAATGGCTAACAGCTATCCGCCGCTTTACGCCGCCGCCTCAGCGCCCGCCGCCTCAGCCCCTTCGCCCTTCGCGGATGACTCCTCCTTGTTGAGCCCCGCCTCGCGCGCCGCGTCCGTCAGAGCCTTGACGCGCCCGTGGTAGACGTAGCCGCCGCGGTCGAAGACCACGCGCTCCACCCCCAGCGCGAGAGCGCGCTCGGCGATGGCTCGCCCCACCCGCTGCGCCGCCTCGAGGTTGCCGCCCGTCGAGCCGCGCAGGTCCTTCTCGGTCGTCGAGGCGGAGGCGATGGTGCGCCCCTGCTCGTCATCGATGATCTGCGCGTAGATGTGGTTCAGGCTGCGGTAGATCGCCAGCCGCGGTCGCGCCGCCGTCCCCTGCACCTTGCGCCGGATGCGTTTGTGCACCGCCCGGCGAACTACTGCCCTGTCCTTCTGTGCCATCTCAACTCCATTTCGGATTGCGGAATGCGGAATGCGGATTAAAGAAGAGCGACGACGTTGACGCTTTCAAATCCGAAATCCGCATTCCGCATTCCGCAATCTTACTTGCCTGTCTTGCCGGGGCGCAGCTTGAGCTGCACGTCGGCGTAGCGCACGCCCTTGCCCTTGTAGGGGTCGGGCTTGCGCAGCCCGTGCAGCTCGGCGGCGACCTGCCCGAGCCTCTGCTTGTCGATGCCCGTGAGCGTCAGCGTCAGCTGGTACTGCGGGATCGAATTCTTCGCGGGGACGCGCTCCGACTTCACGTCGATGCCCTCGGGCAGCGGGAACTCGATCGGGTGCGAGTAGCCCAGCGAGAAGACGATCTTGCGCGCCTGCACGTCAGCCTTGTAGCCGACGCCGACCACGTCCATCTGCTTCGAGAAGCCCTCGGTCACGCCGACGATGGCGTTGTTCGCCAGCGCGCGCGCCAGCCCGTGCGAGGCGGCGAGCTCGTCCGACGTGCGCTCCGCCTGCAGCTGATCGCCGTCGAGCTTGAAGGAGATGCCCTCGGGGACGGGCGTGCGCAGCGTCCCCTTCGGACCCTTCACCTCGAGCTCGCGCTCCCCGACCGTCACCGTGACGCCCTTCGGGACCGTGATAACTTTCTTGCCAATGCGAGACATAGCGAAACCTCAACGATGAACGATGAACGCGGAACGATGAACTGAGGAAGTTCTCTTTACCTCATCGTTCATCGTTCATACTTCATCGTTTAGTAAATCTGTGCCAGCACCTCGCCGCCGACGTTCTCGCGGCGGGCGCGCTTGCCCGACATCAGGCCGCGCGAGGTCGAGACGATGTTGACGCCGTAGCCGCCCAGGACTTTCGGGATGTCGGTCGAGCCCATGTAGACGCGCCTGCCGGGGCGCGAGACGCGCGCGAGGTGCGTGATGGACGAAGTGCCGCGCGTGTCGTAGCGCAGGAAGATGCGCAGCGTGCGCTTCACGCCCTCGCCCTTGATGACGAAGTTGTTGATGTAGCCCTCTTCTTTAAGGATGCGGGCGATCTCGAGTTTCAGCTTCGACGCCGGGATGTCCACCCGCGAGTGCTTCGAGGCAATCGCGTTGCGCATCCGCGTCAGCATGTCTGCGATAGGATCAGTCATTACAAAACTCCAAAAAAATGTCCGTTGTCCGTCGTCCGTCGTCAGTTGTTCGGTCTAGCCTTCGGGCTTCGACGCGGTCAGCGGTCGACCACGGACAACTGACCACTGACCACGGACAGCTTTACCAGCTCGACTTGACGACGCCCGGGATCTGCCCCTGCAGCGCCAGCTCGCGGAAGCAGATGCGGCACAGCTGGAACTTGCGCAGGTAGCCGCGCGGTCTGCCGCAGCGCTTGCAGCGGGTGTAGGTGCGCACCGCAAATTTCGGCTTCCGGTTCGCCTTCGCGATCAAAGATTTCTTTGCCATGTATCTTTCCTAAGGGGCTGTTAGCTGTTAGCCATTAGCTTTTTGTCTGGCTGACAGCTAACAGCTAATAGCTAATAGCTGTTACTGCCTGAACGGCATGCCCAGCGCGCGCAGCAGCGCGCGTGCCTGCTCGTCGTCGCGCGCGGTCGTGACGATGGAGATGTTCATCCCGCGCGTCTTGTCCACCTTGTTGAAGTCGATCTCGGGGAAGATGAGCTGCTCGCGGATGCCGAGCGTGTAGTTGCCGCGCCCGTCGAACGCCTTAGGGCTGACGCCGCGGAAGTCGCGCACGCGCGGCAGCGCCACCGAGACCAGGCGATCCAGGAACTCGTACATCCGGTCGCCGCGGAGTGTGACCATCGAGCCGATGGGCATCCCCTGCCGCAGCTTGAACGAGGCGATGGCTTTCTTCGCCTTCGTCGTGACGGGCTTCTGCCCGGCGATCGAGGTCAGCTCCTCGGCCGCCGTGTCGATGATCTTCGAGTTGGCGATCGCCTCGCCGAGCCCCATGTTGATGACGATCTTCTCGAGCTTCGGCACCGCCATCGGGTTCTTGATGTCGAACTCCTTGGCGATCGCCGGGGCGATCTCTTTCGCGTAACGCTCTTTCAGTCTTGCAGCCATCTCCCCACCTTCTTATGGTCTGGGTCTCGCCCACTCGCGCGGCGTTTCCAGACCTCGCTTGAAACTATTTAACGCTTGCCCTCGATCACCTGACCGCTCCCGGCGGCGACGCGGGTCTTCTCGCCGTCCTTGCCCACCTCGTAGCGGACGCGCGTCGGCTTGCCCGTGCCGGGGTCTAAGAGCGCGACGTTCGAGATGTTGACGAACGCCTCGCGCTCGATGATGCCGCCGCCGCGGTTGTTGGCGGTGTTGGCTCTCTGGTGGCGCTTGATCATCCCGGCGCCCTCGACCTTGATCTTGCCCTCGGCGGGCTTCACCTCGAGCACGCGGCCGCGCTTGCCCTTGTCGCGGCCCGTGATGACGATCACCTGATCACCCTTCCTGATCTTCGTCCGCTTGTTACCTGCCTGTGCCATCTCTCAAATCACCTCCGGCGCGAGCGAGACGATCTTCATGAAGTTGCGGTCGCGCAGCTCGCGGGCGACGGGTCCGAAGACGCGCGTGCCGATGGGCGTGTCGTCCGGCTTGATCAGGACGCAGGCGTTCTGGTCGAAGCGGATGTAGGTGCCGTCCTTGCGGCGCACCTCCTTGCGCGTGCGCACGATGACGGCGTTGTGCACCGTGCCCTTCTTCACCGCCCCGTCCGGCGCGGCTTCCTTGACCGTGATCTTAATGCGGTCGCCGAGCGTCGCCCGGCTCGCCGCCGTCGAGCCGCCGATGACCCTGATCATCTCGACGCGCCTCGCGCCCGAATTGTCGGCGACGTCCAAAGACGTCTGCATCTGAATCGCCATGACTCACCTCATTGCGGAATGCGGATTTCGGATTGCGGATTTGATTTCAATCCGCATTCCGCATTCCGCAATCCGCAATCTTATTTCTCCGCCTTCTGCACGATCTCGACGACGCGCCAGCGCTTGCGCGCCGAGAGCGGTCGGGTCTCGACGATGCGCACCTTGTCGCCGGTGGTGGCTTCGAGGTCGTTGTGCGCCATGAACTTCGACGTGCGGCGCACGTAGCGGCGGTACCTCGGGTGCTTGATCAGGCGGTCGACTCTGACGACGACCGTCTTCTCCATCTTGTCCGAGGCGACGACGCCGATCTTCTCGGCGCGGCTCGTGCGCCGCGCGACCTCCGAACCCTGCGCGTTGCCGGCCTGCGCGTCGACGCCGGTGGAGAGTTCCTGCGCGAGGTTCTGCCCCGACTCGGTCGACTCCTCGACGCGCGCCTCGTCGGCGGCGGCCGCCCGTTCCGCCTTCGGCGCGTCCTGCTCTTGATTATTCTCTGCCATCACAAAACCTCAATCTCTAAATGATGAGTGCGGAATTATGAATGATGAATGAAAGGCAAGCTGTCTTCAATTCATCATTCCGCATTCATCGTTCATCATTTCTGCGCCGCCTGCTCCGTCTCGCGCTCGCGCATCATCGTCTGGATGCGTGCGAGCGACTTCTTCTCGCGGCGGATCGTCTTGACCGCGTCCATCTCGCCCAGGGCGAGCTTGAAGTTCAGGCGGAAGAGCGACTCCTTCAGCCGCTGCGCCTCCGCGCCCAACTCCTCCGCGGACAGGTCGTGCAATTTGTTCAACTCGTCGCGTCGTTTCATGGCTCTAGACCGCGCCCCCCCCCTGCTCCGCGCGGGTGACGAACTTCACCTTGATCGGGAGCTTCTGCGCCGCGAGCATCATCGCCTCGCGCGCGATTGCTTCGGGCACGCCCTCGATCTCGTAGAGGATGCGACCCGGCTTGACGACCGCCACCCAGTACTCGGGCGCGCCCTTGCCCTTGCCCATGCGCGTCTCGGCCGGCTTCTTCGTGATCGGCTTGTCGGGGAACATCCTGATCCAGATTTTGCCGCCGCGCTTGATGTGGCGCGTCATCGCGATACGAGCCGCCTCGATCTGCCGGTCGGTGATCCACGCCGGCTCCAGCGCCTTCAAGCCGTACTCGCCGAAGCTGATGCTGGCGCCCCGGACGGCGAGCCCGGTCATGCGCCCCTTCATCATCTTGCGGTGCTTAACTTTCTTCGGCATCAACATAATGTTTCGCTCCGCTCAACCGTCCGTCGTCCCCTGTCCGTTGTCAGTTGCTATCTCTTGCCCTCAGCCACTTGTTCGTTACTTACAAACAACGGACAACTGACTACGGACAACTGACAGTTTTCACTACCTGTCGCCGCGCGGCCTGCGGTCGCCCCTGGAGTCGCCGCCCTCGCGCTCGCGGCGCGTGCGCGCCCTGCGCTGCTGGCCGTCGCTGCGCACTTCCTGCATCGGGTCGGTCGTCGTGCCGCGCGCCATCGCCGCCTTCGGATCGAGAATCTCGCCGCGGTAGATCCAGCACTTGACGCCGATCACGCCGAAGGTCGTGTGAGCCATCGCGAAGCCGTAGTCGATGTCGGCGCGCAGCGTGTGCAGCGGCAGACGCCCCTGCAGGTACCACTCGCTGCGCGCGATCTCCGCCCCGTTCAAACGGCCCGACACCCTCACCTTGATGCCCTGCCCGCCGAAACGCAGCGTCTCCTCGACGGTCTTGCGCATGGCGCGGCGGAAGGCGATGCGCTTCTCGAGCTGCACGGCGATCTTCTCCGCCTGGAGCTGCGCGTTCAGCTCCGGCTTCGTGATCTCCTGGATCGAGACGAGCACCTCGCGACCCGTGCGCGAGCTGATCTCGCCCTTGAGCTTGTCGATCTCGGAGCCCTTGCGCCCGATGATGATGCCCGGTCGCGACGTGTAGATGATGATCTTCACGCGGTTGGCGGCGCGCTCCACGTCCACGTGCGAGACGCCCGCGCCGTTGAAGCGACCCTTGATCTCGTTCTTGAGCTTGAGGTCTTCGTGGAGGAACTCGCCGTACTGCTTCTTGGTGAACCAGTGCGAGTGCCAGTCCTTGTTATAGCCAAGGCGGAAGCCGTATGGATGAACTTTCTGACCCACTCTAAACTCTCCGTTCCGGTCGTCGGTTATTCGGCGGACTGCTCCGCGCTCGTGTTCTCGGTCGCCGCCGCCGCCGGCTTCTCAGCCTTCTTCGGCGCGCGCTTCGTCGCCGCCGCAGCCTTCGCGGCTCCCTTCGCGGCTCCCTTCGCGGCTCCCTTCGACGCGCCCCTCTCGCCGGCAGCCTTGCGACCCTTCGACTCGCCCGAAGTCGCGGGCTTGCCCGCCTTCGAGGTCTGCTTGCCGCGCGCGCCGCCCCTGGCGTTCTCCTTCTCGTCGGTCGAGAGGAGCACGGTGACGTGGTGGAAGTGGCGCTGCTCGCGGTAGGCGCGGCCCTGCGGCGCGGGGCGCACGCGGCGGCGGTTCTTGTGCGCGCCCATGTCCACGAAGCACGCCTTGACCCAGAGGTCGTCCGGATCGACGGCGACGTTCGCCTTCTCCGCCGCCTCGGTCGCGTTCGCGATCGCCGAGCGCACGCACTTCTCGATGCCGCTCGCCGCCCGCTTGTTCGTGAACCGCAGCACGGCGAGCGCCTCGTTGACGTTCTTCCCGCGGATCATGTCGATCACGAGGCGCGCCTTCTGCGCCGACCCGCGAAGATGTTTTGCACTAGCTCTCGCTTCCATCACTAAACCTCAAAACGATGAAGTAGGAACGATGAACGATGAACTACAGGGCGATGGATTTCACTTCATCGTTCCGCGTTCCTACTTCATCGTTTATCTTCCGCCCGGCTTCGACGACTTCTCAGCCTTCGTGCCGGAGTGGCCCTTGAAGGTGCGCGTCGGCGAGAACTCGCCGAGCTTGTGACCGACCATGTTCTCCGTCACGTAGACGGGGATGTGCCGCCTGCCGTTGTGGACGGCGAAGGTCAGGCCGACGAAGTCCGGCGTGATGGTCGAGCGCCGCGACCAGGTCTTGATCGCGGGCGGCCGGTTGCCGCTCGTGCGGATGCGCTCGACCGCCTTCTCCAGGTAACCGTCTATGAACGCGCCCTTTTTGACTGAACGTGGCATATCGTTTCGCTTCGCTCCACTTCCGATTTCGGATTTGGGATTGCGGAATGCGGATTAAAATCAGCCGGCTTCCGCCTTCACAATCCGCAATCCGAAATCCGCATTCCGCAATTTACTTAACTCTGCGGTCGCGCACGATCATCTTGTTAGTGCGCTTGTTGTTGCGCGTCTTGTAGCCGCGCGTCGGCTGCCCCCACGGGGTGACGGGGTGGCGTCCGCCCGAGGTCTTGCCCTCGCCGCCGCCGTGCGGGTGATCGACCGGGTTCATCGCCACGCCGCGAACCTTCGGGCGCAAGCCGTGCCAGCGCGAGCGGCCCGCCTTGCCGTAGGAGACGTTCTCGTGCTCGACGTTCCCGACCTGACCGACGGTCGCGTAGCACACGACCGGCACACGCCGCACCTCGCCCGAAGGCATGCGCAGCTGCGCGTAGTCGCCTTCCTTGGCGACGAGCTGCGCGAACGAGCCCGCCGAGCGCGCCATCTGCCCGCCCTTCCCCGGTCGCAGCTCGATGTTGTGAATCTGCGTGCCCAGGGGGATGTTGCGGATCGGCAGAGCGTTTCCGGGCAGGATGTCTGCCTCGGGCCCGCTCATGATGGTCTTGCCGACCTCGATGCCGACGGGGGCGAGGATGTAGCGCTTCTCGCCGTCGAGGTAGGTGATGAGCGCGATGTGCGCCGAGCGGTTCGGGTCGTACTCGATCTGCGTGACGCGGCCGGGGATGCCCGCCTTGTCGCGCCTGAAGTCGACGATCCGGTAGTGGCGCTTGTGACCGCCGCCGCGCCGGCGCACCGTGATGTGCCCGTCGTTGTTGCGCCCCGAAATCCTCGTCTTCGGCTCGAGCAGCGACCGCTCCGGCTCCGCGCCGGGCGTCAGCTCGTCGCGCGTCAGGTACGTCTGGTAGCGGCGCGCGGGCGATGTCGGTGTCAGTTTCTTGATGCCCATCTTCTTATCTCGGATTGCGGATTGCGGAATGCGGATTAACGGAGAGACCGGATTTCAATCCGCAATCCGCAATCCGCAATTAAATAGACTCTCCGTAGTCGAACGGCGACTGCCCTTCCTTGAGCGTGACGTACGCCTTCTTCCAGGAGGGCTTGCGCCCCTCGTGGCGACCGCGGCGCGCCTTCTTGCCCATGTAGTTCATGGTGCGCACGCTGTCGACCTCCACGTCGAAGATCTTCTCGACGGCGTTCTTGATCTCGGGCTTGGTCGCGTCCTTGTCCACGCGGAAGGTCAGGAGCTGCCTGCCGTCCTGCGACTCTTCCTTCGCGATGAGCGCCTTCTCGGTGATGACCGGCGCCTTGATGATGTCCCACACTGTACGCATCTTTAAGCCGCCTCCTCGCCTGAAGTATCAGCCCCGGCTCCGACGCCCTGCGGGTCGAGCGCGCGCGTGATCTGCTCGACCGCCGAGCGCGAGACCAGCAGCTTCTCGTGGTAGAGCACGTCGTAGACGTTCAGACCGCCCGCGCCCGTGACCTTCGCGCCTTTGACGTTGCGCGCCGAGAGCATCAGGTTGTGATCTCGTCGACGACGACGAGGTTGCCCTCGCGCAGTCGCTCCGAGAGAGCCGAGCGCAGCGCGCCGCGCTTCATCTTCTTCGGCAGACTGTAAGACCAGTCGCGCGCCTGCGGTCCGTGGACGTTGCCGCCGCCCTTCCACAGGGGCGAGCGGATCGAGGCGATGCGCGCCCGCCCCGTGCCCTTCTGCTTCCAGAGCTTCTTGCCGGAGCCGGACACGTCGCCGCGCGTCTTCGTGCCGACGGTGCCCGCCCTCGCGTTGGCGAGATAGTTCTTCACCGCCGCGTGGACGAGCCCCTCGTTGTACTCCACGCCGAAGACGGCGTCGGAGAGTTCGAGGTCGGCGACCTCTTCGTTCTTCAGGTTGCGCACCTTAACGGTAGGCATTTGCTCACTCCGTTCGCAGCTCTTAGCTGTTAGCTATTAGCGGTTAGCTTTTAGCCAAACCAAAACCACTCTTATCTTCTGGCTCACAGCTAATAGCTAAAAGCTAACAGCTATTTCCTCACCGATTTCTTAACGACGACCACCGAGCCGTTCGCGCCCGGCACCGCGCCGCGCACCATCAGCAGGTGGTTCTCCGCGTCCACGCGCGCGACCGTCAGACCCCTGACCGTGACGCGCGCGTCGCCCATGTGGCCCGACGACCGCGTGCCCTTGATGACGCGCGAGGGGTAAGCCGACTGGCCGATGGAGCCCGGCGCGCGCACGTTCATCGAGCCGTGGGATTCGGGACCGCGGTTGAACTTGTGCCGCTTGACCGTGCCCTGAAAGCCCTTGCCCTTCGAGCGCCCGACGACCTCTACCGCGTCGCCGTCGGCGAACAGGTTGACTAAGACCGTGTCGCCGACGTTCAGGTCGTCCGCCGGGGAGTCGAGGCGCAGCTCCATGAGGACGCGCGTCGGCGGCACCCCGCCGCCCGTCTTCTCGAAGTGCCCGCGCATCGGCTTGTTGACGTTCTTCAGCCTGACGGGGCGATCCTCGACCAACCCTAGCTGCACGGCGTCGTAGCCGTCCGCGCCCGCCGCAGTCTTCTTCTGCACGACGACGCAGGGTCCCGCCTTGATGACCGTCACCGGCGTGACCGTCCCGTCCGGCGCGAACAACTGCGTCATGCCGACCTTCTTACCGATGATTCCGTTGACCATCACAACCTCAAACGATGAACTCGAAACGATGAACGATGAATTAAAAACCTTCTGGTTTTACTTCATCGTTCCGCGTTCAGCATTCATCATTTCTCTTACTGTCTGCCGAAAGCCTTGATCTCGACGTCGACGCCCGCGGGCAGATCGAGCTTCATCAGCGCGTCCACGGTCTGCGGCGTCGGGTCGAGGATGTCCATCAGCCGCTTGTGCGTGCGGATTTCGAACTGCTCGCGCGACTTCTTATCGACGTGGGGCGAGCGCAGCACCGTCCACTTGTTCTTCGAAGTGGGGAGCGGGATCGGACCCGCCACGCGCGCGCCCGTGCGCTTTGCCGTCTCGACGATCTCCGAGGTGGACTGATCCAGCACCCGGTGATCGTAAGCCTTCAGCCTGATTCTGATCTTGTCGTTCAGCATAATTATTTGCTACTCGTCCGTCGTCAGTTGTCCGTTGCTGATTCCCGGTGGCGCATCCGCTCACGGCGGACAACTGACCACTGACAACGGACGTAGAACAGTTATTCCACGATGTCAGAGATGGTGCCGGCCCCGACCGTCCGGCCGCCCTCCCTGATGGCGAACCTCAAGCCCTTCTCCATCGCGATCGGCGTGATGAGCTCGACCTCCATCGCCACGTTGTCGCCCGGC
>JAIVJC010000242.1 GCA_020200235.1 Acidobacteriota bacterium | reverse complement strand
GCCTCTCGCTGCGCGCCCGCGGCGGACTGATCGCCCGGCTCGCCCTCGCCTGCCCGCGCGCGCGCGTCCTCGCGGACCGTGCGCCTGACGACGCGCTGCGTCGCCGTCGCGCCGTGCAGCTCGCGCTCCAGCCTGAAGACTTCGACGCCCTGCGCCGTGAGCGTGCCGATCATCTTCGCGACCGCCTCGTCGCGACCCTGTCCGGGCGGGATGACGTAGCCGAGCGGGGAGTCTTTCGCGCGGGCGAGATCGAGAGCGCGTTGACCGAGATCGTAAAAATTTCTGAGGTAGCGCGCGCGGAACTTCGCCGCCTGCGAGAGCACCGCGCGCGAGGCGACGAGCTCCATCAGCATGATGTCGCGCGGTCTCCATGTGCCGCCCTGCCACGGGTCTGGGAAGTTGGTCTGCGGCGACGAGGGCAGAGCCGACTCCATGCCGCGCGTCGAGGAGCGGGCGAGCTGTTCGCGCGTGACCGTGACCGGCGTCATCAAACGCGCCGAGGCGGCTTCGGTGAGGATGCCGATGGAGTTGTGGAAGTAGGGCGCGGTGCGGAATCCGCCGTGCCACCAGGTGTCGTACATCGCGTTGGTGACGACGCCTTTAACTCCGGCGGCTTGCTCGTCCGCCGCGATCTTGTGGCCGATGAGCCCGACCTCGCGCAGCAGCAGCGGCGCGATGTGCGGGTTCGGCGGATCGAAGAAGGGCGGGACGAAGAAGCGCGACCCCGTAGAGCCCTGCTGGTGCACGTCGTAAACTATTTGCGGGAACCACTCCTTCCAGAAGAGGCGCGTGAGCGCCTGCGTCTCTCTCAAATTCAGCATGAACCAGTCGCGGTTGTCGTCGTGCCCGGCGTAGTGGTGGTAAATCTCCGGCGGCTCCGTGCCCTCGTAAGGAGTGCCCAGAGTCTTGCGGTACCAGTTGGCGACGATGTCCACGCCGTCGGGGTTGGCGGAGGGGACGAGCAGGAGGATCGTGTTCTGCAAAATCTCGCGCGTCTCTTCGTCCCGCGCCGACGCCAGCTCGTAAGCCAACTGCATCGACATCTGCGAGGCGACGATCTCGGTCGAGTGGATCGAGCAGGAGATGACGACGACCGCGCGCCCCTCGCGGACGAGGCGCTCGCGCTCCGCGTCGTTCGAGACGAGGCGCGGGTCTGCGAGACGCCTTTGAATGTCTTGGTACTTCGCGAGATTGCGTATATTCTCAGGCGCGCTGATGAAGGCGACCGTCAGCGGGCGACCGAGCGTCGTCTCCCCCACGGTCTTGACCTGCACGCGGTCGCTCGCGTCGTCGAGGCGCGCGAAGTAGTTCGTGATCTGCGTCCAGTCGGCGATGGTCCGGTCGTCGCCCGGCGCGAAGCCGAGCACGGACTGCGGCGAGGGCACCGCGGGGGCGGCGGACGACACGGCCGGGGCTTGCGCGCGCCTGACTTGAGCGAGGATCGTGCTTGAGCCGGCGCCCGCGTGCGGCAGGAGCGAGAGGGCGGCGGCGGCGGCGAGCACGAACCGGGGCAGTTGACGAGGCATTCCTAAACCTCTTTCGAGAGATTTGATCGAAGAACATTCAGAGCTGAGAAGCGGCGGCGCAGAGTCTATCACAGCCGCGCGGCGCGCGGCGCGCGCGGAAGCCCGCCCGCGCGACGTGCTGCACACGCCGCTGCCCGCCGACGCCCTGCGCCCGACGCTCTTGCGCAGGCTACACCAGTGGTGGGTGTTCTTCGTCGCCGGGCTGTTGCTGTTAGTCGTCGGACCACCAGTGCTCACGGTCTCGTGGCTCGCGCGGCGGCGCGAGTGGGTCTACCCGTGGGCGATCTGGGGCGGGAAGGCTTGGCTGCGCCTGAGCGGGATGCGCGTCGTCGTGCGCGGGCGCGAACGCCTCGACCCGGCGGCGACCTACATCTTCATCTCGAACCACCGCTCCTACCTCGACACCGCGACGCTCTTCGACTACACGGGGCGGCGCATCGGCTTGCTCGCCAAGAAGGAGCTGCTGAAAGTGCCGATCCTCGGCACGGGCATGGGCTTCGTCAACATCATGGCGATCGACCGCACCAACCGCCAGCGGGCGATCGAGACCGTGAGAGCCGCCACCGAGCGCATCCGCTCCGGCGTCTCCTTCGGGGTCTTCGCCGAAGGGACGCGCGCCCGACCGGGCGAACTGCTGCCCTTCAAGAAGGGCGCGTTCCACATGGCGATCGACGCGGGCGTCCGCGTAGTGCCCGTCGCGATGAAGCACACGGACGTTCTGATGGGGAAGGGGACGGGGCTCGCGCGACCGGGCACCATCGAGATGGTCATCCTCCCGCCCGTCGAGACCGCCGGGCTCTCGACCGCGCGCGAGGAGGACGTGGCGAAGTTGATCGCGCAGACGCGCGCGCGGATCGCGGTCGAATTGGGCGCTTCAGACCAGCCTTAGGAAACCTCGCTATTCCAATATTTAGGGCTCTCGCCGCCGGCTGGGGCTTGCAACCCGGTGTTGATCTGTTGCATCATAAGACAGTTACTCCTTCTCTCGGCGTATCAACGGTGATGCGCCCCCCGCCTCAAAGATAGGCGACGGCGTTTGGATGGTTCGAGAGTAGGCTGGATTTCAACTTGGTAGAAGCCGCTCTCGTCAGAGCACCGAACGCGAGCCTTCGCTGGTACCGTTACTGCCGAAGTCAAACCCGCTTTGGAGGCTTCCCTAGATACTCCGCAGAGGAGAAGGATACACGCATGTCAATCAAACTTTACGTCGGCAACCTCTCGTTCAACACTTCCAGTGATGATCTCCGCGATCTGTTCGCGGGGGCGGGCACGGTCGAGTCGGCTTCGGTGGTCGAGGATCGCGAGACGGGTCGCTCGCGCGGCTTCGGCTTCGTCGAGATGTCGACGAAGGAAGAGGCGGAAGCCGCCATCGCGCAGTTCAACGGCAAAGACTTCGGCGGTCGCAACCTCACCGTCAACGAGGCGCGCCCCCGCGAAGATCGCGGCGGTAGCC
>JAIVJC010000241.1 GCA_020200235.1 Acidobacteriota bacterium | reverse complement strand
CCAACGCCCGTCGCGCGCCTTGTTGGTCGGCGCGTAGGAGATGCTGTAGACCGTGCCGAGGTCTTCGACGACCCGCTCGTAGATGCCCGCCACGTCTTCGAGCTTGTCGGCTTCGTAGTAGAGGCCGCCCGCCGTCTGCGTCAGCTCTTCGAGGCGATCCCACGCGAGGTCGTAGGTCTCCGGCTGCACGTCGAGCGGGCTCTGCGGGTCCTCGTAGTTGTCGGTCGCGATTGCGTAGAAGAGCCCGTCGAACTCCTGCACGCGGCGGCGCAACTCCGCGTAGGAGAGCGCCGAGCCTTCGCCCTGCACGTTCGGGAGCGCGCTGTCGAGCCCGTCCGTGAGGAGCACGACGGCGCGGCGGCGCGCGCGCGGCGAGTTCTCTGAGAGGTATTCGAGGGCGTAGTTGACGGCGTCGTAGAGTTTCGTGTCGCCCTGCGGCGCGCCCATCGCGTCGATGCGCGAGCGCAGGGAGGGCTTGTCGGAGGTGAGCGGCGAGACGATGCGCGGGGCGGCGGCGAAGGCGACGACGCCGACGCGATCAGACGCGCGCACGGAATCGACGAAGCGGCGCGCCGACGCCCGTATGAGTTCGTTGACGCGCGCGGTCGAGCCGGAGAGATCGACGAGCAGGAGCAGATCGAACGGCGCGTTCGCCGCCTCGAAGTGCGTGATCTGCTGCTCGGTGCCGTCCTCGAAGATTTTGAAGTCGCCGCCGATCAGGTTCTGCAAGCCGCGCCCGCTCTTGCGGTCGACGACGCTGAAGTTGAGCTTCAAAGTCGGCGGCGCGACTTCGGAGGTCTGGCTCGCACCCGCACCCGTCTGCGGGCGTCGCGACGAAGGCTCGGCGGCGCGCGGCGCGGGCGTGGTTGCGACGACATCGCCGCGAACGTCGGCGAGCTGCGCCGAGAGTTCGAGCGCGACGTGACCGCGCACGGTCGAGAGCCGCACGAGTCTGGAGCCCGCGCCGAGTCGCGCAGCGAAACGGCCGCCCGCCGCCGCCCGCGCGTCAGCGCTCACACCCGCGCCGACGTTAATCGTGCCGTAGAGCGTGCGCGCCATGATGTCCGCGTCCGCCGAGGCGGGCAGGCTCACGCGCACGTCGCCCGCGACCGTCTGCACTTCGAGCCGCGCCGGCACGCCTCGCACCCCCACCGCGCCGCCCGAAGTGACGACGACGACGCGCGCGTGCGCGGGCACGCGGACTCTCAGATTGATCGGTGTCGCGGGAGTCGCGGGAGCGGCGGCGCGTCTCACGTTCGCGGCGCGCTTCGATTTTTGTCGGCGCGCCGGACTGGCGGCGCGTGCGTTCGTCGCCGGCGCGACGCTGACGGTGAGCAGGGCGTCGCCACGGTCCAGGCGGACGGGCGACTCGCCGGAGACGGCGGTCGAAGAGTCCTCCGACAGAGTCGCGACGGCGAGATATTTTTCGCCCCACACTTCGAGTTCGACGCCGCCGCGCTGGTTCTCGATTCTCACCTCGTTTGTCGCGGGCAGATCGACGGTGACGAAGTCGTCGCCGCCGACGGTCTGCGGCGTCGAGACGCGCGCCGCCGCCACAGCGCACGCGGCGACGAGCGCGAAGAGTGCGGCGTAACATAGCGCGTGCCGCGCGGGCGTTGGTGGAATTCTCTGCATACCCGATCCGAGCCGCCCGCGAGTTTGGATGCCACGCGGGACGGCGCGCGGTTGCCGCGGATCGGCTCGGCGGAGAGTTTATCCCAACTTCAGGGCGATGCGCGAAAACTCGGGCGGCGCGCGAAACCGGAAGACGCGGCGGCGCAGAGAGAATTTCTCCGCGCCGCCGCGTCTTACGATCAGCGCGCCGTAGTCGCCCGCGTCCTTCAGCGTTCGAACATGTCGGGCAAAGAGGATTCGGGCTTGGGCGGGGGCGGGGGCTGTTGGGCGGCTGTTGATTTCGGCTTCGGGTCGTTGAGATCGACGAGGCGCAGTTGCAGGTTGCCGGAGTTCGAGGCGTAGGAGAGCGCCTCGTCTTTGTCGACGACGCCTTCGCGGATCATTTTTTCGAGCACGCTGTCGAAGGTCTGCATCCCCTCCAGCCCGCCCTGCTCCATCGCGTCGATGAGCGACTTGCCCTCCGTCTCGCCCTGCTCGACGTACTGCTTCGTGCGCGAGGTCGCCCGCAGGATTTCTATCGCCGCGATGCGCCCTCGCCCGTCGGCGCGCGGCACGAGGCGCTGCGAGACGATGTAGCGGAAGGTGTTGGCGAGGCGGGCGCGGATGGCGCGCTCCTCGTTCTTGGGGAAGACGCCGATGATGCGGTCGACCGTCTTCGAGGCGTCGATGGTGTGCAGCGTCGAGAGGACGAGGTGCCCGGTCTCGGCGGCTTCCAGCGCGATCTCGATGGTCTCGCGGTCGCGCATCTCGCCGACGAGGATCACCTTCGGAGCCTGGCGCAGCGCCGCCCGCAGGGCGAGCGCGAAGGTGGGAGTGTCCGAGTGCAGCTCCCTCTGGTGGACGGTGCAGTTCTTGTGCTGGTGGAGGAACTCGATCGGGTCTTCGATGGTGATGACGTGGTAGTGCTTCGTCTCGTTGATGAGATCGACGACGGCGGCGAGCGTCGAAGACTTGCCCGAGCCCGTGGGACCCGTGACGAGGACGAGACCCGTCTTGAGCTCGCAGACCTGGCGGAGCTGCTGCGGCAGGTCGAAGTCGTCGAAGGTGGGCGGGCGGAACGGGATGACGCGCATGACGATGGCGTGCGTGCCGCGCTGCGTGAAGACGTTGACGCGGAAGCGGCAGAAGCCGGGGACGCTGAAGGAGGCGTCAGCCGCGCCGTTCTTCTCCAGAATCTCGGCGGCGCCCTTCTGCTGGTTGATGATCAGCTTGGCGATGCCGCCGGTGTGCGCTGCGGTGAGCTTTTCCAGACCCGCGACGACGACCGGCTGGAGCTTGCCGGAGAGTTCGACCTGCGGCGGTCGGCCGGGCGAGAAGATGAGATCGCTCACCTTGTCGGAGACGGCGAGCATCGCGCGCAGGACGTTGACGAAGTTGAGCGGCGCGACCTCGGGCTGGGGCGGCGGCATCTCGACGGGTGCGTTTGATTGTGGCTGTGTGCTCATGGCTGGCAGGGTTTAGCTGTGTTGGGGTTGAATGAGTGGCGGGCTCGCCGGCAAAGTTTCGTGAGACATGGGACGAAAATGGGAGGAGAACTTCAAACCAACGCGCCCTCCCCGGCGTACATCCTATCAAGCGTCGGACGCCGGTTCTCGCGGTTTAAGGGGGGAGGCGTCGCGAGGGAGTTTCGAAGAAGGGGGCTTGGACGGCGATGGCAACATACAGGGACCCGGCAAGGGTGTTTGCGCCGCTGGAAGTCGTCGAGCGCCTGCTGGAGATTCGCGAGGACGCGGGCTACTCTTCCCAGCTTTTCCTCCGCTCGTCCGAAGATTTGGCGGCGTACTTCGACGCCTACGGCTTTGACGTTTACGCCTTCGACAATGAGCGCACCGAGTTTCACTTCGGCGACTACCGCGCGGCAATCGCGCCCGGGGGCGATTACGCGCACAGCCACCTGACGGCTCACTGATTTTTCAACTGAAGGCTTGTTCTGCGGCGGGGCGGGGTTGATTCGACTGGGGATCGATCCCGCCCTTGCCGTCTTCGCTAGAGGGCTTTGACGACGACGAACGTCACGTCGTCGGAAGACCCGCGCCCGTCCGTCCACTCGAGTATCGCATCGTGGAGGGATTTGATCAACTCTTTTGCCCCCAGATGCCGACCCTCGCGCACCTTCTC
>JAIVJC010000043.1 GCA_020200235.1 Acidobacteriota bacterium | reverse complement strand
ACGATGTCAGAGATGGTGCCGGCCCCGACCGTCCGGCCGCCCTCCCTGATGGCGAACCTCAAGCCCTTCTCCATCGCGATCGGCGTGATGAGCTCGACCTCCATCGCCACGTTGTCGCCCGGCATGACCATCTCCACCCCCTCGGGCAGAGTCGCCACCCCCGTCACGTCCGTCGTCCGGAAGTAGAACTGCGGGCGGTAGCCCGTGAAGAACGGCGTGTGCCGGCCACCCTCCTCTTTGGTCAGGACGTAGGCCTCGGCCTTGAACTTCGTGTGCGGCGTGATACTACCGGGCTTGGCGATGACCTGCCCCCGCTCGATGTCCTTCCTCTCCACGCCCCTCAAGAGGAGCCCCACGTTGTCGCCCGCCACGCCCTCGTCCAACAGCTTCTTGAACATCTCCACGCCCGTGCAGACGGTCGTCCGGGTGTCGCGGATGCCGATGATCTCCACCGTCTCGTTGACCTTCACCCTCCCCCTCTCCACCCGGCCGGTCGCCACCGTGCCGCGCCCCTGGATGGTGAAGATGTCCTCGACCGGCATCAGGAAGGGCTTCTCCACGTCCCTCGCCGGCGTCGGGATGAAGGAGTCGACCTGCGACATCAGCTCCTCGACCGTGGCCTCCCACTGCGCCTCGCCGTTGAGGGCGCCCAGGGCGCTCCCCCTCACGACCGGGATGTCGTCGCCGGGGAACTCGTAGGCCGAGAGCAGCTCCCTGACCTCCAGCTCGACCAGGTCCAGCAGCTCGGCGTCGTCCACCGCGTCCACCTTGTTCATGAACACCACCATGGCGGGCACGCCCACCTGGCGGGCCAGTGTGCTTGGCCAACACCTTCGTGATCGCCGCCGTCAGAGTCGTCTTCCCGTGGTCGACGTGCCCGATGGTCCCGATGTTGACGTGCGGCTTCGACCGGTCAAATTTCTCTTTCGCCATGTCTCAAATAGCCTCTTCAGGAAGTTGGGATGAAAACCGTTTTGGTGGAGCCCGCGATGAGATTTGAACTCATGACCTCCTCCTTACCAAGGAGGCGCTCTACCCCTGAGCTACGCGGGCACTGCTACCGCCGACGAAAACCTGCCCCGCCGCCGAGAGCGAAAGTTTGGAGCGGGAGACGAGGCTCGAACTCGCGACCCTCAGCTTGGAAGGCTGATGCTCTACCAACTGAGCTACTCCCGCCGAACCAAATGCGGAATGCGGATTTCGGATTGCGGATTGAAGGGCGGGCTTTTAATCCGCAATCCGAAATCCGCATTCCGCAATCAAGCATGGTGCAGGGGGTAGGATTCGAACCTACGTAGGGCGTGAGCCCGCCGGGTTTACAGCCCGGTGCCATTAACCACTCGACCACCCCTGCGCGCTTAACTTGTCAAACGGCAAGAGCCGGTGGAGGGATTTGAACCCCCGACCCGCAGTTTACAAAACTGCCGCTCTACCCCTGAGCTACACCGGCTAACGCTCACACAGACGGCGTGAAACGCTATCCGACAAAACGCAAATACTAGCAATCGAGTCTGTAAAACGCAAGCCGCCGAAAGGGTTTAGCCGTTGTGAGGGCGAAAAGAAATCTGTTGACGCTCCGCTCCGCCAGCCGGTAGGATTGAAAGTGCCCCGCGAGGCGTCCGCGCCGCCCGGCGCGCGCCGCGCGAGCCCGTTCGAGTCCAACCTCACTCTTCGTCCCCGTTTGCAGACCAACCTTTGAAGATTCCCGGAGGCTTTCTGTTGCTTCCGCCCATAGTTTCAAGGAGAACTTCCGTGCGGACCCTAAACTCCCTACGCCAACTGCCCCTTCGTCAACTGCGAGACCTGACCATCCTGATCACGCTGCTCTTGCTCATCGCACTCCTGAACGCCGCGGCGCAGGCGCAGACCGCGCCCCCGCAGGCTCCCCGCGCGCAGATGCCCGCCGAGACGCCCGTGACGAGCGCGCTCCAGCCCCTCGCGCGCGATTCCGAGCTCTACTGCGCCGGATACATCGAGCAGAACCCCGGCTACGGCGGGCTCTCGCTCGTCGGCGGCGCGCAGGAGCAGGAGAGGAGCACCTACGCCTTCGGCGACTTCGTCTACATCAACGCCGGCTCACAGGCGGGCGTCAAAGTCGGGCAGGAGTTCACCGTCGTGCGACCGCGCGGGCAGTTCCAGTCCGATCTCTCGGCGAAGAAGGGCAGCCTCGGCGTCTTCACGCAGGAGATAGGTCGTCTGCGCGTCACGGACGTGAAGGGCGCGGTCTCGATCGCGCAGGTCGTCCACTCGTGCGACCAGATGCTGCTCGGCGATCTGCTGAAGCCCGCCGAGGTGCGCTCGACGACGCCGTCGAGGGGCGAGGGCGGCACGTTCTACCAGTTCGCAGACTCTTCGGGCAAGCAGCACGGTCACATCGTGCTGGCGCGCGACGCGAGAGAGATGGTGTCGCTCAACCAGATCGTCTACGTCGATCTCGGCACGGAGGACAACGTGCGCGCGGGCGACCGGCTGACGATCTTCCGCAAGACTGGCAAGGGCAGGATCGTCGACTTCCCCGAGGAGATCACGCCGTCGGCGAGCGGCGGCTTCCAGAGCTGGGTCTTCAAGGGCGGCAAGTTCTCGAACAAGTCGCAGCGCGTGAAGGACACGAAGAGCGATCCGTTCGGACCGCCCATCGAGACGCCGGAGATCAAGCGCACGCGGCCTGAGATGCCGCGCAAGGTCGTCGGCGAGTTGGTCATCATCAACGTGCAGGGTCGCGCCGCGACCGCGATCATCACGCGCGCCGGTCAGGAGATTCACACGGGCGACGAGGTCGAAATCCAGTGACGCGCAGCGCGCCGCCTCTCGCGCGCGAGTCGGGAAACGTTTTCGCGCGCGACCGGCGGCGGCGCGACCGGTAACAAAAACTTCCTCACACTCTCCTCAAACGATCTCAGACTTTTCTCAAACGACAGGGCGGGGATTTCAAAGATGGGCAGCATCAGGTGCGGTCGTTGTGGGTTCGTCAGCTTCGCCAGCGCGGGGCATTGCAAGCAGTGCGGCAACGCCCTTCAGTCGGCGCAGGCGGGCGCGGGGGCGCAGCATTACCCCGTGCCTTTCC
The DNA here is from genome assembly GCA_020200235.1 of Acidobacteriota bacterium. Taxonomy (GTDB): domain Bacteria; phylum Acidobacteriota; class Blastocatellia; order Pyrinomonadales; family Pyrinomonadaceae; genus JAIVGV01. The sequence continues at coordinate 36,641 of JAIVJC010000043.1, read as the reverse complement.
AGGCGTTCGAGGACGGGACGAAGAAGCGCAAGGGTCTCGCCGTCGCGTCGCTCGTGCTCGGCGTCGTCGGCTTGCCCACGCTTGGGCTGCTCGGCGTCGGCGCGATCGCGGGTCTCGCCCTCGGCGTGATGGGGCTCACGCGCGCCAACAAAAGCCCGCATGAATACGGGGGTCGCGGCTTGGCGATCAGTGGCTTGGTCATGAACGGGGTCTCGCTCCTGCTCGCGCCGGTCATCGGCATCGTCGCCGCCATCGCCATCCCGAACCTGCTCGCCTCGGCGCGCGCGGCCAACGAGGGCTCGGCGATCAGCAAGGTGCGCGCGCTCGCCAAAGCCGAAGAGGTGTTCACGGCGGAACACGGGACGCCGGCGACGATCGACGACTTGAAGAACTCGCTCATGCTCCCCGAAGGACTGCAGGACGGCGTGTCGCACGGCTACCGCTTCGAAGTGAAGGTCGAGGGCGAGAACTTCGTGGTGCTGGCGACGCCCGTCGAGTACCCGGCCTCCGGCACGCGCTCCTTCTACTACTCTTCCGAAGATCAACTGATCCGCGCGGGCGACGAGCGCGGCATGCGCGCGAGCAACGAGACCGCACCGCTCGGAGAATACTCAGCCCCGGCGGGAAGGGTCGGGACACACTTGCCGGGCGCGGGCGACGGCCGGGAAGCCATCGGACTCGCCCCGTAAAGCCGACCGGCTCCACCTTCGAGTCATGTAAAACTGAAGAGGCGCGACCGTCATCGTCAACGGTCGCGCCTCTTCGCATTGTCCGAAGTCTCGCCTCAATCTTCGGTCTCGTCTGAATCTTTCATCACTCGGCGGTCGTCGCGGCGGCGCGCGAAGTCTCGGCGCGCCCGCCGCGCCCTTCCTCATCACGCACGCTCGCGGCGCGCTCGACCGCCGAGATGTAGAACGCGCGGAAGTAGCCGTACATCGAGACGCACGCCGAGAGCACGACGACCCAGAGCATCGCGCGCCCCGCCGTGTAGAGCAGCACCTGCCAGTCGCTCGCCGCGATCGCGCCCGCGCCGAAGAGGTGATTCAACGCCGCGCGCAGCTCCGGCACGGTCCAGAACTCGATCGCGGGGAACGGGCGACCGAAGTTGGAGACGGGCGGCTTGCCCGCCGCGCCCGCCACGATCAGGAGCGCCACCGTCACCACCTGCGCGAGCATCTTCACCTTCCCCATCCGCGACGCCGCGATGACGATCCCTTCCGTCGCCGCGATGGAGCGCAAGCCCGTCACGGCGAACTCCCTGCCGACGATGACGACGACCGCCCACGCGGGCGCGAGCTGATTCTCGACGAGCGAGATGAGCGCGGCAGAGATGAGGAGTTTGTCGGCGATGGGATCGAGGAGCTGACCGAGGCGCGAGACCTGGTGGCGGCTGCGCGCGATCTTGCCGTCGAGGTAGTCGGTGAACGCCGCGCCGAGGAAGAGCGTGACGCCGAGGACGTGGCGCGGCAGACCGAACCAGTCCTCCGAGAACGGCGTCAGCAGCACGACGACGAGCAGCGGCACGACGAAGATGCGCGACACCGTCAGCGCGTTCGGCAGGTTCCAGATCGTCGTTCCCTTCCCTTCCGTCACGCGCGCGAGTGTATGAGTCGCCCGCGAAGGGTGTCAAGAATCTCAGCCGCGCCCCGCTCAGCGCCGCAGCGCGAGGTAAGCGAACAACGCGCTCAGCGCGATGGCGAAGACGCCCGCCACGGCGAAGCCGCCCGCCTTCTCGACCGACACCATCCCCAAGCCCTTCCTCAGCCCGTACTTCGGCAGCGTGAAGTAGAGCAGTCCCTTGAGGACGAGCCCCCATCCGACCAGAGTTAAGATCAGAGGCAGGCCCGTCCAGACGTTGTGGAACGAGACGATGATCGCGCCGAGCGGAAAGTGCAGCAGCGCGTTCTGAAAACTCCCGACCTCGCCCCGCCCGCGCATCTCGACGAAGAACTCAGCCCACGCGCGCGGCTGCGCGAGGTGCGAGACGCCGATGACGAAGTAGCACACGGCGGCGAGCATTTCTACTGACGCTTCCACAGCTGCCATCTCAACTTTCAACTCGGCTCGCGACTCGACTCACGGTTGATTCTTCTTAGCGGGCGGCTTGCCCGTCGTCTTCTTCGGCTGCGCCTTCTTCGCGGACTCTTCGAGGCAGTGCGCGGCGAGACCGATGATGCCCGTCGCGCGCAGCGCCGGGTCTGCGAGGTTGCGCGCGGCGAGGAGCGCGCCCTCGAAGTCGTGCGGACCCGCCTCGCGGAACGCGTTCTCCAGGCTGAAGCCGGGGACGGTGTTGCCCGTGTAGATGCCGAAGGTCTTGCCCTCGATGCGCCGCGTGAGGAACGTGCCCGCGAGGTCCGGGTCTTTGAGCTGGTTGATTGTCTTGACCGCGTCGCCCAGGACTTCCAAAGAGCGCAAGCCGTCGAACTCCGCGTAGAGGTGCGCGACCCCAAGTTGCGCGCGGGCGCGCACGTCCGTCAGCGGCGCCTTCGCCGCCGCCGCCAGCACCTCGTCTAAGAGCTCGGCGGCGCGCGACTTGTCGCTCAGCTTCTTGACGCCCCCGCGCGCGATCTCGAAGTAGAGGATGGCGCGCTGATCCAGCTCGTCGACGCGCTCGGCCGCGCGCTTCGCCTCGTCGAACCGCCCGTCCTTGACCAGCAGCTCGACGCGCTTGAAGCTGATCCAGTTGAGCAGTTGGCGGCGCGCGTTCGCGTCGTCGATCTTCTCGACGAGCGACTCGGCGCGCTCCAACTGCTCCAGCGTCTTCGCCTGCGAGGCGGCGCCCGCGTAGGCGTAGTCCTTCTGTTCGGGGTTCGTCTCGCGTTCAGCCTTCTCTAACCGCGCGTCGAAGTTGCCGAACGTCTTCCAGTCTTCGAGCGACTGCTGGTAGCCGTCCGAAGCTTCGCGCGCGCGGTCGTTGATCGCCGCCTGCACTGAAGCCCTGGCGTCGCTCAGCCGCTCCGTGTAGGCGGGCAGCGTGCGCGCGACGAGCGGTTCGAGAGAGACCAGCGACGAGTAGATTTGCGAAGTCTCCCAGTTGCTCGCGCGGCTGCCGACGCTGAACTGATCCGGCGTCTTCGTGATCAACTCCGCCCGCGCGAGCACGGCTTTGACGAACGCCTCCTGCAGCGTCGGGTTGGTGGTGAAGTCCGCCGGGGTCGGGTAACTCGTCCAGGCGCGGACGGGGGAGATGTTGCGAGGGATGGCGAAGACGTAAACCGACAGGTACGAGAGGTCTTCGGTCGTGCCGCGCGCGGCGGAGGCGGCGACGGCTTCGAGCGCGAGCGCGTCCGCCGCCTTCCGATCCGTCTTCGCCAGCTCGAACAGGAAACGCGGGTGCGAGAGCGTCAGCGGGTAGCTGAAGCTGTTGCGGACGAGCGTCAGCGCGACCGACTGATCGACGGGCAGCAGGGAGAAGGCGAGATCGATCAGCTTGACCCCCGTCTCCTGGAAGCTGCCCGCGCCGGTCGCCGCCTTCTGCGATTCGCGCTTCGATTCTTCCGCCACCTGCACGGCGAGTCGGCGCGACCATTCCGCGTCGCGCTTGGCGATGGCGCGCAGCACGACGAAACGCTGATCGGGCGCCGTCGTCACGAGCCCGCGCCCTTCCGTGCGCGACTCGTCGCCCTTCTGCGCGAAATACTTCGAGGCGAGATCGAAAACTTCCGTGAAGATCGCGCGCGCGGCGTCTTCCCTGTAGGGCCACAAAAGGTCTGCGGCGCGCGTCATCACGCCGATCTGCGCGACCGGCTTCTCGAACGAGCGCGCCTCCGAGACCTGCTGCTGGACGAGCGCCACGGCGCGCTGATCGTCGCACACCACGGCGGGCGGCGTCGGCGTCGCGCCCTTCGGCTTGCGCTGCGCCCCCGCGGGCGACTGCGCGGAGACACTTATGGCGAGGGTAACTACGAGAGAGAGTTTCTGTGAGACTCGGAGCAGGCGCATGGCGAGAACTCCCGTCTAACGAGTTTGAGGATGGTCTTTACTTACTTCACCGCCGCGGCGTGGAAAGTTCCCGAACGTCGCGAGCGGAAGTGGCTCGCTTGTGATTGGCTTTCGGGTCGCGTAAAATACTCGTTTCGCTACTCCCGAAGATTCGCAACTGTAGCGGCTGACGAAGTTTTAGGCAATGGCAATTGACCGCATCACCGTGCGCGGCGCGCGCACGCACAACCTCAAGAACATCAGCGTCGAAATCCCCCGCGACCGCCTCACGGTGGTCACGGGACTTTCGGGCTCCGGCAAGTCGTCGCTCGCCTTCGACACGATCTACGCCGAGGGGCAGCGCCGCTACGTCGAGTCGCTCTCCGCTTACGCGCGGCAATTCCTAGATCAGCTCGAACGCCCCGACGTGGACTCGGTCGACGGGCTCTCGCCCGCCATCTCCATCGAGCAGAAGACCGTCTCGCGCAGCCCGCGCTCGACGGTCGGCACGGTCACAGAGGTTTACGACTACCTCCGACTCCTCTTCTCCTCCATCGGTCAGCCGCACTGCCACCTGTGCGGCGCGCCGATCACGCGGCAGTCGGTCGAGCAGATCACCCTGAGCGTGCTCGCGCTCCCGGAGGGCGAGCGCGTGATGGTGCTCGCGCCCGTCGTGCGCGGGCGCAAGGGCGAGTTCAAGAAGGAGCTTGAGAAGCTCGCGAAGGACGGCTTCCTGCGCGCGCGCATCGACGGCGCCCTCGTCTCGCTCGACGAGGACATCAAACTCGACAAGCGGCGCAACCACTCGATCGAGGCGGTCGTTGATCGACTGCTCATCAAGCCCGGCATCAACGAGCGCCTGACCGAATCCGTCCGCACGGCTCTGAAACTGACGGGCGGCGCGGTCCTGATCTCGGTCGTCGACGGCGAGGAGAAACTTTATTCGGAGCGCATGGCGTGCGTGAACTGCCAGATCAACATCCCGCCGCTTGAGCCCCGTTCGTTCTCTTTTAACTCCGCATACGGCGCGTGCAAACGCTGCCACGGTCTCGGCACGGTTTTAGAGATCGATCCGGCGCTGCTCATCCCCGACGCCAACGAACGCGCCGACGGTCTCCTCTTCATGGGCGCCGCCGACAAGCAGGGCGCGGCGTATCTCAAGAGCGCGCTCGCGGCTGTCGCCGAACACTCCGGCGCGAAGCTCGACGCCCCGTTCGTGGAGTTTCCCAAAGCGTCGCGCGACGCGTTCTTCCACGGGCTCGAAGGCCAGATCACTTTCCGGCAGGGGCTCTACAGTTACCAGAGCGACTGGAAGGGCGCGATCCGCCACCTGCACGAGCGCATGAACAACGCGCCGTCCGAGAAAGTCCGGCTCGCGCTCGAAGAGCTGGTCTCGCCCGTCGAGTGCCCCGACTGCCAGGGCAAGCGCCTGCAACCCGAATCGCTCTCCGTCCGTGTCGGCAAGCTCGGCATCGCCGACTACACCGCGCTCCCCATCGAGGAAGCCGTCGCCGTCTTCGACAACCTCAAGCTCAACGACCGCGAGAACCAGATCGCCGGGCTCGTCTTGCGCGAGATACGCAACCGCATGCGCTTCCTCGCGCAGGTCGGTCTCGGTTACATCACGTTGGATCGTCCTTCGGCGACGCTCTCCGGCGGCGAAGGTCAGCGCATACGACTCGCCACGCAGATCGGCTCGCAACTCCGCGGCGTCCTCTACGTCCTGGACGAGCCCTCCATCGGCCTGCACCCGCGCGACAACCAGAAGCTGCTCGACACGCTCACGGCGCTGCGCGACCTCGGCAACACGGTTTTAGTAGTCGAGCACGACGAGGAGACTATTCGACGCGCCGACTTCGTCGTCGATCTCGGCCCCGCGGCGGGCGCGCACGGCGGGGAGATCGTCGCCGTCGGCACGCCCGAAGAGGTCGCCTGCAACCCGCAGTCGATCACGGGTCTCTACATCTGCGGCGAGCGTTCGATCACTTCGCCCGACGTGCGCCGCTCGCCCAACGGTCACAACGTCACCGTCCGCGGCGCGCGCGAGCACAACCTCAAGAACATCGACGTGGCGTTCCCCCTCGCCACGCTCACGGTCGTCACCGGCGTTTCGGGATCGGGCAAGTCAACGCTCGTCGATGACATTTTGTATCGCGCGCTCGCCCAGCACGTCTACGGCTCGCTCACCGAGCCCGGCGACTACGACTCCATCGAGGGGATGGATCAGATCGACAAGATCATCGAGATCGACCAGTCGCCCATCGGGCGCACGCCGCGCTCGAACCCGGCGACCTACACCGGACTCTTCACGCCGATCCGCGAGCTCTACGCCATGCTCCCCGAGTCGCGCGAGCGCGGCTACAAGCCCGGACGCTTCTCCTTCAACGTCAAGGGCGGTCGCTGCGAAGCTTGCGAGGGCGACGGGCTCAAGCGCATCGAGATGAACTTCCTCCCCGACGTTTACGTCCTCTGCGACGTGTGCCGCGGCGCGCGCTACAACCGCGAGACGCTCTCGGTGAAGTACAAAGGCAAGTCCATCGCCGCCCTGCTCGACACGACCATCGAAGAGGCGATGCCGATCCTCGATAACATCCCCCAGATCAAGCAGAAGCTCCAGACGCTCCTCGACGTGGGGCTCGGCTACATCAAGCTCGGGCAGTCCGCCACTACTCTTTCGGGCGGCGAGGCGCAGCGCATCAAGCTCGCGCGCGAGCTCTCCAAGCGCGCCACGGGGCGCACCATCTACATCCTCGACGAGCCGACCACCGGCTTACACTTCGCAGACGTCCACAAACTCCTCGACGTGCTCCAGCGCCTCGTCTCCCTCGGCAACACCGTCATCGTCATCGAGCACAACCTCGACGTGATCAAATCCGCCGACCACCTCATCGACCTCGGCCCCGAGGGCGGCGAGGGCGGCGGCCGCGTCGTCGCCACCGGCACCCCCGAAGAAGTCGCCCGCGTCAAAAAATCTCACACCGGCCAAGCCCTCAAGCCCCTCCTCCACCTCAACGGCAACGGTCACGCCCGTAACGGCAACTCCGCCAACGGCAACGGTCGGCGCAAGCGCAAAGGCGCTGAGTAAAAGCCCGTGCCGACGCCTTTAATTAAATCCGCACTCGGCATAAACTCTCCGTGATGCCGACTGTTAATCTTGAGCCACTAGCGGTTGACGTGATCTGCACTGACAGCGCGCTTTGCGTCGTGCTCGCCGACGGTCGCGAGATTTCCGCGCCGCTCGTCGGGTTCCCGCGCCTGCAAAAGGCGACGCCCACACAGAGAAAAGAGTGGCGACTGATCGGTGGGGGTATTGGTATTCACTGGGAGGCAGTTGACGAAGATATCTCTATCGAAAGTTTGCTCAGACTGAAATGACAACTTAGGGAGCAATACGTATGAGCGATGGCATCGGTGACGCATTAAGAGAGGGCTTCGAGATGATGCTTGAAGTCACGGGGCAAACTATCATCGTTCACAGCAACTTCAATTCTGCCGATGTTTCTTCATTTGAGGCTAGAGGACTGAAAAATACTGCGAGCAAGAGTTCCAGCAAAGTCGTATTTCAGTTTCTTGAAGCCTTAGATATTAAGGTTGGCGACGTACTTCAGATTAAAGGAGGGAGAGATTATTGGAGAGCGACTGATACGGAGGACATTATTAAAGATGATACTTTCATTCACTTTGAAGTTCATGTAGAAAAGATCAATGTTGCTGGTCAACCGACTCGCCCTTATCAGTCGAGCGGTACGAACTATTACCTTCACGGTGAACACGCGCGGGTCAACATCAACTCTCAAGATCAGTCTATTAATCTGTCCGTACGCTCGGTCGAAAATGTTTTTTCTAACCTTAGACAGGCAATATCAAATCAGGTTCAGAACGTAGAAGAGCGAACGGTTCTGCTTCACCAATTACAGGAACTAGAGCAGGCTAAGGGGACAACAACATTCACTGATAAATATCGAGACTTCATGTCATTTGCAGCCGATCATATCGGGGTGATTGCTCCATTTATCCCCGCACTCTCTCAGTTACTAGGTGGGAATTAATTTAATCCTCGTATCAACATCAGAAAATGCACGACCGCATCTCATCCATCGTCGCCGAAAGCCTTGAGGTCAAGCGGCGCTACTTCGCTGAGCACGCCGAGGACGTGGTGCGCGCGGCGAGCATGATCGCGGCGTGCTTCGGCGCCGGCGGGCGCGTGCTGCTGTGCGGCAACGGCGGCTCCTCGACCGACGCGCAGCACGTGGCGGGCGAGTTCGTGAATCAGTTCGGACGACGCAAGCGGCGCGCGCTCCCCGCCCTCGCACTCTCGACCGACGGCGGAGTTCTTACTTCAATCGGCAACGACACGGGCTTCGAGAATGTTTTCGCACGGCAGGTCGAGGCGTTCGGCGAGCGCGGCGACGTGCTCATCGCGATCTCCACTTCGGGCGCCTCCGCGAACATCGTGCGCGCGTGCGAGGCGGCGCAGCGTGGTGAGTTGAAGGTGATCGGGCTGCTGGGGCGCGACGGCGGCGAGGTGTTCGCGCTGTGCGACCTCGCGCTCGTCGTCTCGTCAGACGACACGCAGCGCATACAGGAGACGCACAACCTCGTCTGCCACATCCTCTGCGAGTTGGTCGAGCGCACGCTCTTCCCCGAAGACAGAGACTGACACAGTGTCCATCTACGACGAACACTTGCGCCCGCTCTCGCTCGAAGGCGTGAACACTTACCCGCTTCGCTCGCGCGAGAGCAAAGTCTCGACGGAGGACTTCGCGCGCCCCGTCGGAGCCGACGCCACGCTCGGAGATTTCCTCGACTCACTCCCGAACATCCTCGCCGTCAAATCCCTGCGCGAACTCGCCGCGCAGATTCGCCGCGCGCGCGTGTTGGGAAAACCGATCATCTGGGGCGTCGGCGGCCACGTCATCAAGACGGGGCTCGCGCCCGTCGTCATCGATCTCATGCGGCGCGGCTACGTCACGGCAATCGCCGGGAACGGATCGGTGCTGGTTCACGATCTCGAAATAGCGCTCGTCGGCTCGACCTCCGAGGACGTTGACGCCACTCTCGGGTCTCGGCGAGGCGTTGGGGGGCGCGCTCGCGCGGCTCGACCCGCCGCACAAAAAACTCTCGCTGCTCTGCGCCGCTTACCGTGAGCGCGTGCCCTTCACCGCGCACCTTTCCATCGGCACGGACATCGCGCACTTCCACCCGTCGGCGTCCGGCGCGGCTCTCGGCGAGACCTCGCACACGGATTTTCGTCTGCTCGCCGAACTCGTCCGGCGCATGGACGGCGGCGGCGTCTATCTCAACGTCGGCTCGGCGGTCATCCTGCCGGAAGTTTTTTTGAAGTGCGTGACGCTCGTCCGCAACCTCGGTCATCCGCTCACGGACTTCACGACCGCCAACTTCGACTTCATCCAGTCCTACCGACCGCTCACGAACGTCGTCCGCCGCCCCACGAGCGACGGCGCGGGGCGCGGCTACTCCGTCACCGGGCATCACGAACTACTCATCCCGCTCCTGGCCGCTCAGATAATCTGCGGCGGATACACCAAATAACGGCTCGCCCTTGACAGCTCCGAGGCACATCGCTTAATCTTCACCTATCTGAAATTGGTTTTCAATTTCAGTAAAAGCGTGGCTCCCTAGTTCTATCAAGTCCTAACGTCCTGAAAAGGTTCCTATGAAAAGTTTGTGCTCACGTTTGGCGGCGGGGGGACGGGCTCTCGCGCCCTCCGCGCTCCTCGTTTTCCTCGGGCTCTTCGTCGCGCCGGCTTCGGCGCAGCCGGGCGGGACTTCCATCACCGGGCACGTGCGTGATGAGAACTCTGCGGTCGTGGGCGGCGCGACCGTCGTGCTGCGCCAGCGGCAGACTACTTACGAGCGTGCCGCGACGACCGACGACGCGGGCGCCTTCGCGTTCGAGAATCTGGCGCGGGGCGAGTACGTCGTGACAGCTTCGGTCGGCGGCTTCTCACCCGCCGAGCGACTCGTGCGAATCTCGGGCGCGAGGAATGAGGTCGAGTTTGTGCTCCGTCCCGCGACGCTCGCGGAGTCCGCCGTCGTCACGGTCGGGCGCATCGCCGACACGCCGGAGGTGATCGAGCGCATTCCCGGCTCGGTCGATGTCATCAGTTCGCAGGTTCTGGAGAGCAGCCGCGTCTTCACCACGAGCGAGGCTCTCAGGAAGGTCGCCGGCGTCAACGTGCGCGACGAGGAGGGCTTCGGGCTGCGCCCGAACATCGGTATACGCGGGCTGAACCCGACGCGCTCGACGAAAGTGCTGCTGCTCGAAGACGGCGTCCCCTTCACCTACGCCCCCTACGGCGACAACGCCTCTTACTACCACCCGCCCATCGACCGCTTCGAGTCAGTCGAAGTCCTCAAGGGCTCCGGGCAGATACTCTACGGGCCCCAGACCGTCGGAGGCGTCGTCAACTACGTCACGCGCAGGCCGCCCGAGAGATTCTCCGGCTTCCTGACGCTCGCGGGCGGCAACCGCGACTACCTCAACGGTCACGCCAACCTCGGCGGCACTTGGAAGAACACCGGGCTCCTCTTCGACTTCACGCGCAAGCAGGGCGAGGGCGCGCGCGCGCAGCACCGTTCCGGGCTCTCGGATTTCAACTTCAAGTCGGTCACGACCATCAGCCCGCGCCAGGCACTAACGACGAAGTTCAACCGCTACCGCGAGCGCTCGCAGGTCTCCTACTCCGGGCTGACCGAGGCGGAGTTCGCCGCAGACCCGCGTGGCAACCCATTCTTCAACGACCGCTTCTACGGCGACCGCTACGGGGCGTCGGCCACGCACGCGCTCGTCCTCAGTCAGAGCGCCGTGCTGACGACTACGCTGTACGGCAACTACTTCCGCCGCCACTGGTGGCGACAGTCGAGCAACTCCGCGCAGCGCCCGAACCGCCTGAACGTAGACGCCGACTGCCGCTCGATGGCAGACCTCAACACGACCTGCGGCAACGAGGGAAGGCTCCGCAAATATTACTTCGTCGGCGCGGAGCCTCGCTTGAGCGTCACGCACAAACTCTTCGGCGTGCGCAGCGAGACAGACCTCGGACTGCGCGCACACTTCGAGACGCAGAACCGCCAGCAGCAGAACGGCGACTTGCCCATCTCGCGCTCCGGCGTCGTCGTCGAAGACAACGAGCGCCGCAACCAGGCATACTCCGGCTTCGTCCAGAACCGCTTTTTCCTCGGCGACTTCACCGTCACGCCGGGCGTGCGCGTCGAGCACATCAACTTCCAGCGCACGAACCGGCTGGCTAACGCGGGCCGCGGCGTCGCGGGGCGCACGAGCCTGACGCAGTTCGTGCCCGGCCTCGGCGTCGCCTACAACCCTTCGGCCCGCCTGACGCTCTTCGCCGGCGTTCACCGCGGCTTCGCCCCGCCGCGCACGGAGGACATCATCAACAACGCGACGGGCGGCGTGGTCGATCTCGATCCGGAGCTGAGCTGGAACTACGAGGTGGGCGTGCGGAGCACGCCCGCCGACGGCGTGAGGCTTGAGGCCACCTACTTCCGCATGGACTACGAGAACCAGATCGTCGCCGCCAGTCTCGCGGGCGGCGTCGGCTCGACGTTGACGAACGCGGGCTCGACCCTGCACCAGGGCTTCGAGTTCACCGGACGCCTCGACGCCGGCTCTCTCCTCAAGCAGCCGCACAACTTCTACGCGCGCGCCGTCTACACGTTCCTCCCGACCGCCGAGTTCACGGGACTGCGACGCAGCAGCGTCGTGGGCTTTACGAACGCCGTCATCACCGGCAACCGACTGCCCTACGCGCCCGAGCACACGCTGACCGCCGCCGTGGGCTACGCGCACCCGCGCGGCTTCGACGGATTCCTCGAAGCCGTCCACGTCGGGCGCCAGTTCGGCGACGACCTCAACCTGCTGACGACCCGCCCCGACGGGCAGATCGGGCCCGTCCCGGCGTACACCGCCTGGAATGCCACCGCCAATTACACGGTCGAGCGTCTGCGCTCGACCTTCTTCGTCACCGCCAAGAACCTCTTCGACCACCTCTACATCGTCGACCGCGCGCGCGGCATCCTGCCGAGCAGCCCGCGCCTCGTCCAAGGGGGTCTGAAGTTCCGCTTCGGCCGCTAGGCGCGCTCGCGCCGCCGCGGGCATGTTCGCGCAAAAGCCGCACCCCGGTCTGACGGAGTCGGACGTTGCGAGAGCCCTTTCGGGAGAAGCGTGCGGCAGCCTCAGGGTCTGTCGCACGCTTTTTTCGGCTCCGAAGCGAGTCGCCAAGAGCGCCCCGCCGGGTTATAATCCGCCCACTCGGATATAGGGGTATGAACCGCACGGGGCTTCGCACGCTCACGCGCGGACATTTTTCAGGGGGCTACCGTACCAGCGATGAACAAAGAGAGACTCAAGCACTTTCGCAGCCTGCTCGAAGAGCAGTTGCGCCAGCACGACGGGCAGGTGCGCGACAAGCAGGAGGAGGCGCGGGAGATGAACGCGGACGACGGCGTGAAGGACAGCGTCGACATGTCGCTCCAGGACGTGAATCGGGAGCTCGCCTTCCGCCTCGGCGAGCGCGAGTCGCAGACCGTCGCCGACATCGACGAGGCGCTGCGCCGCATGGACGAAGGCACCTACGGCAACTGCGAGCGCTGCGGCAAGCCCATCGACGAGCGCCGCCTCGAAGCCATCCCCTCAGCACGCTTCGACGCCGCCTGCCAATCCGAGGCGGAAACCCGCCAGGGTCTCGACGCGGACATCGCGACGCTCTGATGAATTTCGGAATGCGGATTTCGGATTGCGGATTGAAGACGTTGATCTTTTAATCCGCATTCCGAAATCCGCATTCCGAAATCGTCAGGCTTTGGGGTGCGTGCGCTCGTAGACCTCGATCAGTCTTTCCATCGAGACGTGTGTGTAGATTTGGGTGGTGGAGATGCGCGCGTGGCCGAGCAGCTCCTGGATGTGCCGGAGGTCTGCGCCGTTATCCAGGAGGTGCGTGGCGAAGGAGTGGCGCAGGGAGTGCGGGCTGATGTCGTGGATGCCCGCGCATTCCGAGATGTACTTGTCGACCATCCGACCGACCGAGCGCGTGGTGATGCGCGTGCCCTGGTAGTTGAGGAAGAGCGCCTGATCGTCGCGCTCGGTGGCGGGGGCGCGGTGGAGGAAGTTGTCGCGCACCAGCAGGTACTGCACGAGCGCCTCGCCCGCCGGCTCCGTGAACGGCACGATGCGCTGCTTGCGCCGCTTGCCCATCACGCGCGCCATCCGCTCCCTCAAGTCAACGTCGCGCACGTTCAGCTTCGTCAGCTCCGAGACGCGCATCCCCGTGCCGTAGAGCATTTCGAGGATGGCGCGGTCGCGCTTGCCGAGATCGGTCGTCACGTCTGGCGTCTCGATGAAGCGCACCATCTCCTCGACCGAGAGGTGCGAGGGCAGGTTCTTTTCGAGGCGCGGCGTGGCGACCAGCTTCGCCGGGTTGGACTCGACGACGCCCTCGCGCAGGAGGAACTGGAAGAAGGTGCGTAAGGAGGCGACCTTGCGCGCGATCGACGACTTCTTCTTCGCGTCGTGCAGCGCTGACATCCACTCGCGGATCGTGATGTGATCGATCTGCCGGATGTCGAAATGGCGGCGCGCGCCCGTGTCGGGGTCGGGTGGCGCGAGGTGGTCGTGGAACTGTGAGAGATCGATCCGGTAGTTGCGCAGCGTGTGCTCGCTCGCGTTGCGCTCGTAGCGCAGGTGCTCGAAGAACTGTTCGAGTAGCTGTTCCATCTTCGCCTTCGGCTCAGAGCGTGAACGTGTAGTTGATGACGCCGGTCAGACGCGCCGGCTGCCCCCCGACGAGCGGCGGCTGGAAGAGAGCTCGCCGCGCGGCGTCCACCGCCGCCTGCCGCAGCATCGCCGGACCGCTCGCCGCCCTCGCCTCCAACACTCTACCACTCTCGTCAACCGTCACCGCGACGACCACCGTCCCCGCCACGCGCATCTTCCGCGCCGTCTCCGGGTAGACGGGGACGGGCAGACTCTTCGCGCGACTGTTGAGCACCCCGCCCGCCACGACGAGCTTCTGCGGCGACTCACTCGTCTGCGGCGACGTTGAAGGTTGTGGCTGCGGCGCGGCGGGCTGCCGCGACTGAACAGGCTGAGACTCCTTCGCGTTCGCGTCGGCGGCGGTCTTTGCGGGCGCGTTCGTCGTCGCCGCGGCTGCTTTCGCGTCGGGCGGTCTGTCCGCGGTCGCGCCCCTCGCGGGCGGCGAGTTGTCGGCGGCACCCGCCGGGGGAACGTCGCCCGCGTTGCGCGCAGGGTCTGGCGGGGCGAGTCTGACGACGGGGCGCGTGTTCCTCGCCGCGTCGTCGCCTTGCGGGGAGCCCGCGTCCGGGTCGAGGTTCTTGCTGCCGCGCGAGGGGGCGTTGACGTTTGAGGGCGGAGTCGCGGCGTCCGGCTTCGTGCCCGCCGCCGCCCGCGCGCCGTTCGACGAGACGTCGCGCATCGGCGCTCGCGACTGACTGGAGACGAAGGCGGGGTCCGAGATCGCGTCGGGCTTCGACGCGGCCGCGTCCGTGTAGAGATTTTGTTGGAGCGACGAGAGGTTGTCGCGGCGGCGAGGGTAGTAGCCGCGGCGCGCGCGCACGCGCACGTTCGGGCGCGTCGCGACCCTGAGCGTGATGACGCGGAAGCGCCCGTCGCGACCGTCGTCGGTCGGGTAGTAGCTGAGGACGTACTGCTGCGCGAGGTCGGCGGCGATCTGCGTGAAGGCGACTTCCAGATCGTTCGAGACTTTGGGGACGAAGACGAAGCCGCCCGTGTAGGACGACAGGTCCTGCATCCTGCGCTCGGCGATCAGATCGCGCAGGTTGGCGTTCTCGCTCAAGCCCGGCTGGATGACGAAGACCTGACAGTCGCTCGCCAGCACGCGCCTCACCATCTCGCCGTAATCCTGCAGGTTGCTCGTCGTCTCCACGCCGTCCGAGACGATGATCAAGACCTTGCGGCCGGGCTGCGGTCTGAGGTATTCCGCCGCCATCACGATGGTGTCGAAGAGCGGCGTCGAAGACTCCTGCACGTCGCCGAAGCGCTCGATGGTGCGCGCGAGTCGAGCCACGTCGTTCGTCAGCGGGTGCGAGAGTTGCGGGATCGTCTCGATGGAGAAGATGGCGGCTTGATCGACGGGGCGCAGGACGCTGCGGAAGAAGTGGATCGCCGCCTGCTTCTCGAGCTCGCGCGTCGGGCGGATGCTGGAGCTGTTGTCGAACAGCAGCGCGATCCTGACGGGCGTCTCCGAGTGCGAGAGATCGCTGATCGGCTTTGGCTGACCGTCCACGCGCAGCTCGAAGTCTTCGAGTTTGAGATCGGTGACGGCGCGCCCCGCCGCGTCCGTCGCGTTCGCCGAGACGGGCACGAGGTTTGAATTAACTTTGTAGACCTCGTCGTCCTCGACCTCGACCGGCGCGTCCGCCGTCGCAGACTTGTCCGCGGACGAAGATGTTGCGGGCGCGCCCTGATTGGTTTCGCCGGTGCGGCTCGGCGCGGAGGGCGACGAGGGTTGACCGGGCGGCGCGTCGGTCTGCGTCGCAGGGTTCGTGCGGCGCGGGCGCTGCGCGGCGGGCGAGGGCGATGCTTGCGGCGCGGGCCGCTGCCGCCCCGACTGCGCCTGACGCGCCTGCGATCCTCTTCGGGCAGGGGTTCGAGCAGGGCGAAGGTGATGTTGACGGGCTGGTAGTTGTCCGTCTCCGCCTGCGAGACGTAGCGCGCGAGCGCGCCCGTCGCCGTCTTCGAAGGAGCCGTGACGAGCCCGCGCTCCGTCGCGAGCCGCGCCGCGTTCACCCCTGCGAGCCAGCCGGTCGCGACCGACTCGACGTAGCCCTCGACCCCGCTGATCTGCCCCGCGAAAAAGACCCGCGGTCGCTCGCGCATCTGCAAAGTTGCGGCGAGCACGCGCGGCGCTCTGATATAAGTATTACGATGAATCTGCCCGTACTGCAAGAACTCTGCCCGTTCGAGTCCGGGGATTAATCTCAGCACCCGCGCCTGTTCGCCGTAACGTAGATGGTTCTGGAAGCCGACGAGGTTGTAGGCGTCAGCCATCAAGTTTTCCTGGCGCAGTTGCACCGCCGCGAAGGGCTCCCTGCCGGTGCGCGGATCGGGAAGACCGACGGGCTTCATCGGGCCGAAGCGCAGCGTGTCGTAGCCGCGCCGCGCCATCTCCTCGATCGGCAGGCACGACTCGAACCAGCGCGTCTCCTCGAAACGCTGGAGCGGGACGCCCTGCGCCGTCGTCAGAGCCTCGTAAAACGCGCGGTACTCCTCCTCGTTCATCGGGCAGTTCAGGTAGTCGTCGCCGCCCTTGCCGTAGCGGGCGGCGCGAAAGGCGATCGACCGATCGACCGAGTCGGCGGCGACGATGGGCGCGATGGCGTCGTAGAAGTAGAGCTGATCGTCGCCGGTGAGGCGAATGATCTCGGAGGCTAACGCGTCGGAACACAAGGGACCCGCGGCGATGACGGTGATCGCGTCTTCGGGCACGCGCGTCATCTCCTCGCGGACGAGGCGGATGCGCGGGTGCGCTTCGATCCGCTGCGTGATCGACTCCGCGAAGCGGTGCCGGTCGACCGCGAGCGCCGCGCCCGCGGGCACGCGCGTCTCGGCTGCGACTTCCATCACCAACGAGCGCCCGCGCCGCAGCTCTTCCTTCAACAGGTACGGAGCCGTGCCCGGCTCGTCGGACTTGAGCGAGTTCGAGCAGACGATCTCGCCGAGTTTGTCCGTGCGGTGCGCGGGCGTGCTCTTCAACGGGCGCATCTCGTAGAGCGCGACACGCGCCCCCGCTTCCGCCGCCTGCCACGCCGCCTCGACCCCCGCGAACCCGCCGCCGATGATCACGATCTCATTCATTAACGTGAATCGTAAATCGTGAACCGTTAATAGTCCAAGACGGCACGACTGGCTAATAGCTAACAGCTAATAGCTAATAGCTAACAGCTAACAGCTGTTCACGGCTTGTCCGGCGGCTTGGTCGCGTCAACCTTACCCTCTGCGTCTGCGCTGAACTTGCGGAAGTCGGTCATCTCTTCCGTGTGGTCGCGCTCGACGCCGTTGAAGACGGACTTGTCGGCGGTCGTGTTGAGGCGGATGTGGCTCTCCTTCCAGCGGCCGTCGGGCAGGCGCGTCTGCTCGATGACGATCCACGGCTCGGCGTTCGACGCGGCCGGCGCGTCGCCCTTCTTCAAGGCTTCGGGGACGGGTCGCGCTTCGACGCGCATGATCTGCCTGTCGGCAACGTCGATCCAGATGCGACCCGCGAGTTTGGCGTAAGGCTTCACGGCGTCGGACGCGGGCGCGTAGTCCGCGCGCGGGCGGAAGTCTAAGACGACGGCGTCGCGGCCGCGGAAGCGTTCGAGCCGCGGCGCGCTGAACTCGCCCGCGCGCAAAAAATTGTAGAGCGAGAGCGTGAAGGAGCCGGAGCTGAAGCCGCTGCGGAAGCCGAAGCCCCAGTTGGGTCCGAACGAGGGGATCGCCTTCGGATCGGGCGCTGGCGTGGGCGCGTTCGATTGCTTCGCCCCCTCCGCCTGCTTCGCCGCCTCGGCTCTCCGCTTCGCCGCCTCCTGCTCGCCCTTCTTGAAACCCTCGACCGCGCGCCTGAACTCCCGCTCCGACTCCTCCGCCGAGAGCGCCACGCCGTCGCGGCTGATGACCTTGTGGACGGCCTCGCCGTACTGCGGGTAAATCTCCGCGACCGTTACTTTTTCTTTGACGACCTTGCCGTCCTTCGTCTCGCGGTCGGTCGTCTTCGCGGTGTAAGTGTAGTCGGCGAAATTTCTGTTGTTGGCTCGCTCGCTCGCCGCGACCTCGCGGATGAAGGCGGGGATGTCGAGCGACGCGACGTTGACCGGCGCTCGCGCCTCTGTCTCCTGCGGCGCGTCGCCCGATCTCACGCCGCGCGCGAGGTTGAGGGACGTGCTGACCTTAATTGAGAGGGGGACGACGAGGAGGGCGGAAACCAGAAATCTTTTGAGCGTCGCGCCGGCGGGGCGGCGGCGGATGTTGCGGGTGGGGGTCGGTTTCATCGGTCGATCCTTTCAGTGTCGCGCCGGGGCTGGCGGCGGTGTCGGCGGCGGAGTCTTCGGCGCGTCGAGCTTTTCGTCGCCCGCCGTCGTGAAGCGTTTGTAGTTGCTGTACTCGCGCGTGGCGTCGAGCCGGATGCCGGCGAAGATGAAGAGCTTGGCGGCGAAGTTAATCTGCTCGTACTTAGGGAGCCAGACGCCGTCGGCGAGCCGCGTCTGCTCGAAGATCATCGCCGAGCCGGGGCGCAGGGACGCGACCAGCCCGCCCGCCACCTTGTAGCCCTCGACGAGACGCGCTTCGAGCCGCATGATCCGCTTGTCCGCCGGGTCGATCCAGACGACCCCGGCGAGCTTGCTGACGATCGACTCCTCGCGGCTCTGCGTCTTGTAGCCGGGGCGCGCGCGGAAGTCGAAGACGATTGCCGCGCGGTCGCGGAAGCGCTCGCGGCGCGGCGAGACGAACTCGCAGACGCGCAGGAAGGTGCTCAAGCCCGGATCGTCTTCGCCCTCGCCCCTGCCCTTCCTCGCGCCCCCGGCGCGCTCGCGCTCCCTCTTCTCCCTGCGCTTATCGCGCTCGCGCTCGCGCCGCTCGATCTCTTCCGCGACGCGCTTCTCCTCCTTCGCCGCGCGCTCCGGCGTGAGCGCGACGCCGTTCTCGCTGACGAGCTTCTCCACGTCGCCCGCGTTCGCCACCGGGTAGACTTCGTAGACCCTGACGGTCTCCCTCTTGACCTCGCCCCGGTCGTTGATCTCGCGCTCGGTCTGCTTGCGCGTGTAGGTGTACTGGCTGACGCGCTCGTCGTCCTCCTTCTGGTTACGACTGACCTCGCGCATCAGCTCGACGACGTTCAGCGCGGCGTCGCTCGGCGGCTCGAACAGATTGTCGCCGAGCCCCGTGTTGTAGCGCGCCGCGCGCAAAGCGAGTTTGACGGTCGAGCCGTCGCGCGCCACAGTCTCGACGCGGTGCGGCTCCAGCGCGCCGTTCTGCGCGGGTCGGTAGTCGGAGAAGCGCGTGGTCTGAGCGCGCGCCTCGTCTGAGATTTGCAGCAGGAGCTTCGACGACGCGCCGAAGTGGTAGCGCAGGCGCGCCCCGTTGCGGCGCGAGAACTCGACGACGTAAGCGGGTTCATTCGCCGCCTGCTCCAGTGCGGCGGTGCGCGCGAGCACGTCCTGTTTCTTGTAATCGACGAGGCGGGAGGCGTCGAGCGCGGCGCGCAGTCGCGCGGCGTGAGCCTCGCGGTCGGTCAGAGTGCTGAGCGTGCCGTCGGGCGTGCGCGCCCAGGCGGTGCGCGCGTTCGCCGCTTCGTTCGTCTCGCCGCTTGCGAGGATGAGGTCTGTGCGCGAGGACGCAGGCGCTTTCGTGGCGGTGCGCGCGCTCGACTCGGGCTGACCCTCGACGCCCCACTCGTAGGTCGCGTCCTGAATCGACTGGAGGCGCTTCTTGCCGCCGACCGCCTTCAGGTATTCGGCGACGACGCGGTCGGGCGCGGGCAGCTTCGTCGCCGAGGCGGGCTTCGCGCCCGACGCTTGCGCGTGCGCGGACGCGGCGAGCGCGAGGGCGAAGACGAATGAGAGCGCGGCGGCGATCATGCGGGTTAAGACGCGCGCGCCGGGCGTCGCGTTAACAGCTGACTCCTGCTCCGCCTCCAACTCGTTCTCCTCGTTCGCGCGCGCCGCGTCGCCCTCGACCTGCCGCGCGCCAGCCGCCGCACGCGCAGCCGCGCGCTCTTCCTGCCGCTCGTCCATCGCGTCTTCCCTCCTCGTCGGTTCGTTTAGCTAACTCCGATCCGCATCAGACCGCCCGACTCTGCGACCACGCGGACTAACGACCGCGCGCGCCGCCCTTCTTCGCGGACGACTTCTTCGCAGCCGTGCCGCGCTTCGCCGACGTGCGCGCGCCGCCCGCCTTCGCGCCCGATCTCTTCGCCCCTGCCCTTTTCGCGCCGCCCTTCTTGGCAGCCGCACGCTTCTTCGTCCCGGCTGCGCCGCGCGCCGCCGTCTTCGTCGCGCCCTTCGCCGCAGACTTCTTCGCCGCAGACTTCTTCGCGGCAGACTTCTTCGCCGGACTCTTCTTCGCGGACTTCTTCGCGCCGGAAGCCTTGCCGCCTCCGCGAGCGGACGCGGCTCGTCCCGCGCCCGCGGGGCGCGTGCCCTGCTTCGCGCCGCCGGCTTTACGTTTCCGGCGTTCGACCTTCTCGTGCGCCTCCTTCATCAGTTGCTGGATGCGCCGCGCCTCCGGGCTCGCCGACGGGTCTGTGTCGTCCCACACCGCGTCCGCAGCGCCGCCCTCGCCCTGCCCCGGCAGGTGCGCGTGCTCCTGCTCCGTCAGCGCGCCGTGCTGCTGGTTGAACTCGTACTCGTTGATCGTCCCGCCGCCGATCTTGTAGTTCGGCTGATTCTTCCAAGCGTCTTTCGCCATCTCTACAGTCGTCCTCCTTCACGCCCGCCCGCGCGCCGCTTGACAGCCCGCGTGCGGCGTCCTTATTCTTGCCCTCGCGCCCGCGCGCCAGCCACCTTAGCTCAGTTGGTAGAGCAGTCGATTCGTAATCGACAGGTCTGGAGTTCGAGTCTCCAAGGTGGCTCTCGAATTTTATTTGCCGTATAGCTGTTCCTCAGTTATACGGCAAACTTCTTTTTGCTTCAATCCTTAACTGATCATCTCCCATCACGACGTGAGAAAAAAGAGCGCCCGATTCAAAAGTCGGGCGCTCCTCTTCGTCTCTTAATTTTCTATCGACTGCTTCAGACCGCCGGTCGCAGCAGCCCCCGGAAGATGCCCTGCACCTGCACCTGGTAGGCGGGCAGGCGGATCGGTTCGAGCTGCGAGTTGGCGGGTCGGAGCTCGACCTCGCGCCCGAAGCGGAAGAGCCGCTTGAGCGTGGCGCGCTGCCCGTCGACTAACGCGACGACGATCTCGCCGTCGCGCGCTTCGACGCGGTTCTCGATCAGCGCGATGTCTCCGTCGCAGATGTGCTCGTCGATCATCGAGTCGCCCGTCACCTTCAGCGCGTAGACCTGTTCGGGGCGGACGCGGCCCAGGAGGAAGCGCGGCACGGTGACGGTCTGCGCCGCGTCCGTGAAGGCTTCGAGCGGCGCGCCCGCGGCGACGCGACCGAGCAGGGGCACGTCGCACGTCGCGTCGGTCGCCACGTCCTCGAACTGCACGCGCAGGGCGAAGGAGCCGTTCGTGTGCTCGCGCGAGAGCAAGCCCCGCTTCTCCAGCGCCTCGATGTGCTTGGCGATGGTCGCCTTCGAAGAGATTTGGAAGTGGCGCGCGATCTGCGCGTAGGAAGGCTCGTAGCCGTGCCGCTCGATGAAGTGGCTGATGTAGTCGAAAATCTCTTTCTGACGTTGCGTGCGGGGTTGCATCACTTTGGAGTCCTCAACCGCTGCGAGGGTGATCCGCGGCGGACTTTCTTCGGGGTCGCACCGATTCTATGCCGCGCCCGCCGCGAGCGTCAAGGTATATAAAAATGTCCGTGGTCAGTGGTCAGTCGTCCGTCGCACGCGGTCAGCCAACAG
This sequence comes from Acidobacteriota bacterium, assembly GCA_020200235.1. GTDB lineage: Bacteria > Acidobacteriota > Blastocatellia > Pyrinomonadales > Pyrinomonadaceae > JAIVGV01. The sequence continues at coordinate 15,155 of JAIVJC010000043.1, read as the reverse complement.
ACTTCGTCATCGGCGGCTCGATTAGCAGGCACATGCAACGGACAACTGACCACTGACCACGGACATTTCTACTTGCGGGAGTAGCGCGAAATCTGCAGCGGCAGCGCGCGCACGCTCGGCGGAATCCTCTTCTTGATCTCGACGCCGACGAGCAGGTCTTTCGCCTTGAGGCCGTAGACCGCCTCGTTCAGATCGTTGTCGGGGTTGATGACGACCCCCTTCAGCTCGAGCCCGGCGAAGAGCCCCTTGCTGCGCGAGTAGGAGAGGATGCCCGCCTTGAGACGCGCGTCGGTCGAGGCGGAGGCGGTGCGCCCGACGGGACCCGCCGCCGCCCCGATCTCGCCGCCGATCTCGAACTTGTCGGAGAGCAGACCCGCCATCGCGCCGTCGTTCATAAACAGCAGCACGAAGTCGGTCGAGGACGCGCCGATCTGCGGTCCGAAGCTGCCGCCGCCGAGCTTGAAGAACGCGGGCGCGCTCCAGCCGCCGGGGACGCGGCGGCTGATCGCACACGTGCCGCCGCGACCGCCGACGAGTATGATGCCCGCCTTGATCACGTCGGGGCAGACGCCGACCGCCTCCGCGCCGTCGAGCAGCTCTTTCGGGACCGCCTTGTCGGGCGTGGACATCACCTCGCGGAAGACCTTCGCAGCCTTCTGCGACTTGTCGCGCGCCTCCTTCTCAGCCTTCGCCTGGTTCTTTTGTGCGAACGCACCCGCCGCGAGACCGAGCATCATCACGAACGTGAGCGCGACCGAAAACTTATTCCGCCTGACAGTGGTATTCATTGCCTCCTCCTTCTAGAGAGGGAGAGTTCGGATTATTAACTGCGGGGGAGTTTTACGAGATCATCTTACAACTTCCCGGCGTGATAGCGAATCCCCGCACGCGAAACTTCGGCGCGTCGCGGTCGGAGACTCGCAGCGCGCAGAGTTTCATCATGTCGGAACCGCCTGCGGTAGCGGGCGGGTAACGAGATTGCGGAATGCGGATTCCGGATTGCGGATTTCAAGCAGAGGGCTTGAGTGCTCTTCAATCCGCATTCCGCATTCCGCAATCTAACAATCGGTAGACCCGCCCGCTTGCGGCAGGCGGTTCCGACTGATGCGCTTTCGCGCGCGCGGGCTCGCCTTCACAGGCGGCGCGGGTTCTTCGAGCAGCGGCTTGATCTTCTCTTCGAACTCCTCCGGCAGCAGAATGCCCTCGACGATCTCTCGCACCCTGCCCCCGCGGTCGATCACGACGGTCATCGGCAGCGTCTCGCTCTTCGTGTAGAGGGCTTTCGCGGCGCGCGTGCCGGTGAGGAGTGGGTAGTTGATCTCGAACTCGCGCGCGAAGCGGCGCATCGCGCGGCGGCTGTTCGGCGGGTAGCTGACGCCGACGACTCGCAGACCCTTGCCGCCGTAGTCGCGCTGCAACTTGACGAGGTCGGGAGCTTCCGCCCGGCACGGCACGCACCACGTCGCCCAGAAGTTCAGCAGCACGACCTTGCCCCTGTAGTCGCTCAGCCGGACGACGCGACCGCGCAGGTCTCTCAGCGCGAGCGCGGGAGACTGCTTCGACGCTTCCGGCGCGGGGCGCTGCGCGACGAGCAGGAGTAGTGCGAGGGCTAACGCTTTCAACCTCTCGACCTCAGAACAGGTATCTCACGCCGACGAGGATGTTCCGGTCGGTGCGCAGCATCAACGCGCCAGTGTTGCGCACGAGCGGGAACTGCACGCTGCCCTCGATCACGAAGCGCGGGGCGGCGGCGTATTGCAGACCGGGCTCGACGTAGAACTCGGTCGCCTTGCTGCCGGGAACCGCGAGCCCGCCCAGGCGACCCGTGCCGCGGTGGACGAAGCTCGTTTCGAGGACGAGGAACAGCTCGTGACCGGGACTCTCGTACCTGAACGGCAACAGCACGTATTCGAGATCGGTGTTGACCCTCAGCTCGTGCCCCATGCGGAAGCCGTCGCGCTCGGTGCGCAGCACCCCCTCGGCGTCGCCGCCGAAGATGAACCGCCCGCCCGCCTGCGAGAACGCGAGATCGAGGTGCGGCGCGAACCCGCCGCTGATCGGCGTCAACTGCTGGCGGACGAACGCGGGCGCGTTGACCTCGCTCGCCGTCGGCGCCGTCTTGCGTCCCGTCGGCAGCTCCAGCCCGACGCGCACCGCCGCCTGCCTGTCGCCGTAAGTCTTCAGCGTCCGGTAGAAGCGGTACTTGCCCCACAGCGTCACGTTGCCGAGGCCCGCGCCGCTCCCTTCCTTCGCGCCGTCGTCGAAAGAGGTGCGCGAGACGGGCACTTCGACTTCGAGCTGCACGCGCGGCGAGGGCGTGTAGGAGACGCCGAGGTTGAAGATTTGGCGGCTGACGCTCAAGCCGCCGAGGTGCTGCTCGACGAGGTAGAGGCGCGGCGTCACCGCGCCCCCCTTGTAGACCGTCAGCCCCGGCGACGTGGTGCGGATCGGCGCGAGTATAGTTGACGACTTAGGCGAAGAGTCGAAAGACGACGGCGCGCGCGATAATGAATCCGACTTCGACGCTCGTGATGATGAATCCGACTTCGACGCTGCTACGATCTTCTTTGAAGTCTCAGACGGCAACGTGTCCGCGAGCGGGACGGCGAGCCACTGCCGAGGCGCTTCAGCATCGAAACTCGCCGTAGAGAATGTTACCGGCGATTCTTCCGTCGATGACGACTCCGAAATCGTTCGCTCGTCGGGCGACGAGCCCGTCGCGCGCGCCGTCTTCGTCGCGGCTCCCGGCTTCTTCACGGCGCGCGGCCTGATCGTCTCGCGCGCCGAGTCGCCCTCGCCCGCCGTCTTCCAGTCGCCCGTAAGTTCGACGCGCGCGCCCTCGGTCAATCCCGCCAGTATTTTCTCAACGTCCGCGCCGTCGAGCGCGAAGCGTTGACCCGTCGGCTCCGCGACGAGCCACCAGCTTTCGCCGTCGCGCCTGACGACGCCCACGACGGTGATGTCGGCTGAGTCGAGCGCGTAGCCCGCCTTCTTCAACGTCTCTTTGAGCGCGGCGAACGAGACTTTTTTTCCGGGCTGCGGCGCGAAGACGCCGAGCCCCTTCTTGATGCTCGTGATCTGAATTTCCTTGAGCTTCGGTGCGTAGTCCAGACGGCTCACGGCCTTCTGTATGTTGTACACTCAATTGCCGCACAGGTAGCCCGCGATGTGCATCTGCACCCGTTTGACCTCCGCGCGCGAAGCGGTCGCCCCGCCGAGGAGGATGATCAAGCCGAGCAGCGCCGTCACGATTTTTCTCATCTCCGGTTCTCCTTATCAGTACTCAGAACGAAATGCTGTAGCTCGCGCCGGGGTTGCGCCCGCGCTCCATGACGAGCGAGACGACGTGACGCCCGCGCGCGTAGTTGACGAGCGGGTGGACGCGCACGCCGTCGAAGAGGATCGTGGACGACCAGCAGTCTTTGTAGTTCACGTTGAGCCCGCCGATGACGCGCAGCCGATCCTCGTACGTGCCGTAGGCGACGCCGACGTAAGGGGCGACGGGCAGCTTCGTCGCGTGCTTCAGATTCTTGCTGAAGGTCGCGTAGAACGACTGACCCGAAGGCGTCCCGATGCGGTCGGAGCTCGTGCCGACGATGACGGCGGGGCGCTTGTGCGTCTCCGTCAGCGCGACGAAGTTCGCGAGCGGGCTGACCTTCCCCGCGAGCGGGTTGTACTCGACGCCAGCCGTCAACCGCGGGTGGAACCTGTACGTCAGAGTGTTCCTCCACTTCGCGCGGTCGATCTGGTTCGCGATCACGCGCGCCCCGAACGTCCACTTGTATTCATCTTGTTGTCCCGTCCCGCTCACGGCGCGACCCTCTCCAGGTCAAAGCGGTCAGGAGGGGACGGTCGAAGCCTCGCCCGCCTCCTCCTTCGCCCCGCCTCCTTGCGCGGCCGCCTTCTTCTCGTCGGCGGCGAGCAGGGCGTCGAGCTGTTTACGCAGCGCCGCGGGGTTGACGACCGCGTTCGACGCCGAGACGATCCTGCCCTCGCGGTCGATGACGACCGTGCCGGGCAGCACCGGCACGAGCCCGAAGCGCGGCATCATCTCGGCGGTCGCGCCGAGCCAGACGGGGAAGTTGATCTTCGTCTCTTTGATGAACTGCAAGACCTTCGCGCGATCCTCCGCCTCGTCTGACGACGCGCCGACGACCTGCACGCCCTGCGCGGCGTAGTCGTTCTGAATGGCGGCGAGGTCGGGCATCTCCTTGCGGCACGGCGCGCAGTAGGTCGCCCAGAAGTTGAGCACGACGACGCGGCCGCGCAGCGCGCTCAGGCGCTGCTCCGCGCCGGAGAGGTCTCTGAGCGCAAGCTCGGCTTGCGTGCCGATCATCTTCGCGGCTTCCAGCGCCGCGGGCGAGTCGGAGACGACTCGCAACTCGTCGACCGTCAGGCGCCGCTTGCCGCCCTCCCCGCGCATGGTGCCCGTCGCCTCCACCTGCTTGCCCATCAGAGCGAGCCAGTCCTTCGCGCCGGTCTTGAACCGACCCTCTTCGAGCTGGTAGAGCGCGAACTGATTGCCCTCGCCCGTCTTGACGGCGAGCGAGGCGGGCCTCCCCTTCGCGGCGCAGGTGGCGGCGCACACCAGATCGGCGGCGTTGCCGTAAGGCGTCTTCACGCGATCCTTCGCCTCCGACCAGCAGTCGGAGCAGACGACCTGACCCGCGAGCGTGACGGTCGACTCTTGCGCCGCCGCGACGACGCAGAGCGCGAGCATGGCGGACGTGATCAGAAGTAGATTTGTCGCCGCGAATTTCGCGCGACTCGCGCGCGTGTTCGTTTCGGGTTGTACGATCATGTAAATCTCCGGCGGGCGCCGTCCGCGAAAAAAGGTGCGTGGGCGGGGAATCGATTCCCCGCCCCACGCGGTCAGAGGGTTTTATCGCCCTTCAGTTTTCTTCAACGGGCAGGAGTCGCCCGCGGCGCAGCAGCAGCCGCCCGCGGCTGTGTCGGCGTGAGAGTCGTGCATCGCCTTGTGATCGCCGCCCGACGTTGCAGCCGCGTGATCGTGACCCGCGGCGCCGTGCATCTTGCAGCACGAAGCATCAGCCGCCGCGCCTGTCGCGGCGGTCTTACGGTCAGACTTGTGCGCGCCCATCTTGCAGTTCGCGCACGCGCCGTCAGTCTTCTGACCTTCGTGATGCGCCGAGCAGCATGACGCGCCGTCGTGCTGGCAGTCGGTGCAGCAGCCGTCGGCGTCGGTCTTCGCCTGCGTGGCCTGACCCGTGGTCTGCGCCGCGGTGTGTTGTTGATGCGAGGCGTGCTTCATCGCGCAGCACGGGCAGTCCGCGTGACGGCTCGCGTGCGTCCTGTCGGCTTCGCTGCGGTGTTGCGTGGTCTGCGCGGAGCCTGCCGCGTTGACGAACGCGACGAGCCCCAGCGCGAGGCAGAGGGCGAGAACTTTGATGCTGTTCATTTCGTGTCTCCTGATTTTAGGACGTGGTTTCGGACTCCGCCCGCGCGCGTAGCGCGGACGCGGCTCGACCGCGACCCGTCTCTAAATCAGGAAGACACAGCAACGGAGGTAGGTTCCGCCGCGGTCTGGCGCGAGCGGCTTGAGAGGCGGATTGAACGCAAAAGTTTTTACTTCGGGCGCGAGGGCGCGAGGGCTGACGGTCGCGAGCGCCTGAGTGTCTTCCGCGCGGACTTTGCGCGCCGGATCGATCGCCGGGTTACTGAAAGGGCACTGCGAGATCGCGCCGTCCGCGCGCGCCGCCGGACGAACAGAGATGTCCGACGCGGCGACCGTCGCGGCCGCGCCAGATTTCTTCTTCTTCGCCGCGTGGCAACAGCCGTGACTCGTGGCGCGGGCAGACTCCTTCTGCCCTGCCGCGTGACGGTCGCGCGCGCCCGCGGCGGAGACCGTCATCTCGCAGCCGAAGAGGCAGCCGACCCCGCCGATCCACAGCGCCAGCCCGAAGGCGGCGAGGCGTCGCGGCAGGCGGCCGTCTCTGTTAACACGCTCACGCATCGGTTGGATATTAGTCCTTAACGGATTCCGAAGTCTAGCAGGATCGCGCGCCGGCACGCCCTGACTACTGCGCGCGCGAGTATTGGGCAACGATCAGCTCGCGGATTTGATCGGGCTTCAGCCCGTCCTCCTTCTGCAACTTGTAGGCGAGCAGCGCCTCGTCCACGCAGACGGCGCAGTGCGAGGCGTGGTCGTCCTCGAAGCAGGTGTGCAGGCTCTTGTGACCGAAGCCCACGTCGCAGTGGCAGTAGCACGGCAACTGCGCGATCGTCCGCGGAATCTCGCGCACCGCCTGGTACGCCAGGCGCGACTTGCCCGCGAACGACTCCGGCGCGAGCGTGGGCGCGAGCCCCTTCAGCTCCGCAGCCGTTTTCATGAACGCCGGGACGCGCGAAGAGGAAGAGTCGGCGACGTTCGCGTCATGATGATCGTCGTGCGCCGCCGTCGCGCCCTGAGTCGCCTGTGCGCTCGGCGCAGGCTGCGCGGCGAGTCGGAACCGCCTGCGGTAGCGGGCGGGCTCTTCAATTGCGGAATGCGGAATGCGGATTTCGGATTAGAAGGAGAGAGCTTAGATGCTTTTCAATCCGCAATCCGCAATCCGCAATCTCACAATCGGCAGACCCGCCCGCTTGCAGCAGGCGGTTCCGACCTCATTGCTTTCGCAAGTGGTCTAATGTTTGTGCGCGGGGGCTGTCGCCTGCCCCTTATCTTCCTGATGACCGGAGTGACCGCCGTGATCCATCTTCATGCGACCGGGGCGCACGCGCACGAAGAGTTTGTAAGAGGTCGGGTTGCGACCGTAAATCAGATCGAGCACGCCCGGCTTCGAGTAGGTCGTGACGTCGCCGCCGAGGGCGATCGACCAGTCGTCGTTGTCGAACACGTCGCGCACGTAGCCGAAGGTGTACGCGCCGATGCGGAACGACGGGTGATGCTCCGTGATCCCTAAGAGCGCGCGGTCGCTCGCGCGCAGCAACTCGTCCTTATCGACCAACTCTAATCTCGTGTAGAGGTAGTTCCTGTCGAGGAAGTTGAGAGTGGACTCCAGGGTGTAGCCGTTCAGGTTGCGCGGCTCGTCGTGCCCGCTCAAGTGGTTGCGCCCCCAGACGAAGGCGGACGCCCAGTTGCCGCGGTCGAAAGATTTGTTGTACTGCACCGAGGCGGTCGCGCGCCGCACGTCCACGTCGGGCTCCTGCCCTTCGGGGCTGCGCAGGAAGCCGTAGGAGACCTGCATCGCCCAGTTGCGGTTCGGCGCAAAACTCAGGCGCGCCGAGCGCGAGTTCCACCGGTGCGCGTCGAAGTCGTAGCGACTCTCGTCCGGCTCGCGACCGTTGAAGAGCGAGCCTTCCAGCTTGAACCAGCGGTAGGTGAAGCCCGTCGTCAGGACGCCGAACGAGATGTGCGTCGAGTCCTGAAGGTGGTGCGAGAGCGTCGCCGAAGGGTTCTCCGACGCGGACGCGCGGTGCATGAAGGCGACGGGACCGAGCGCGGGCTCGCCCGGGTAGCCGAAGTAGGCGAACCACGTCCCGCGCTCCCCGATGGGCAGGGTGTACTGCGCGGAGATCTCCATGAAGAGATCGTGCGGGTGCTGCTTGTCGATGAGCGGCTCGCCCTTGTAGGTCTCGCCCGTCTGGAAGAGCAAGGGCGATCCGCCCGGCGGGAAGGTGAACGGCTCGAGGCTGAACATCCCGCGCAGTTGCAGCGTGCCTCTGCCGACCCGGCGGTATGCCATCGGCATGAACCAGTTCGCGGAGTCGAGCTTGGTGACGCCGCGCGGTCCGCCCTGCCGGTTCACGCCCGCGACGACGTTGTAGTGGAACATCAGCAGCCAGTCGCCCTCGCGCTTGTGGATCATGTTCATCTGGGCGGACGACGGTTGCCAGGCGGTGCCGGAGCCCATCTGTCCCATCGACATGAAATTGTTTTGACTCGCGCCGACGCGGATGCCCATCTCGTCGCCGCGCATGACCATCAACTCGTTCACGTCCGACTCGGAGATCGACGCGATGCCGCCGACACCCGCCGGTTTCGTCGTCGCCTCGCCCGGCATCTTCATGCCCTCGTGCCCCGACTTCATGTCGTGCCCGGCGTGCGGGTCTGCCGTCGAGGGGGTCGGCGTCGCCGCCGGAGTCTCCTTCTTCCCCTCCGCAGGCATCTGGTGCTGCGTGTGCTCGCTCTGGGGCTGCTGCTGCTGCGCGGGCGCGACTGTCGCGGGCGCCGCCTGCGACGGCGCGGGGGTCTGCATGGGGCTCACGTGCCCTTCGTGCGCTCCCGCGTGCGAAGGCGTGGGAGACGCGGCGGGGGTGGGGTTGGTACCTGGCGACGACGCGGGCGCGGCGGCGGGCTGCGTCATGTCGTGTCCGGCGTGCGTGTCGGGTTGCCGGGGCGACGGCGACGCGGCGGGTTTTCGTGCGACGTTGCGCGAGGACTTTTTACGCGCGGTCGGTTTCGGCTTCGGCTTGCGCTTCGGCGCGCGGCGCGCGGGCTTGGCGGCCGTCTTGTGCCCGGTGTGCTGATCGTGCCCCTCGTGTTGCGCGCGCGCGGCGGGCGCGGCGGCGAGTAGAAGCGCGAGCGCGGCGGCGGCGATAAGTTTGTGAAGTCTGGTCGTGACGATCACTGCGTGTCTCATCTTCCCTCCCGAAATATTTTTGCGGCGCGTCGCGGGCGTGGCGCCGTTCGCGTTTCTCGATCGGCGGTCTCTGAAGACGCGGCTGCGCAACCGACGGCTCTGTTCGAGAGCCGCGGGCGCGGGAGAGGGTGCTAGATGAGAAGGACGCTGTTGAGGGCGTGCAGGCGCGCGCGCGGCGCGGGCGGGGCGTGCTTTGTCGGGGCTAAATCTCGGCGGCGCGGCGGCGCGGGCGCGAGCGGCTGAGGCGCGGTCGCGTCGTGCGCGTCGTCGGCGCGATTAGCATTGCGGGGTGACGCGACTGCGGGAGAGCTCGCGCCGGCGAGGAGTGGCGCGCAGCAGTCGGCGCACGGCGAGCCGGAATCGTTCCGACTCCCGATCCGCGCGGAGTCGCAGGCGCGATGCGCGGCGCAGCCTGCCCTTTGCGACGCCCGTTGCGAGTGGTCGGGGTCGTTCTGATGATCGTGGTGTGCCGGAGCGCCGTGCGCGTGATGCGACCCCGCGTCGCGGCTGTCGGCGCGCGCGCGTTGAGAGGGGCAACAGTCGTGCGAAGCCGTCCGCGCGAGCGCTTCGCCCGTGGCGTATGGGCAGGCGGCGAAAGAGGCGGCTCCGCCCGACGCGCCGAGCAGCGCGGCGAGCAGGGCGGCGATGATTTTTGTCGGAAGGGCTGTCACAATTATCCGGCTCGTTAAGTTTCGACCTTGCGGGAGAATCGGCGTCGTTAATTTAACACGGGCGACTCGACGCACGCCACCGCCGCGCCGCACCTTCGCCCCGAAGTCGCGCGGTCGCGGTTTGACCGGCGGGCTGCGTCAATGCGAGGATTGCCGCACGTTAATAAATTCCGTGACGGCAGTGATCGGGCGAAGGAGGCACGCGAGATGCAGATCGATCCAGAGAATGTGCTGACGCAGGAAGAGACCGGCGAGCCCGCCGCCATCGACGAGGTGGAGGGGCGCGTCGAAGCCGAGATGAAGATCATCGAGGGGCGCGCCAAGGAGGGCGTCGCGCAGGGCTTGCAGGACGAGAAGCTGGAGCGCGAGGGCGAGCGCCTGCAAGAGGAAGGCGAGCGCGAACTCGAGGAGCAGAGGAAAGAGGAATAAGGGGAAGGATGAAGGATGAAGGATGAATAGAAGGCAGCGTGCCTTAATTCATCCTTCATCCTTCATCCTTCATCCTTCGTCATTTATGTTTTGCCCGCGAGGATGTCGTCGACCGTGGCGCGGATGAAGTTGCCGACGTGCGCGCCCCCGCCGCGGAGCTTGCGGCGGATGCGCCCCTCGCGGTCGATGATGTAGGTCTGCGGTATCTCGAAGCCGGGCGCGAGGAAGCGCGCGTAGAGCTCCTGCTCAGCCCACGCCACGCGGTAATTAATCTTCAAGTCGCGCACGGACTCCTTCACCGCCTCGGGCGTGTTCCCGCGATCGTCCTCCATCGTCAGCCCCAGCACTTCGACGCCGCGCCCGCGGTAGTCGTCGTAGAACTCCACGAGCTGCGGCATCTCGTCGCGACACGGCCTGCACCACGTCGTCCACAGGTTCAAGACCAACACCTTGCCCTGATAGTCGGCGAGCTTGAAGCCCTTGCCGTCGAGCGCGCGCAGCTCCGTGTTCCTAATCTCGTCGGGGAGCGCGACGGGCGTGGCTTTCGCGGAGGGCGCGGAGGGCGTGCCGCGCGGGCGGACGGCGCCGTTCGAGTTCGCATCGGCGTCGGCGCGCGGCGCGTTGGCGGTGTCGTCCGTGGGGTTGCAGCTCGAAGAGGAGAAGGCGAGCGCGAGCCCGACGAAGACGAGCGCGCTCAAGAGGACGCGCGCCGTCGTCCACGCGCCGCCCTTCTCTGGCGCGGGCGTCCGCGTGTCGGGCTGTTCCGGTGTCGTATCAGACAAAGTTTATTCGCTCCGTGATCTTTCGGGTGTGAGATTAAAGCAAAAGCCGTCCGTTGTCAGTTGTCCGTTGTCGGTTGTTCTTCTCGCCCGTGAACTCGACCGATCTTCTCGCACAACGCGCCTGCGAATCCACAAGCAACGGACAACTGACCACTGACAACGGACAACGCTTTTAACGAACCACTATGTTGACGAGGCGGCGCGGGACGACGATCACTTTGACGATCTCGTGACCCTCGATGAAGCCGCGCACCTTCTCGTCCGCGAGAGCCGACGCGCGCAACTCGTCTTCGGTCGCCTCGGGCAGGGCGGAGAGGCGCGAGCGCAGCTTGCCGTTGACCTGCACGGGGACTTCCAGCAGCTCTCGCTTCGCCAGCTCCTCGTCGGCTCGGGGGAAGCGCGCGCCGCTGCCCAGGATGCCGCCCGCGTGACCGAGCCCCTCCCACATCTCCTCCGCCGCGTGCGGCGCGAACGGCGCGAGCATCAGCACGACCGATTCCAAAGCCTCGCGCACGACGAATCGCTCGGACGCCGAAGCCTTTTCGGGCGCGAGCCCCGCGTCGCCCAGCGCGTTCATCAGCTCCATCAGCGCGGCAATCGCCGTGTTGTAGTGCATCTCCTCGAGATCGTCCGTGACGCGCCGGATCGTCCGGTGCGTCATGCGACGCAAGCCCCGCACCTCGTCCGCCAACTCTTCGAGGGCGGGGGCGTCGCGCGCCGCGTCGGAGAGCGCAGCGTGCCAGCGGTGGACGGTCGAGTAGACGCGCCGCAGGAATCTCAGCGCGCCGTCTATCCCAGCCTCCTGCCAGCGCAGATCGTTCTCGACCGGCGCGGCGAAGAGCGAGAAGATGCGGACGGCGTCCGCGCCGTAAGCCTGAATCATCTCGTCCGGATCGACGCCGTTGTTCGTGGACTTCGACATCTTCTCGAACGCGCCGACCGTGACGGGCAGCCCGTCGGCGACGAGCGTCGCCGAAGAGACGCGCCCGCGCTCGTCGCGCACCACGTCGACGTCCGCCGGGTTGTAGTAGACCTTCGAGCCCGCGTCCTCGCCGTCGCGGTAGAAGGTCTCGGCGACGACCATACCCTGCGTCATCAGGCGCTTGACGGGCTCTTTGAATCCGACGAGCCCGATGTCGCGCATCATCTTCGTCCAGAAGCGCGTGTAGAGCAGGTGCATCACCGCGTGCTCGACGCCGCCGATGTACTGATCGACCGGCGTCCAGTAGCGGGCCGCCTCCTTGTCGAACGGGGCGTCGACGTTCTTCGGATCGCAGTAGCGGAAGAAGTACCACGACGAATCGACGAACGTGTCCATCGTGTCCGTCTCCCGGCGCGCCGCCTTCCCGCACTTCGGGCAGGTGGTGTTGACGAACTCGGCGACGCCCGCCAGCGGCGAGCGGCCCGCGCCGGTGAACTCCGCGCGCTCGGGCAGCAAGACCGGCAGTTGATCTTCCGGCACGGGCACGGCGCCGCACCCGTCGCAGTAGACGATGGGGATCGGCGCGCCCCAGAAGCGTTGGCGCGAGATGCCCCAGTCGCGCAGGCGGTAGGTGATCGCCGACTCGCCGAAGCCTTTCGACTTCGCGGACTCGGCCATCTCTCGCTTCGCGTCCTCCGACAGCCTGCCGCTCCAGTCGTCGGAGTTGACGAGGATGCCGTAGTCCGTGAAGGCGTGCGGCATGACGGCGGACTGATCGCGCGAGACTGGATCGTGCGCGATCTGCTCCTGCTCGTGCGAGACGCGCTCGATGACGCGGCGGATCGGCAGAGAGTAGCGCTGCGCGAACTCGAAGTCGCGCTCGTCGTGAGCGGGCACAGCCATCACCGCGCCCGTGCCGTACTCCATCAGCACGTAGTTCGCCGCCCACACCGGCACCTGCTCGCCGCTGAAGGGGTTGACGGCGAACAAGCCCGTGTTGACGCCCTCCTTCAACTCGACCTCGCCCGGCGCGCCGACCGCGGCGGCGCGCGACGCGCGCACGCGCTCCGCGAAGCGCCGCACCTCCTCTTTGAGGAGCGCGTGCTCCAGGACGGGGTGCTCGGTCGAGACGCAGACGAAGGTCGCGCCGTAGATGGTGTCGAGGCGCGTCGTGAAGACTCGCACGCGCTCGTCCGATTCTTTAATTTGAAAATCGACGAACGCGCCCTCGCTGCGCGCGATCCAGTTGCGCTGCATCGTCAGCACGCGCTCGGGCCAGCCCTGTTCGATCTCCTTCATGTCGTCGAGCAGGGCTTGCGCGTAGTCCGTCGTGCGGACGAACCACTGTTCCAGATCGCGCTTCTCCACCGACGCCCCGCAGCGCCAGCAGACGCCGCCCGACGACTGCTCGTTCGAGAGCACGGTCTCCTCCAGCGGGCACCAGTTGACGGGCGAGTTCTTCCGGTAGATCAAGCCGCGCTCCAGCATCTTCAGGAAGAACCACTGATCCCACTTGTAATACTCGGGCGTGTGCGCCGCGATCTCGCGCCGCCAGTCGAAGCTGACCCCTAAGCGCCGGAACTGCCCGCGCATCTTCTCGATGTTCGCCTCGGTCCACTCCCTGGGCATCACGCCGCGCTTGATCGCCGCCTGCTCGGCGGGCTGACCGAAAGAGTCCCACCCCATCGGGTGCAGCACGTTGAACCCCTGCAGCCGCTTGAACCAGGAGAGCGCGTCGCCGATGGCGTAGTTGCGCACGTGCCCCATGTGCAGGAAGCCCGAGGGGTAGGGCAACATCTCCAGACAGTAAAACTTCGGGCGCGCCCCTTCGTCGCTGTCGGGCTCGACCTCGAACGCGCCCGACTCAGCCCAAGCCCGCTGCCACTTCTCTTCGATCTTTTCGGGAAAATATTTTTCGTCCATCGCTCGCCAACCTTTCCTCCAAACTTACACAACTTCCCACGCGACGCAAGGCGCGGCGCAAAAGTTGACCGCGCCGCGCACGCGCCCCGTGCGTCGCGTTCGATTCTTTAATTGTCGCTTCGGAAGTTTCGCCGCCCCCGCTGGTCTCTCGCGCGCGCGTCAGAGCGCGCGGCGCGCGGGCGGCGCCGTAAGGAGGAGCTTGGTCTGCGGGTGGTAAGAACTCTTCATCGAATCTGATCCTGCTTTGGCGCCCACATCATAACGCGATCCGCGCACATCTTGTCAACGCCCTCGGCGCACGCGAATTGAAGTTGACAAGCAAACGCGCGCGGGAATATCGTGCCCACGCCTTATCTCACGTCGCGCCTCCCGGCGAGCCCCCGCGCTCGGCCGACCCGGTTATCCACGCAGCTAGCCTCACACGGAGTCCGCAGGCTCCGTGCCTCCGAAAGGATCGTCATGGCAGAGCCACTCAACGTCGTCATAGACATCTCTCACCACAACGGCAACGTCAACCTCGACAAAGCCAAAGCCGACGGCATCCTCGGCGTCATACAGAAAGCCACGCAGGGGCAGGCCGGCGCCGATCCGACTTACAAGACCAACCGCACGAAGGCGACCAACGCCGGGCTGCTGTGGGGGGCTTACCACTTCGCCACCGGCAGCGACGGCGTCAAGCAGGCGCAGAACTTCCTGAACGTGGTGGGCAACCCCGACAAGACGCTCCTCGTCCTCGACTTCGAGCCGAACCCGACCGGCCCCAGCATGTCGCTCGATGAGGCGAGGGCCTTCGTCACCCATGTCCAACAAGAGACGGGACGCTTCCCCGGCCTCTACTCAGGTCACTTCATCAAGCAGATCCTCGGCGTGCACAAAGACCCGGTGCTGGCCCAGTGCTGGTTCTGGCTCGCGCAGTACGGTCCGACGCCCGTCGTCCCGCCGAACTGGGACACCTGGACGATGTGGCAATATACGGACGGGGCCATCGGGCCGCCGCCGCACAAGGTCAGTGGCGTCGGCAGGTGCGACCGCGACAAGTTCAACGGCTCCGAAACACAACTCAACAAATTGTGGGTCGGGTAAGTCTTTGCGCTCCGGCTCGCCGTGCGGGCGACGTTCCGGGACAAGTCACGATCAAGCGTCACTATTCGAGGCAATTACTTTTCCCGTCCGCCCCGCAGCGGAAAAGCTCCGGCGCGTTATGCTGCGTGAACTCGCGGACGCTGTGCCAGACGCGCGTCTGCCCGTACTTGTCCTTCGTCCAGCCGAGCCGCTGCTTGTCGCGCCAGACGCCGGCGAACGCCGCCCGCTCGTCGCCGCCCGCGAGGTGGTACGCCTCGTGCAGCAGGACGACGGCGCGCTCCGTGTCGTCGGTCGGGTGCGCGAAGAAGTCGGGGTAGAGCGTGACGACCTCGAAGGGGAAGTTGGTCGCGGCGTAGGCGTCGCGGTGACCGTTCCAGCGGTTCCACCAGTTGTCGGTCGCGCGGTAGCTCGCGAGGCGGCGCAGCGCCGTCGTGTGCTCGCCCAAGCCCTTCTCCCCGAGCAGAGCGACGGCGCGCTCGATCAACTTCCGCTGCTCGGGCGTGACCGGCTCGGACGTGACGAGCAGCGAGACGTAGAAGCCGACCAGAATCAGCAGGACGACGCAGACGACCACGAGCGCGCGCCTGACGAATCCCCCGCCGCGGCGCGGCCCGCCCTCTTCGGCGTCGGCGGGCGCGGCGGAGCCGTCGAGCGGCGAGCCGCAACGCTTGCACGCGCCGCCGTCAGCCCAGTTCACCAGCCCGCAGCGCGGGCACTTCCGGCTGCTCATACTCTCTCCCCG
>JAIVJC010000120.1 GCA_020200235.1 Acidobacteriota bacterium | reverse complement strand
CCCCCAACCCCTTCCCTCAATGTCAGATCAACTCACGCTCGTGAACGTTGACGCGCCGTGGCGGCGCGCGCTGCTGCTCGTGCCCGTCGCGCTGACTCTGGCGGCGGTGTGGGCGGCGGGCCGGTGGTTCATCGGCAACACGCTCGCCAACTACCCGCCGAACGAGCAGTTCGCGCGCGCGGCGGAGCGGCTCGCGCCCAGCTACGTGATGCCGCGCTGGTACCTCGGGAACCTGCTGCTGCGCGCGGGTCGCGACGAAGAGGCTGTCGTCGAGCTGCGCGGCGCGGCGGAGTCAGACCCGACCCTGCGCGGGCCGATCTTCGCCTCCGTCTGGTCGATCTTCGACGGCGACGTGGCGCGCGTGACGGCGGCGATCGGCGGCTCCCCCGCCGTGCGCGGAGAGCTGGTCAAATACCTGATCACGCAGAAGCGCACCGACGACGCGCTCAAGCTCTGGGCGGCGCTCAGCCCGCAGGACAGGCGCGCGCAACGCGCCGCGGGCGACGCGCTCGTCGAGGCGCTGCTCGCCGCCAAGCGCGTCAACTCCGCACTCTCGATCTACCGCGAGGCGTCCCCCGACGGCGCGCGCGTCGCCACGGGGCAGATCACGAACGGCGGCTTCGAGGACGAGGCCGTCGCCGCGGGCAAGAAGGCATTCGACTGGTCGGTGACGCCCGTCCCGCAGGCGCAGACCGGCATCGATCCGGGCGCGCGCCACTCGGGCGCGCGCAGCCTGCGCGTCTCCTTCAACGCGCCCTCCTCGATCCAGTACGCGAACGTCACGCAGTTAGTCGCCGTCGAGCCCGGCGCGCGCTACCGCCTCGAATTCTTCGTCCGCACGGATGGCTTGAAGAGCGTCGCGTCGCTTGTCGTGGACGTGGTCAGCGCGAAGACGGGCGGGGCGGCCATCGCCACCTCCGCGCCCGCGCCCGCGGGGACGAACGACTGGCAGCCGATCGCTCTGGAGTTCACCGCGCCGCAGGACGCGGACGGCGTCGTGCTGCTCATCAGGCGGCAGCCGTGCAGGGACGAGGCGTGTCCCATCTTCGGTAAGATTTGGTATGACGACTTCAGCCTCCAACGTGCCGGGGCGGAGCAGCAGCGAGGAGCCGCGCGTTCGGCGGCGGCGGCGGGCGACTCGGCCGGCGACGCAGCCCGCCGCCAGCCCGTCCGCTGAGACGCCGCGCACGGTCGCGAGCCGCTTCATCATCCTCGCGCTGTGCCTCGCCGTCATCCTCTCCGCTCTCGCCTTCGGGACAGTGCATAGCTGGTCGCTCGCGATTTTCCACGCGGGCGCCGGCTTCGTCCTCGTCGCGTGGGCGGCGGACGCGTGGCGCACGCGGCGGCTGCGCCTGAGCCGCAACCCGCTCCAACTCCCGCTGCTCGGTCTCGTCGCCGTCGGCGTCGCGCAGCTCCTGCCCCTGGGCGCGACGCCGGCAAACGATGCCGCGCTCGGCGCGGCGGCGGCGCGCGCCCTCTCGCTCGATCCGTTCACGACGCGCCTCGTCGTCGTGCAGATCGCTTCGCTCGTCGTCTACTTCGCCGCCGCGCTCGCCTTCGTCGACAGCCCGCGCCGCCTGCGACTGCTGGCGCGCGTCCTCATGATCTTCGGCTTCGCGCTCGCCATCTTCTCGATGGCGCAGTTCTTCGTCAGCCCCGACAAGATTTTCGGCGTGCGCGAGACCACGCAGTCGCTCGGCTTCGGTCCCTTCATCAACCGGCACCACTTCGCGGGCTACATGGAGCTGGCGCTCGCGCTCCCGCTCGGCTTCCTCTTCGGCGGCGCGGTCGAGCGCGACAAGCGTTTCATCTACGCCTTCCTCTCGATGATCATGGCGCTCGGGATCGTGCTGACGAACTCGCGCGGCGGGATACTGAGCCTCGCGGCGGAGATCATGTTCGTCCTCATCGTCTCGGCGGGCATCAGGCGCGGCGGCGCGGAAGAGGGGGGCGAGAGGGAGGGCAGGGGCGTGCGCCTGCGGCGCGTCGCCGCGCGCGCGGTGCTCGGCTTCGTGCTGATCGTCGCCTTCTTCCTCGGCGCGATCTTCTTCGGCGGCGAGGGCGCGCTCTCGCGCTTCGTCGGCACGGTCAACGCCGACGACCCGACGACCGGCCGCGTCGAGTTCTGGCGCGCCACCGCCCACATGATCCGCGATCACCCCGTCACGGGGGTCGGGCTCGGCGCGTTCGGCGTCGCCTACAGCCGCTACGATCAGGGCAACGGTCGCGTCTACCGGCTCGAGCAGGCGCACAACGACTACTTGCAGATCGTCTCGGACGCCGGGGTGGCGGGCGCGCTGCTCGCGCTCGCGTTCGTCGCGCTGCTCTTCCGCGCGGGCTTCCGGCGCATGGACTCGCGCGACGCGCAGCGGCGCGGCGTCGCCCTCGGCGCGCTCACCGGCTGCTTCGCCGTGCTCGTCCACAGCTTCTTCGACTTCACGCTGCACACGACCGCCAACGCCCTGCTCTTCCTGATGCTCGCCGCGCTCGCCACGCTCGGCTCGCGCGTCGAGCAGCCGACCCGCAAACGCCGCCGGAAGACCGCCGACCTGCCACGCGAGTTCGACGCGGGCGCGGCGTCGCCGCGAGAGACCGGCGCGGACGCGCACGCGCCCGCCGCCGCGGCGCGCGTGCCCGATCCGTCGTCGCCGTTGGTGATGGCTGAGCCCGCGCCCGCGACGCCGAAAGAGCCCGCGGCGGGGGTCTCCGGCGACGCGCAGGACATCCTGGACCTGGGCGCGTGAAGGCGCGGCGCGAAGGCGGACGTGAAATCGGCGGCGCGCGAACTGCCGCGCGGCGCGGTCGTGTTACCATCCGGTCTGAGGCAGACGAGTTAAAGTAAGGATCACGCTAGCGAGATGAGGATACTGGTCACGGGCGGCGCGGGCTTCATCGGCTCGCACCTGTGCGAGCGTTTGCTCGCCGGCGGGCACGAGGTGCTCTGCCTCGACAACTTCTTCACGGGGCGCAGGGAGAACGTCGCGCACCTGCTGAGTGA
>JAIVJC010000240.1 GCA_020200235.1 Acidobacteriota bacterium | reverse complement strand
CCCCTATCCCCCATCCCCCACTCAGACCCCTACTCACCAATTTTCAACCACTTATCACGACTCGTCGCGCGCAGCACGCCGACAGTTTCCGCGAGACGCGCGCCCTCGTCTTCGCCCGCGCCGACGGGAACGAGCGCCCACGCGACCCTGAGCGGCGCGCCGGCGCGCAGCGTCCAGCAGAGGCTCTGCGAGGGGGCGCGCTCGCCGTAGTCGCGCGAAGTCGAGCGGGCTTCGACGGCGGCTTGCGCGTCAGCGTCGAGCGCGACGACGAAGAGTCGCGCGCCGTTCGCGTCATCGTACAACTCCGCGCCGCCCTCGCGCACGCGCGCCGCGACGGCGCGCCCGGCGTGGAAGCGGAAGCGGAACGTGTGCGAGCCTGTGCCCGCGAAAGTGTCTTCGACGAGGAAGAAGCGGCGGCGCTTGTCGAGCAGGACGGCGCGCGCGTGCGTGACGGGCGCGGGCAGTCGTTCGTAGCCGCGATGCTCGGCAATGGCGAGGTCGCGCGCGTCGCCCGCCGACCAGCGAAGCAGGCGCGGACGCGCGTCGTCGCCGATGCGGAAGGGCGCGCGCTCGTCCGTCTCGTTCTGCTCCGCGCCGTCCACCTCGACCGTCGAGTGGTGCGCGGTCGAACGGAACTCGTGGCGCGCGGCGAGGTCTGCGGTGTAGACGTAGGTTCCGGGATCGACGACGAAGTTCGAGCCGCAGGCGGAGACTTCGACGGAGAGCGCGTCGTTGTGCGCGTGCGAGCCGCGCCCGCGCGCGCCCGCACCCGACGCGCTCATGAGCAGGTAGAGGTCTGCGTCGCGCAGGACGTAAGTGCCCGCGCACGCGAAGGCGGCGGACGACGCCGTGGGCTCGCCCGCCGTTACATTTTCGTAAGCGCGCAAGCCATCTTCGCCGAGAAGCCACAGCAGCTCGAAGGGCGGGCGCGCCTCGAGCTTGAAGCGCGGCTCGTCGAAGACCGCCGCGCCGATCTGGACGACGTACGCGTGCTCGTCCGCCGCGCGCGTAGAGAGCGGGAGGAAGCGGCCGCCGTCCGTGTCGCCGACGAGCGGCGCGCTCAAGTCCGGCCTCAGGTACGCGCGCGTGTATCCGAGCATCGCGCGCAGCTTCGACCAATACTTTTCTTCGATCATGATCCCGTTCGCGCGGCAGAGGGCGAACGAATAGAGGAGCATCTCCGCGACGAGTCGGTGGTAGCCGGTCGACGACTCGTAGTGTGCGCCGTCGGCGAGCACCTGCCTGTCCATCTCGCCGAGCATCTCCGCGAGACCGAACTCGCGCCAGCCGCGCGCGGCTTCGAGCTCCGGGAGCAGCACGCCGAGCCAGAGCAAGCCGACGACGTTCGACAGGTAATGGTTGCTCGTCGCGAGGTGCGAGAACTCGAGGTGCGCGCGCACGAACTCGCCGTGCTCGTCGAGGGTCGCGAGGAGCGTTGAGAGTTTCCGCTCGTCTAATAGCGGCGAGCGGCGGAAGAGGCGCAGCGCCGCGAGCAGGTTCGCGGCGCGCAGCGCGACCTCCATCGCGCTCGCCCAGTTCGCGCCGCGCGCGACGGGGTTCTGCGCGCGCCAGCCCTCGACGTGCGCGAAGAACTTTTCCGCGAGCCGCTCGTCCGACGTGACGGCGTAAGCCTGCCCGAGCGCGACGAGGTGCGCGAGCCGGTTCAGCTCCCACAGCACGCGCGCGTCCGAGCCGTCGCCCCGGAAAAGTTTTACGTCGGCGAAAAACCCTCGCGACCAACGCGCGCCGGAGAGCGGATCGCGCAGCCAGTCAACTTCCCCGCCGAAGTCGAACTCGCCGCATCCGAGCAGCGACCAGCGGTCAGCTTCGACGATCTGCAAAGCGCGCGCGATCAGCTCGTCGGTCTCGCGCGGAAATCTCTCGCGCGAGAGGTGCGCCGACTCTTCGGGCTCCGCTTCGAGCCCGTCGGGCAGGCGCGGCGTCGCGCGCGCGCGGAAGTGCGCGAGCAGTTCCGGGGGTGAGAGCGCGGCGAACTCCGCGCGCAGACGCGCCGCGCGCGGGGCTTCTTCGCCGCGCGCGAGTCCCGCGCGCTCGCGCCTGACACTGAAGTGTCGGCGCAGGCGCAGCAACGCCTCGGGCGCGAGATCGCGCGCGCGCACCTCCCCGCGCAGCGCGGCGCGTCGAGACGGCGGGAGGATTTTTTGAATCAGCTTCGGGAGGCGGGGAGCGGTGCGCTGGTCTCGCACTGCCGAGGCAGGTTGCGCGTCGCGCGGTCGCGCGGCGGAGTGCTGATCGTCGTCGCCCGCGCGGGGGCGTCCGCCCTCGTTCATCGCCCCGTTCATCGCGCCGAGCCGGGCGTCGCTTCGAGGAGCGCGTTGAGGATGCGGTCGGCGGCTTGACCGTCCCAGAGCGGCGGGACGCTGTCGCGGCGCACGTCGAGCGACTCGGCAGCCGCGACGACGATCCTCTCCTCGTCGGTGCCGACGACGCGGTTCGTGCCCATCGTCACCGTGATCGGTCGCTCGGTGTTTTCGCGCAGCGTCAGGCACGGGATGTTGAGCGCGGTCGTCTCCTCCTGCAAGCCGCCGGAATCGGTCAGGACGAGTCGCGCGCCGCTCATCAGGCGGAGGAAGTCGAGGTAGCCGAGCGGCTCGGTCAGGCGCAGGCGCGGCGATGCCGCGCGCACGCGATCCGCGAGACCGAACTCCGCGAGGCGCGCGCGCGTGCGCGGGTGGATGGGGAAGACGACGGGCAGCCGCTCGCCGACGCGTTCGAGGGCGGAGAGGATGCGCGCGAGCGTCACCGGATCGTCGACGTTCGACGGGCGTCGGGCGAGGGCGTCAGGAGCAGGTCGGCGATCTGGTCGGTGAGCAGGCGGTTGATCTCTTCCGGCATCGCGCGGTCGCGGCTGCGCAGGCCCGCCTCGACGTGCGCGACTCTCACCCCCAGCTTCGCGCAGACGAGCGCGCACGCGATGGTCGAGTTCACGTCGCCGACGACCAGCACCCAGTCGGGCTTGTGCTCGACGACGACCGGCTCGAAGCGCTGCATCACGGCGGCGGTCTGCTGCGCGTGCGAGCCTGAGCCGACGCCGAGGTGCACGTCCGGCTCGGGGAGTCCCAGATCGCGGAAGAAGGCGTCGGACATCCGCGCGTCGTAGTGCTGCCCCGTGTGGACGACGAGGGGTAGGAACTCGCTCGCGCGCCGGCGCATCGCCTCGACGATCGGCGCGACCTTCATGAAGTTCGGTCGCGCCCCGACGACGTTGATGACTTTGAGCACAGGTGAACTGAGATGAGATCGAATTTATTTTCGCCGCTTACGCGGCTTCGCGTTTGAACCGGAGCGGGATGAGCTGCGCGGTATCGGTGATGTCAGCATGCGCGTACACCTCGCCAGACTCCGCGACGAACTCGACGACGTAGCCCGCCGGGTGATGCTCGTTCGCGGCGAAGACCTCAACGACCGTGCCGACATCACCCCGCCGCAGCTTCAGCCGCGGCAGATCGACGAGCAACGCGACCACGTCGTTCTCTCTGATCTCACGCATCGACGAATTCCTTTCAAGGCACGTAACAGCTCATTAGGCGTGGAAAGTCTGTTCCCAATTCTATGAGCCACGCCGTCCGAATCACAGCGCTGCGGTCATCGCGCACGACCGGAATATCGATCACGTACTTTTCGCCGAACGGTGAAGGCGACGACTTCGCAACTTCTTGGTCAAGCGCCGCACGCAGGATCAACTCGCGCAACCACTCCGCATCAGCCGCCGTCAGTCCGAGCGCGGAGCGGAACACTCGCGCCTTGTGTTTGCCGACCTCGTGCTCGTCGTTCAGGCTGTAGTCGCGCAGTTTTTTGATGTCAACGACGGCACGCTCGGCGTAGGGCAGTTTCATCGGAGCGCCTTCGGCTCGGCGTCGAATTCATCAAGAGAGATGCTCGGCTCGCCCGCGCGCTCGTCGGCGATCATGTTGTCGTAGATGTCTTCCCAGAGTTCGCCCCACTCTTCGAGATCGAGTTGAACCGCGACCTTGTGGCCCTCACTATCCGTGACGAATTGGACGCCTTTCACCGCCATGACCCTCCCCAGCCTTTCTTCACAGTCTGATTATACGCGCGCAGGCGTTCTTGCGGAGGTCTCCGCCCAGCGCGTTTCTGGTGTCGACGATAAGCGTGGAGAGCCGGCAGACGTTGGCGTAGTCGATTCGGCTGTGGTCGGTGACGATGACGACGCAGTCCGCCGACTTCAGCTCGTCGTCGGTGAGCGGGACGGATTGCAGGGGCTCGCCCGGCGCTTCGGTGTGCGCGTCGTCGAAGCGCACTTCAGGGATGAACGGGTCGTGGTAGCGCACGTCGGCGCCCTTCGCGCGCAGCCGGTCGATGATCGAAAGCGCGGGGCTCTCCCTCACGTCGTTGATGTCCTTCTTGTAGGCGACGCCGAGCAGGAGCACGCGCGAGCCGTTCATGCTCTTGCGCGCGTCGTTCAAGCCGTCCGCGACGAGCGTGACGACGTGGTCGGGCATGCGCGAGTTGACCTCCTCGGCGAGGCTGATGAAGCGCGAGTCGAAGCCGTGC
This sequence comes from Acidobacteriota bacterium, assembly GCA_020200235.1. Lineage (GTDB taxonomy): Bacteria > Acidobacteriota > Blastocatellia > Pyrinomonadales > Pyrinomonadaceae > JAIVGV01. The sequence continues at coordinate 2,497 of JAIVJC010000240.1, read as the reverse complement.
TGGCGCGCCTTCCACGAGAGGTAGTGCGGGTCGAGCGGGATGCAGTGGCCGCCGATGCCGGGACCGGGGTAGAACGCCATGAAGCCGAACGGCTTGGTCGCCGCCGCGCGGATGACCTCCCACGTGTCGATGCCGAGGGCGTAACAGAGTCGCGCCATCTCGTTCGCCATGCCGATGTTGACGGCGCGGAAGGTGTTCTCCAAAAGCTTCGCCGCCTCCGCCACGCGCGACGAGGAGACGGCGTGGACGCTGCCGACGATCTGCGAGTAGAGGAGCGCCGCGACCTCGGTCGAGTCGTCGGTCGAGCCGCCCACCACCTTCGGGATGTTGTGGGTCTGGAACTGCGGGTTGCCGGGATCGACGCGCACGCAAGGGCGTGGGGACGCAGATGATGATGCAGTCGCAGCCCTTGAGCGCGCTGAAGTCCGTGGTCGCGCGCAGGCGCCCGGCGTCGACCAGCTCCTTCACCTGCGACGAAGAGACGTCGGCGATGTAAGATTCGCCGTTGTTGATGGCGTCCGCCTTGCGCCCGTCGACCTCGAAGCCCGTCGCGGAGAAGCCGCGGCGCGCGAACTCTGCGGCGAGCGGCAGTCCGACGTAGCCCAGACCGATCACGCCGACGTGGGCGCGGCGGTCTGTAATCAACTGCTTCAGTTCCTCTTTAATCATAGGGAAAATGTTTGCGTGCTGACCCGGATTCGTTGGGAGGCGAAGATGAAAATAACCTGCCGTCAAGACTAGAGAGCGGCGCGGGGGCTGTCAAGCGAGTGCAGGGACGTGAGAAACGATGAAGTCGGAACGATGAACGATGAAGTGAAGACAAATCAGCTTCCGTTCATCGTTCATCGTTCATACCTCATCATTTTCCTTATCGTTTTTCTTGACAGCGCCGGTCGAACCTTTCAACATACGCGCCCGCTCGCTCGGAACTTTCAGCAAAAAGTGATCTGATGGACTCTGAAGAGACGACACAGCCGCAGCGGCTCGAACGCGGGCTGGGGCTCATGGACGCGACGACGATCGTCGTCGGCTCGATGATCGGGTCGGGGATTTTCATCGTCTCGGCTGAATCCTCGCGGCTCGTCGGCTCGCCGGGCTGGCTCTTGGCGGCGTGGGCGCTCGCCGGCGTGTTGACGATCACGGGCGCGCTCTCGTGCGCGGAGCTCGCCGCGATGATGCCGAGGGCGGGCGGGCAGTACGTCTTCCTGCGCGAGGCTTACGGCGAGGCGGCGGGGTTTTTGTTCGGCTGGTCGCTGCTGCTGGTCATCCAGTCGGGGACGATCGCGGCGGTGGCGGTCGCCTTCGCGAACTTCACGGGGCTGCTCGCGCCGCAGGTCTCGGGCGGCAACTACCTCTTCGCGCCGCGTCGCCTCTTCGCGTCTTACGCCGTCTCGCTCTCGACGCAGCAGCTCGTCGCCGTCCTGATGATCCTCCTCCTCACGCTCGTCAACACGCGGGGCTTGCGCGTGGGCAGGTGGATTCAGAACCTCTTCACGTTCACGAAGACGGGCGCGCTCGCCGCGCTCGTCGTGCTCGGTCTCCTGGTGGGGTGGAACCAAGGGGGCGCGGCGTTCACCTCTTCGTGGTGGGACCCCTGGGCGAACGGCTGGACGCCGCAGGGCGCGCAAGGCGACTTAGGGGTAGCGGGCGGCTTGGCGCTCGCGCTCCTGGTCGGGCGCGCGATGGTGGGACCGCTCTTCGCGCAGTCCGCCTGGAACAACGTGACGTTCACGGCGGGCGAGGTGCGCGACCCGGCGCGGAACCTGCCGCGCGCCCTGCTCGCCGGCTGCGCGCTCGTCGTCGGGCTCTACCTGCTCGCGAACCTCGCTTACGTCGTGACGCTGCCGCTCGCGGCGATCCAGAACGCGCCGCAGAACCGCGTGGCGACCGCCGCGATGCAGGCGATCTTCGGCGCGAAGGGCGCGACCGTGATGGCGATCGCGATCCTCATCTCGACCTTCGGCTGCAACAACGGATTGATCCTGGCGGGCGCGCGCGTCACCTACGCGATGGCGCGCGACCGCCTGTTCTTCCGCTCGACGGGCACCCTCAACGAGCGGCGCGTCCCGGCGGTCGCGCTCCTGGTGCAGGGCGCGTGGGCGTCGCTGCTCGTGCTGCCGCGCACCGTCACCGAGACGACCGACGCGGCGACCGGCGCGACGGTCGTCGCTTACGGCAACGTCTACACGCAGCTGCTCGAATACATCATCTCGGCCGATCTGGTCTTCTACGCGCTGATGGTCGCGGCTGTCATCGTGCTGCGGCGCAAAATGCCTGAAGCCGAGCGACCCTACCGCACGCTCGGCTACCCCGTAGTCCCGCTGCTCTACATCGCGCTCGCCGCGCTCGTCGTCTTAGACCTCGCGTACCTGACGCCCCGCACCTCCGGCATCGGCTACCTGCTCGTGCTCACCGGCATCCCCGTCTATTTTCTGTGGCGCAGAAAGGGAGGGGTGAGTGATGAAGAGAGACGCGGGGACGCGGGGACGCGGGGACG
>JAIVJC010000119.1 GCA_020200235.1 Acidobacteriota bacterium | reverse complement strand
GAGCGCGTCGTGCTGCTTCTGCTCTTCCATCTCTTGCAGGCGCGCGCGCAAGACACGCATCGCCTTCTCGCGATTCTTGATCTGGGATTTTTCGTCCTGCATCGAGACGACGGTGCCCGAGGGCAGGTGCGTGATGCGCACCGCCGAGTAGGTCGTGTTCACCGACTGACCGCCGGGACCCGACGAGCAGAAGGTGTCGATGCGGAGATCGTTCGGGTTGATCTTGACGTCAACCTCTTCCGCCTCGGGCAGCACGGCGACCGTGATCGCCGAGGTGTGGATGCGCCCGCTCGCCTCGGTCTGCGGCACGCGCTGCACGCGGTGGACGCCCGACTCGTACTTCAGCTTCGAGTAGACCTTGTCGCCCTCGATGAGCGCGACCGCCTCCTTGACGCCGCCGACGCCCGACTCGGAGATGTCCAGAATCTCCATCCGCCAGCGCTGGCGCTCGGCGTAGCGGCCGTACATGCGCAGCATCTCGGCGGCGAAGAGCGTCGCCTCGTCGCCGCCCGTGCCGGCGCGGATTTCGAGGATGACGTTCTTCTCGTCGTTCGGATCGCGCGGCAGCAGGAGCAGGCGCAAGTCGTCCTCGCACTTCCCGATCTGCGCTTCGAGCGACTCGATCTCGGCGCGCGCCATCTCGCGCATCTCCTCGTCCTCCGCCCCGTCGAGCATCTCGCGCGCGCCCGCCAGCTCGCCTTTCAGCGTCCGCAACGCGCGCGACTTCTCGACCACCTCGCCGAGGCTGCGGTGCTGCTTCGCGGCTTTGATGTAAGCCGCCTGATCCGACATCAGCTCCGGCGAAGAGAGCCGGGCGGTCAGCTCCTCGTAGCGCGCTTCGATCTGTTCCAGTCGTTCAATCATAGCTGTTAGCTGTTAGCGATTAGCTGTTAGCCAGATGTCAGTCGTTAAAAGCGTCTCCCCGCGTTAAAAATCATCGTCGCGAACGCGAAGAAGCTGAGAGCTAATAGCTAACGGCTAACAGCTTCCTCACGACAGCGGCGTCATCACCGCCTCGCGGGGCTGCGGCTCCAGCTTGAGCGATTCCTTGAGGGCGAAGATGGCGACTTCGAGCTGCCGGTCGTCGGGCTCCTGGGTCGTGATGTTCTGGAGCCAGAGGCCGGGTCGCGTGATCAGTTTGAAGACGAGGCCCGACTCGCGCTTCGCCGAGGCGCGGATGATCTCGTAGGAGAAGCCCGCGATGAAGGGGATCAGCGCGACGCGCGTCCAGATGTTGTAGGCGAGCGAGTCGAACTTGACGACGGAGAAGAGGACGATGGAGACGAGCATCACGACCATCAGGAAGCTCGTCCCGCAGCGCGGGTGCTGGCGCGGCTGCACGCGCGCGTGCTCGACTTCGAGCGGCAAGCCCTTCTCCCAAGTGAAGACCGTCTTGTGCTCCGCGCCGTGGTACTCGAAGACGCGGCGGATGTCTTTCAAGAGCGAGAAGGTGAAGATCATCGTCAGGAAGAACGCCATCCTGATCACGCCGTCGATCAGATTGAAGCCGACCGAAGGGCGCACCGGGCGCAGGTAGCCGCGCACCGCGCCCCACGCGCGCTTGTACCAAGGCTTTTGTGCGGCCGCTCGGTTCGCCGCCGCGACGGCGCCGACGGCCGCGTCGTTCGCGTTCTGCGCCCGCGCCGTCGCGACCGCTTCTTCAGCCGTCGCCTTCGGCACAGCCCAGCCCGCGCCGATGAAGAGCGCGTTCGTTAAGACGAGCGGCGCGACGATGAAGAGCAGCACGTTGAAGACGAGCGCGAAGATGATCGAGCCGACCGCCGAGGCGTTCGCGCCGCGCTTCATCTCGTCGGACGGGTTCTTGCGCGTCGGGACGGGGAACAGACCCGGCACCCCGCCCGTGACGCCGGCGAAGTCGCCCTCGCCCTCGACGACCGCCGGGGTGAGCACGACGCCGACCGCCTTCTCCTCCTGCTCGGCGTCGGCGAAGACCTCGCCCGCCGAGTAGTTCAGCGCCTTGATGCCGAGCGCCATCGACTGCACGAGCACCGCCGCGCCGCGCAGCACGGGGAGCTTCAGAATCTTGTAACTGTCGCTCCACTTCGGCAGAGCCGCGCCGGTGTGGACGATGGTGCCGTCGGGCTTGCGCACGGCGACGGCGTAGGCGTTCGGAGTGCGCATCATCACGCCCTCGACCACCGCCTGCCCGCCCACGATCAAATCTTTTTCGTTCGCGCTCACGTTGAATCCTCAAAAGGGAAGTCCGTTGTCAGTTGTCCGTGGTCAGTTGCTTACAAACGATCCCGAAGCTACTCCCATTACAACATAAACGACTGACAACTGACCACGGACAAAGGACAAACAACAACGCCGCCGTTTCGTGTCCGGTGGTCGCGCTTTCCCGTTTCCGTGGACGGGAGGGCGACCGGCGGCAGAAAGCGTCGGCGTCGTCAGGTTAAACAGCTAATACTGGGTGCGGTCTCTCATCTGCATCGGCGTGATCATGCGCGTCGCGCCCCGGCGCGCGAAGTCATGCGTTGGCTTCGGCAGGCGCTTCGGCGGGGGCGTCCGCCGCCGCCTTCTTGCCGTAACGCTTGTTGAAGCGGTCGACGCGACCGGCGGTGTCGATGAGCTTCTGCTTGCCGGTGAAGAACGGGTGGCACTCGGAGCAGATTTCGATGTGGAGATCGTCCTTGCGCGTCGAGCGCGTCTTCTCTTGAGCCGGGGTGTGGGCGTCAGATGCGATGACAGACGAGCGCGACAAGACGGGCGCGGCTTCGGACGACAAGGCTCCGAGTCGGGGCGGCGCGGACGAGCGGGCGGGCAGTCTGCCCGCGCCCGAAGGCGCGACCGCCTCGTCGCCCGAGAGCCAGGCGGCGCTCACGGGCAAAGCCCCTTCGGGCAGCTCCGCGAGCGGCACGACGATGCCCGCCGCTTCGGGCGATCCCTCGTCGGCGCCGCCCGCGACCGTAGCCGCGACGCCGAACACTCCCCCGGCGGACGAGACGCCGGAAGAGAAGAAGGCGCGACTGGCGCGCGTCATCGCAGAGGCGAAGGCGAAGAAGGAAGCCGCCGCCGCCCAAGCCGGGGGCGGCGCGGAGCCTCCCGGCGGCGCGACGCCGGCGACCTCCGACGAAGAGAAGGCTGCCAAGATCGCCGCCGCGAAGGCGAAAGCCGCCGCGCTCAAAGCGACGGGCGGCGCGCCGGCGCCGGGCGCGACACCAGCCGCACCTTCCGCAATTGGTGAAGCCGCCGCGCCGGTGCCCCCGGTCAAGAAGAAGGAAGATGCCCCCGCGCCGAAGGACGCCTCCGGCCACCCGCTCTTCAAACGCCTGCGCGAAAAGTTCGGCGAAGGCGTGACGGGGGCGAGCGAGTTCGTCGGTCAGCTATCGGTGCGCGTCGCGCGCGAGAGGATCGTCGAGGTCTGCGAGTTCTTAAAAACGGACGGCGAGACGAAGTTCGACTTCCTCTCCGATCTCACGTGCGTCCACTACCCTGACAACTTCGACTTTCCGTTCGAGATCGTCTACAACCTGCTCTCGATCAGCCGCAACGCGCGCGTGCGACTTAAAGTGTCGGCGGGGGAGACCGGGGGCGTCGAGAGCGTCACGCAAGTCTGGACGACTGCGAACTGGATGGAGCGCGAGGTCTACGATCTCTTCGGCGTGACGTTCGCGAACCACCCCGACCTGCGGCGCATCCTGCTGCCCGACGACTGGCAGGGTCATCCTCTGCGCAAAGACTACCCGCTCGAGGCGATGGAGAACGAGTGGACGGCGAAGCACCTGCCGGAGTTCTCCGAGGTGCAGCAGGAGCAGGTCGAGCAGCGCCGCGCCTACGGGCTCGAACTCCTTTCCACGCCCGCCGAGCGGCGCGTGCGCGACATCTTCCGCGGCGGCAAGGAAGTGATGCCGAAGGAACACAAGTAGTAACGATGAATGATGAACGCTGAACAATGAATGGAAGATTGCCCGACGGTTTAATTCACCGTCCGCCGTTCGCGTTCGAGGAGCACGAGTAAAAGTTTCGAGCGATGCACCCGCAAGACCTCGCCAAGCAGCACGACGCCAAAGTCTTCGACTCGACGCAAGCCGCCGAGAGTGCGGGCTTCACGCTCGGTCAGTCCATGCAACCGCGCAACGCCTGGAACCGCGACAGCGCCGCGCAGGCGATCTTTTACGATCTCCTCCGCCGCAAGCAGCGCGGCGAGGTCTCCGAGATCGGTCTCGTGCTCGACGGCTCGGCGGTGACGGGAGCCTATAAATGAATGCGGAATGCGGATTTCGGATTGCGGATTAGAAGACGAAGGATCACGGCGCGGCTTCTTTAATCCGCATTCCGCAATCCGCATTCCGCAATTGATGATATGCATCAGGTAGAAGTCGCAACCACGCGCGAGACCCTGCTGGACAGCCCCGAGATGGTGCTGAACATGGGTCCGCAGCACCCCTCGACGCACGGCGTCCTGCGCGTGATCCTGAAACTCGACGGCGAGACCGTCATCGATCTCGACTGCGACATCGGCTACCTCCACCGCGGCATGGAGAAGATCGCCGAGCACCGTCTGTACCCGATGATCGCGCCCTACTGGGACAGGCTCGACTACCTCGCGGCGGTCTCGAACGGGCTCGTGTGGGTCGAGACCGTCGAGCAGATGATGGGGATGGAAGTCCCGCCGCGCGCGCACTACGTCCGCACGGTGCTGACGGAACTGAACCGCATCTCGTCGCACCTGCTCTGGCTCGCCACGCACGGTCTCGACATCGGCTCGTTCACGGTGCTGCTCTGGGCTCTGCGCGAGCGCGAGGAAATCTTAAAAATCTTCGAGCGGCAGTTCGGCGCGCGGCTCACCTGCCACGCCTGGCGCATCGGCGGGATGCCGAACGACACCTACGAGGGCTTCACCGAGGACGTCCGGCAGTTCACCGACAACTTCCCGAAGCGACTCGACGAGTACGAGGTGCTGCTCTCGGAGAACCGCATCTGGCTCGGTCGCACCGTCGGGATCGGCGTCATCTCGGCGGCGGCGGCGATAGACATCGGGCTGTCGGGTCCCGCCCTGCGCGGCTCCGGCGTCGCGTGGGACATCCGCAAGGCGCGACCCTACGCGGCTTACGCAGACCTCGACTTCGACATCCCCGTCGGCGAGAACGGCGACACTTACGACCGCTACCTCGTCCGCCTCGAAGAGATGCGCCAGTCGCGCCGCATCATCCAGCAGGCGATGGCGAAGATGCCGGACGGTCCTGTCAACGCCAAAGTCCCGAAGGTGATCAAGCCGCCCGCGGGCGACTACTACCACTCGATTGAGGGACCCAAGGGCGAGCTCGGCTGCTACCTCGTCTCCGACGGCTCTTCGCGCCCGGCGCGCGTCAGGG
>JAIVJC010000118.1 GCA_020200235.1 Acidobacteriota bacterium | reverse complement strand
GCGAAGGACTCTTCCGCGACGGTGCGCCCGGTCGCGTAGACGGTCGCGCCCGCCTCGGCTAATGCGAGCGCCACACCTTTGCCCACGCCGCGGCTCGCGCCGGTCACGACCGCGACTCTTCCACCCAGCTTCAGCATCGTTTCACCCCCGACGGTCGAGCGCGCACGGCGACGCACCAGCGGACGCGCTCTGCTGAATAGATCCGTAGGCGGTCTGAAATCTCAGACCCGTGCGAGGTGGACTAGCGAGGTAGTACTACTTGCGAGGGTAGAACCGGAAAGCTTTAAGGTAATGACTGATGAAAATGAGGGGTGAGCCCCGCTTGCCCGAAACTCACCCCCCGACCCGCCCCTTGCTCGTTCTTTCGCGCTTCGACCGCAGGGTGACCCTCCCGCGTCTCACGCTCCTCCCGTCAGTGGGCTGCAAGCCACTCACTGAAGACTTGCGACTCTTCCGCCTTGCCCGACCAGCGCGCGCGGTTCTTGCCCGTCAGCGCCATGACCATCGCCTGGTGCTGACCCGCGCGGTCGCCGAGCCGCTCGAAGTAGTTGTAGAGCCGGTCGATCTTCTGCACAGACTCCTGCGCCGCCTCGACCGTCTTGAAGGACAGCACGTTGCGGAAGAAGCGCGTGTAGATGTTCTGCTCGCGCGCGGTGGTCGTGTAGAGATCGAAGTAGCCGGTCAGGTAGCCCGCCTGCTGCAGGACCTGCGCCACGTAAGAGGGGCGCGCGCCGACCTGCCGGACGATCTGCGCCAGATCGGTCGTGCCGCGCTCGAAGAGGGAGATGATCTGATCCTTCTTCGTGCGCTGCTCTTCCGACTCGTGCTGCCGCGCCGCCGTCTCGTCACCTTCGCGCACCGCGGGCGCGGCGACGGTGATCGCGTCGCGCACCTCCTCGGCGTACTCCAGCTCGAACGCGAGCGGCTTCTCCTGTATCAACTCTTCCGTAAACATTTTCTTTGCTCACCCCCCTTGTCGATTGCCGATTTCGGATTGCGGAATGCGGATTCGAGAGGTTCGTGTTCAGAACCTCAAACCCGCTTCGCGTTTCTTTAAATCCGCAATCCGAAATCCGCATTCCGCAATCAGCTTAGCTCGCGCGGCGCATCGGCTGTGCCTGCGCGCCCTGCAAGCTCTTGAGGTGGTCGATGAAGCTCGACGCGGCTTTCTTCGACAGCTCCTCGGTCGTGATGCGCATCACCTGGCGGCACTCCTCGTCCGCCTCGACCCCCGCCTCGCGGGCGAGCGCGCGGATCATGCCGAGCTGCTTCGGCGTGACGAGATCGTTCATCGACTTCGCGAGCGGATCGCGCGGGAAGTCCCCGGGCTGGGGACCCGCGCCCTGCGTCTCGATCACTTCCGACTCGCGCTGGTAGAGCTCGCGCGCGATGCCGAACTTGATGGCGGCGCGCTTCAGTGCGTCGTGCTCAGCCTTCTTGATGCCGGTCTCGTTGTCGGCGGTGCCCGTGCCGACGCCCTCTCTAGTTACGTCGCCGATGGTGATGGCGGCGGTGATGGCGACCATGTCGCCGATCTGCACGATGCCGCGCACCGAGTGCGACCAGGTGGGCGCGACGCGGTCGAGGATGTCGGCGACGGCGTGCCACTCGACGTACTCGACCATGTGCTGGTTGCCGTTGCGATCCCTCCAGCCCTCGCGCTGCTTGATGAGCTTCGGATCGATGGGCTGGCGAAGCACGCGCAGCGTGTTCGCGAACTGCATCGGGACGACCGAACCATTATTCGCCTCCGCCTCGTGCTCCTCGGCGGTGACGAACTCCAATTCCTCTTCCGCGTGCTGGGCGGTTGCCTGTTTCCTGTTCATCTCTTTTTGCTCCTCTGTGTTTGTGTACGCCGCAAGCGAACTGAGACTTGAGACTCGCGCGCTCGTGTCACCTTGCGCCTTCATCTCCGTCCGTCCGCCTTGCTCCCGTTCGAGGCTCGGCTGGGCGGCGGCCTGTGCGGCCTGCTCCCCTTCGCGCCTCTCGGATGCGGTGTTGGCTTCTGTGCTGGGCGTCTCGTCCCCCTGGCTCTCGTGCTCCGCCGCGCGCGCGGCGGGCTTCGTCGGCTGCGGCTGCTTCGTCACGGCTTCCGTGTTGCGCGCCAGCAGCGAATGCTTGACGGCGAGGATGTGCTCGCAGCGGAAGCGCGCGTCCTCGACCGACATCTCCTCGAACTCCAGACAAGAGCAGCACACGCGCCCCGCGTCGTTGCGCCACACCTCGTAGCTCGCGCGCTTGCCGCGCAAGGAAGGGGTGGTCACGCGGAAGCGGTCGCCCTCGCGGTTGACGAGACCCATCGCGGCGATCCCCTGCGCGCGCTTGTCGCGCATCATCGCCTTCCTGTCCGTCGTCGTCGTGTTCGCCGTTGCGGTTGTCATCGCTCTCGTCCTCCGAACCTTTCCGAAAACTTTTTACGCCGCGCGCTCGACGGGCATCTCCGCCACCGTCGTGTGCTTCGCGCGCTTCTCGACCTCGGCGGCGCGTTCCATCAAGCGCTGCTCGAGATCGATGACCCTCGCCTCCAGCTCCTCGACGCGCCGCGACTGGCGGTGCACCGTCTTCCAGAGGCTGTCGAATGTCTCCCAGATGTAATCGCTGTTCATCACCATTTGTGCCCTTGATAGCTTTAGATGAAGCCCCCTCGGAATCGGTTGTTTCATCTGTGAAACAGTGTACCACCGAGCCGCCTTTGTTGCAAGCATAAAACAATATCTTGCGCATAAATTTTTACTGTGCTATGTTCTGGGTTGGAAGGGAGCGCGCCGTCCGCCCCACAGGGCAGTCGAGGCGTCCCGAAGGAGGGGCTAAATGGCACAGAATAAAGGTTTAGTGAACACGGTCGAGCTGGGGCGGGCGATCCGCCGCAAGCGCGAGGAGTTGCAGTTGAGCTTGCGGGACGTGGCGGACGAGACGAAGGTCTCCGCCTCGACGCTCTCGCGCATCGAGAACGGCACGGGCAAGCCCGACGCCGACAACATCGCGCGCCTGACGGCGTGGCTGGAGATGCCGGTCGAGCGCATCATGAGCGGCAG
>JAIVJC010000239.1 GCA_020200235.1 Acidobacteriota bacterium | reverse complement strand
GGTCAGCACGCTTCACTGAGCAATGACCATGCCAACCCCGACGTGCGAGGCTAACTCGAAAAATAGTTGAGGTTAAGTCGCCGACTTGAGGTTTTTGCGAATCTTCTTTCCGGCACTCCAAACGTATCGACAAGCGTCAAGTCATCCCATCTCGCTATTTCTGCCTCTTTATGACACGAACCGTCGAAGCCCGCTCGACGGTAGTCTAGTTTGTGACACATTAGAAGGGGAAAGACCCGACGCCGGATGCTAACCGGCGTCGGGTCTCCTTAACATGGTCTCAAACATGGTCTCAACGGACGGGGCATTCGCGTCGCCCACGCGCCGCCGCCACCCCGAGTCCGAAGTGAAATGGATATCACTCTACGCGGAGGCTGATTTCTGTTGAAGCTGCCGCTTCTTCTCCGCCTCCATGCGCGCGCCGAGGTCTTCGAGCCGCTCCCTGCTCAGGACTTCGCGCGCCCCCTTGAACATGTCACCCTCTTCCTCCTCGACGTGGTGCTCCACGTTCTCTTTGAGCACCTTCAGCTTCGCCGTCCACTGCTCGGTCTCGACCGACATCGGCTCCAGCTCTTTCAGCAGCGTCTTGATGACGTGGTGCTCTTCGAAACCCTCCATCGTGACCTCGCGCGTCTCCGCCTCCTGTTTGAGCACGGGGTAGAAGATCGTCTCCTCGATGTGCGCGTGCACGTCGAGCTCCTGCTTCAACTGCCCGAACAACTCCTCGCGCGTCTTGGCGGCGCGCTCGGTCGTCTCTTCCAGCTTGGCGAATATGCCCGACACCTTTTCGTGATCAGCTTTCAACAGCGCGATAGCGTCCATGATTCATCCTCCGTGTGAACTGTGCCCCAGATTTTGCACGATATCAGTACGTGCGACAGGACTCACAGGGTATGAAGTCAAATGCAGTGCCGCGGTACGCGCCCGCGGCTCAACCTCGTTTAACTTCGACGGAATGATGATCGGCGGGTACTGACGGTGCGGAGTGAAATTCGCGAGAGAATTTTCTCAGCCGCGCGGCGCGAAGTAGCCGACGCGCGACGAGACGCGCAGCGCCGGATCGGTGAGGCGCACCTGGACGCGGCGGAATCTGCCGTCGCGCGCCTTGTCGAGCGGGGTGTAGTAGAGGGCGTACTGGCTGCGCAGCTCTTCGGCGACTTCGGCGTAGACGCGGTCGAGCCCGGCGAAGGCTGTGGGCTTGTAGAGCCGCCCGCCCGTCGCCGACGTGAGCGCGTCGAGGTTGCGTTCGCTCGCGTCGAGCACGCGCAAGCCCTCGCCGAGGTCGTCGATGCGTAGCTGGTTGAACTTGACGGCGGAGGGCGGGGCGTCGAGCAGCCTGTCCAGCTCGGCGCGTTTTTCGGCGCGCGCGATCTCGGTGTTGCTGATGCAGTAGACGCTCGCCCCGGCTTCGAGCAGCGCGCGCAGCGCGAACTGCATGGAGGCGCTGGCGCTGCCGTTGTCGATGCCGTCTGAGAGGACGACGACGGCGTGGCGGCGGCGCGAGTCTTTGAACAGCTCTCGCGCCGAGAGGTAGAGCGCGTCGTTGAAGTGTGTGAACGTGCCCGGCGTGATGCGGCGCAGCGCGCGCCGCAACTGTGTGCGGCTCGCCGTCCAGTCCTGCAAGAGCTCGACGCGGTCGTCGAACTTCAGCAGCGCGACGCGGTCGTCATCCGCGAGGCGCGCGGCGAACTCTTCGACGGCGCGGCGGAAGTCTTCGAGGTTGTTCGCGACCGACGAGGAAGAGTCGACCATCAGCAGCACGTCCACGGGCACGCGGCGCAGGCGCAGATCGCTCAGAGGCTGCTCGCGCCCGTCCTCCCAGACGCGGAAGTTCTCGCGCGCGAGGTTCGTCACGAGCCGCCCCTCGGCGTCGCGTACGGTCACCGGCAGCAACACTTCGGAAGTCGTGACGGTTAAGACCTCTTCGTCGCCGACCTCCTGCGCCTGCTGCGTCGGCGCGGGCGCGACCTTCTGCGGCGGGACGGCTTGCGCCGCGGCGCGCGCGAGCAGGAGGGCGTGGGCGAGCGCGGCGAGCGCGGCGAGCGCGCAGACGAAGAGCAGCCGCGCGACGACCGATCTCGTGCGCGACGGCGAATGCTCCGCGTCCGTTTGCAGGTAGCTCGGCATCGAAAAGGTATTTAGCGGTTGTCGTTCGGGCGCGCGGGAGTGGCGGGCGCGTCGTCGCGCATCGCTTCGCGCATCGCGTTGATGACGGGCTCGGTCACGCGCCGCTTGCGCAGCTCCGCGAGCTTCGCGGGCGAGAGATCGAACTCAGCGGGCGAGTTCTCGATGCGTCGGACGATAGTGCCTTCGGAGAATCCTGCCTCGACGAGATCGACGACCGACTGATTAGTCAGCGTCGGCGTGCGTTCGAGCTTCGCCGCCGCGCCGTTCTGCTCCTGCGGTCGGATGATGCGCACCGTCGCCGAGCCGGTCGTCTGCGTCTCGCCCGACGCCCCGCCGTTCGCACCGTTCGTCTGCGTCCGCCCGCGCACCCCGCCCGACGACCCGAAGATGTCCACGCCGCCCGGATCAGTCCGGTTCGGCTGCGCCCCCGCGTTCGACTTGCGCGGCGAGCCGCCGAGACCTTCGAAGAACGCGTCGTCCTCCGTGTCGTCGCCGCCCTGAACGCCCGCGAACTGGCTTTCGTCGCCGCGCGCGAGCATCGCGAGGATGACGCGCTCGCTCGCGCCGCTCTTCTTCAACTCGATGAGCCGGTCGGGCGAGAGATCGAAGCGCGCCGGGCGCGAGCGAATGATGGCGACGATCATCTTGTCGCTGAACTTCGCGCGCACGAGCTTGATCACAGCCGCGTTCGTGAGCGTCGCGTCGCCCTCCGATCGCGTCTGATCGACCGCGCCCGCGTCGCGCTGCTGGGCGGCGACTCCGGCGGCGAAGGCGCAAGTCAGCAGAAGAGCCGCGAGCGCGAATTTTACGGGGCGGCGGCGTGGGAAATTTCTTAGCGCGGAGTCGGGGGCGGCGAATCTTTCGCTGATGAGGCTCATGACTGTCCTCCGTCATCGGGGCTGCGGCTTCTCGGTCGAAGGGGCTTGGGG
>JAIVJC010000042.1 GCA_020200235.1 Acidobacteriota bacterium | reverse complement strand
GTCGCCGATGACCTGCAGGCGGACGTTGGCGGGCAGCGTCTTCTGCAATTCCGCGAGGCGCTCCTTCACGGCGTCGGCGACCGCCACGGCGTTCTGCCCCGACTGCTTCGTGACGATCAGCGTCACGGCGGGCTGACCGTTCAGGCGCGCGCTCGTGCGCTGCTCCTCGGAAGTGTCTTCGGAGTAGCCGATGTCGCTGATCTTGACGGGGTACGTGCCGCGCGTCGAGACCGCGATGTTGTTGAAGTCCGACGGTCGCGTAACGCGACCGAGCGTCCTGACGGTCAGCTCGCGCGCGCCCTCGTCCACGCGGCCACCCGGCACCTCCATGTTCTGCAGGCGGATCGCGGCGGCGACTTCCGGCACGGTCACGTTGAAGGCGCGCATCTTGTCGGGGTCGAGCTTGACCTGAATCTCGCGGCGCGCGCCGCCGACGATGGCGACGCTGCCGACCCCCGAGATGCTCTCGACGCGCTTCTTGATCTGCTTGTCGGCGATGTCCGTCACCTCGCGCAAACCGCGCGGCGAGGAGACGACGACTCTCAGCACCGGCGCGGCGTCGGTGTCGATCCTCTGGATGATCGGCTCCTCGGCGGTCTCGGGCAGATCGCCGATGATGAGGTTGACCTTGTCGCGCACCTCCTGCGCCGCGACGTTCGGGTCTTTCTCCAGCAGGAACTGGACGAAGACCTGCGAGACGCCCTCGACCGAGGTCGAGCGCAGCTCGTCGATGCCGCTGATCGTGTTGACGGACGACTCGACCTTGTCCGTGATCTCGGTCTCGATCTCGCGCGGTCCCGCGCCGGGGTTGACGACCGTCACGGTGATCGTCGGGAAGTCGATCTTCGGGAAGAGATCGACGCCGAGCGACTTGAACGAGAAGAGGCCGACCACCGTCAGCGACAGGATGATCATCGTCGCGAAGACGGGGCGGCGGACACAAATCTCAGCGAGTTTTTGCACGACTCACAAGCTCCGGTTTCGATTGCGGAATGCGGATTGCGGAATGCGGATTAGAAAACCGAAGACCATGAGCCGTCGGCGGCACTCTCTCTATCCTCTTCAATCCGCATTCCGCAATCCGCATTCCGCAATCTATTGTCTTACAGGTGCTCCGTCCTTCAACTGTTCGAGGTTGCTCGTCGCGACGAGCTCGCCCTCGCGGACGCCGAGCTTGACTTCGACGAGCTCGCCCTCCGTCTGCCCGAGCTGCACGACGCGATCTTCGGCGCGACCGTCGCGCAGCACGAAGACGTGGCTCGTCGATTCCTGCGTCCGCACGGCGCTCGCCGGGATGAGCACAGCCGGCTCCGACTTCGGCAGCTGCATCCTCACCGAGGCGAACTGCCCCGGCTTCAGGAGACCGCTCCCGTTATCGACCTCCGCCTCGACCGTGAGCGTGCGCGAGGCGGCGGTCACGTTCGGCGAGATGCGCGCCACGCGGCCCGAGAAGGCGCGGTCGGCGTAGGCGCTCGTCACGACCGAGACCGACTGACCGGGGCGCACGAGCGGCAGGTACTGTTCCGGGATGTCGATGCGAAGCCGGAGCGGGTTCGTCCGCACGATGGTCGCGATCTTCGAGGCGGTCGTGACGTACTCGCCCACGTCCGCCGGCCGCTCCGAGACGTAGCCGCTGATGGGCGCGTAGATGGTCGTGTCGGCGATGCCCTTGCGCGCCTGCGCGACCTGCGCCTCGGCGGCGGCGGCGGCGGCGCGCGCCGTCTGGATGGCGGCGTAATTCTGCCGCGCGGCTTGCAGCGCGACCTCGTACTGCTGCCGCAGTTGATCGAGCTGCGCCTTCTGCTGATCGTAGGACGAGCGCGAAACGTCGCCCGACTCGATGAGCCTGTCGAAGCGGCGCATCTGCGTCTCCGCCAGGTCGAGCGCGGCTTTCGTCGCGCGCACCTCGGCGACGCGCGCCGGGTCGAACGCCTGACCGGGGCGCACGCCGATCCGCGCCTCCGCCTGCCGGACGGCTGAGAGCGCCTGCTGCGCCTGCGCTTCGAGCTGCGTCAGGCGCAGGCGCGCGTCAGCCGGATCGAGGCGGACCAGCACCGCGCCCTTCTGCACGTAGGAGCCGAGATCGACGCCGACCGCGGAGACGCGACCGCCGACGTTCGGCGCCACGTCCGTCTGCTCGTCGGCGCCGAGCGACCCCGTCGCCTCGACGAAGCGCGGCAGGTCGCGCCGGATGGCGGCCGCCGAGGTGACGACGACCGCCTCCGGCGTCGCGTTCGGATCGGCGGCACCAGCCTTCGCGTTGCCGCCCGCCTTCGAGCGCGAGCACGAAGCGGTGAACGCGCCGAGCATGATGACGAGGGCGGCGACCGACCAGAGTTTGAGTTGATTGCGGGAGATCATTTTCGCTGGGGACTTCCGTTTCGAGTTAAAAAGTTTCCGCGTCCGAATAATTAATGCGGCGCTACGGTTGCGCGCCGCCGCGTTCGCTACTTCTCGCCCGATCTCTTCCTGGGTTTCTTGCGCGCGCCCGTCGCGGCCGCGCGCCTCGGCTTGTCGGCGGGGCGCTCGCGGGTCTTGACGCCTTCCAGGAGGATGCGCGCGAACTCCTCCGCCGCGCGCTCGTCCGTGATGTCGAGGAGGCTGCGCCGCGTGTCCCAGAGCGTGTTGTTGAGCGAGTGGTGGATGACGGCTCCGACGAAGGCGCGCACGACGACGCGGGGGTCGACCTCGCGCATCGCCCCTTCGCGCTGGCGCTCGCGGACGTAGCCGCCGAGGAATTCGTAGAGCCCGCGCACGTTGCGATCCCAGAACATCGCCGCCAGCTCGTGCCCTTCGAGCGCGGAGTGCGTGAGCAGGCGGAGGAACTCGGTGTCGCTCTCGTGGTGGCTTTGAAGTCGAGGATGGCGCTGTAGAGCTCCTCCTTGGTGGCGAAGTGGCGGAAGACCATCGCCTCGGAGACGCCCGCGCCCGCGGCGATCTCTTTGGTCGTCGTGCCGCGAAAGCCGCGCTGCGAGAACAGACGCATGGCGACTTCGAGGATCTGCTGCCGCCGCTCGCCGCCCGCCATGCGCCCGCCCGCGGCGGTCGCCGCAGCCTCGTGCCTGTTCGTCTCCGACGGTCTGCTCATTCGTTTGATTCGCCGCCCCTCTCAGAACCGCCCGCGCGGATAAAGTAAGTGCTTACTTACCAGAGTACGGCGCGACTGTCAACCGGGTTCCGGGCGTTTCGCGGCTGTACTGTTCTAGACCTTGCGCTATAATCGGCGCGTACATTTTCACAACGAAGCCGGAGCCCCTTATCCTCCACGCGCGGCGGCGATTAGAGCGCGCGCGGCGTAGTTTCCGCACCGGGCGCGGCAAACGCCGACGTCGGCACGTCATTTGCTCGCTTGTTACGGGAAAGACGAATCATCGGGGGCGTAACTCGCGCGCTCCTGTCATCGTAAGCGGGAGAATTTCAAACGAAGGAGAGAAAAAAGATCATGTCACAGAACATCAACAACAAGAGTAACCCCTCGACGGGCGGAGCGGGCACGGGCGCGACCGACGCCGGCACGACGCGCGACACCACCACGACGGGCTCGACCGGCGGCGGCATCTCGGGCGGGGGCAGCTCGACCGGGCTCAGCACCCCGGGCTCGACCGGCGGCGGCGCGGCTGCCGGCACGGCGACGGCGCGCGAGGGGCTGGCGGGCACGGCGCAGGAGTACGGTCAGAAGATCACGGAAGCCGCCGGGCAGGCGAAAGACTACGTGAACGACAAGCTGTCGGTCGCGGGCGACAAGCTGCGCGAGCTCCAGCAGAAGGACTACTCGCAGATCGCCGACGAGGCGAAGGAGTACGCGCGCCAGAAGCCGGGTCAGGCTCTGCTGGTCTCCGCGGCGGCGGGCTTCCTGCTCGGTCTCCTGCTGCGCAGCACGCGCCGGTAGTCGGGCTCTCGGACGGAGGGGTTTTCGGGTTTCAAGTTAATAGAGCGTTTTCGCCATAAACTTGAAACCCGAAACCTTCAACCTGGAACCCGACCGAATGGAGGTGGAAGCGATGGCTGAGTTAGAGAGGCGGGCGGCGGCGGCGGCGCCGGCGCGCGCGCACCAGAACGAAGAGGCGGAGCTCGATCAGCTGCCGACGATGTTGAGTCGCCTCGGCGACCACGTGATGGCGCTCCTGGACGCGAAGGCGGGCTTGCTCAAGATCGAGCTGAAGGAGGAGGCGGGCGTCTACACGCGCCTCGCCGCGCTCATCGCGGTGGGCGGGACGATCGCCGCCATCGGCTTCCTGCTCGTCAACGTGGCGATAGCCTTCTTCGTCGCGTCTTTCTTCTTCGGCTCTTACGATCCGCCAGTCTCCTACGCGCTCGGCTTCGTCTTGACGGGCGCGCTCTACCTCGTCGTCGGCGCGATCATCGTGGTCGTGATGAAGAATCGGCTGTCGGCGCAGTCCGCCGCGCCGCAGCGCAGCATCGAAGAATTGAGAAAGGACAAGCAATGGCTGAAGAACGAAATTTAGCAACCGCGCGCGCCGTCAGCCGGGAGCGCCCCGCAGGCGTTCGAGAGCGGCATGGCGCGGCAGGCCTCGCAGCCCGCGTACCAGCGTGCGGGCAAGCAGGACTACGACGCCGCCTCGGAGTCGTCGAGCGCCACAGCGGCGCCGCGGCCGTCCTACAGCAGCGGCTACGCCGCCGAGGCTGAGGCGGAGGCGAACAAGCCGAGCGTACTGGCGCGCTTCAAGGAGACGAAGGCTTACGACCGCCTGCAGGACGAGCTGGGCACGCTCGGCGAGCGCGCGGTCGAGGAGTTGTCGAAGACGGCGCGCAACGTCGTGCTGCCCGCCCTGCTCGGCAAGCTCAAGGACATGATCGGCATCGATCTCTCGACGCAGCGCGAGGTCGCGCAGCGCAGCCGCCTTGAGAACGAGACCGTGACGGCGCAGAAGCAGACCGACCGCAGCGCGGGCGAGCCGCCGCCGGGCGAGCCGGGCGGCGCGACGGCTGACGGCACGGGCACGGGCGGCTACGGCAAGTCGCTGTGACGTGTTGGCACGGACGGATGAACTGACGACGACGGGCGAGCGCGCTATCAACGCCTCGCCCGTTCGTCTATCCGCGGACAAGCTCTTCGAGTAGTCGTGCTCGACGTGGGTAAAATTCACCACAGAGAAGCGAAGGGTAAACGATGAAGTATGAACGATGAACGATGAAGTGAAGACCAATGCTTTTACTTCATCGTTCATCGTTCATACTTCATCGTTTGCTTTTCCCTCCGTGGTGAGTTCCTGCAATCGCCTTCGGTGCGAGACTGAAGATGATCAGTGAGACCGCAGACACGCAGACCGCCGCGGGCGTCGTCGCGCTCGGCGGCGAGCCACAGCGCGACTTCACTGATCCCGAAGCCGCGCGCCGCGCCGAGGTCATCCTCAACGCGGCGGCGGGCGGGGGCGAGTGCGGCGCGGCGCGCGACCGGCTCGAACAACTCTTCCGCGAGCACCGCTTCGACGCGCGCGTCACGCTCGCGCAAAGCGGCGAAGAGATCGTCGCGGCGGCGCGCCGCGCCGCCGACGACGAAGGGATCGACGTGGTCGTCGCGGGCGGGGGCGACGGGACGATCAACGCCGTCGCCTCGCAGCTCGTCGGCACCGAAAAAATCCTCGGCGTGCTCCCCTTCGGCACGCTCAACCACTTCGCCAAAGACCTGGGCGTCCCGCTCGACGCGGAAGAAGCCGCGCGCGCCGTCGTCGCCGGTCGCACCGCGCGCATGGACGTGGGCGAGGTCAACGGTCTCATCTTCCTCAACAACTCGAGCCTCGGCTTGTACCCGACGCTCGTGCGCGAGCGCGAGAAGCTGCAGGAGCGATCCGGCAGGGGCAAGTGGTCTGCCGCCTTCTGGGCTGCCATCACGGTCCTGCGCCGCTACCCTTTCGTCAGCGTCCGCCTGAGCGTGGACGGCAGGGAGATGCGGCGGCGCACGCCCTACGTCTTCATCGGCAACAACGAGTACGAGCTGGACGCCTTCCAGGTCGGCACGCGCGCGCGGCTCGACGCGGGGGAGCTGTGCCTGCACGTGACGCGCGACATCGGGCGCTTCGGGCTCGCGCGCCTGTCTCTGCGCGCGCTCTTCGGTCGGCTGCGCGAGGACAAAGACTTCGACGCGCTCAGCGCGCGCGAGGTCTGGATCGAGACGCGGCACAGCCGCCTGAGGGTCGCCACCGACGGCGAGGTGCGGATCATGCGACCGCCCTTGCGCTACCGCGTGCTGCCCGGCGCGCTGCGCGTCGTCGTGCCCGGAACGGAAGAATCCGAGCGGGGAGGTTGAAGGTGTTCAAATTAATCGTCGGCTCTCTGGGCGCGATCCTGTTTCTGTCGCTCGGCTTGTTCGCCCTCGCGCGCCCCGAAGCGGTGCGCGGCTTCGTCCTCAACCAGTACCGGCAGGCGCTCGCCTCGGCGAAGCGCGAGGAGCTGTCGTTCCTGCTCAAGGTCGTGCCCGGCGCGCGCGTCTTCCGCATCTACGGGCTCGTGTGCCTCGCCACCGCGCTCGTCATCATCTTCACGCTCGTCAGGAGCTGAGGGCTCATTAAGACCCCATGCGCACGCTCGTACACCTCTCCGATCTCCACTTCGGTCGCGTCGATCCGCTCGTGCTCGATCCGCTCGTCGCCGCCATCGAAGACTTGCGCCCGGACGTCGTCGCCGTCTCGGGCGACCTGACGCAGCGCGCGCGCGACGGGCAGTTCCGGGAGGCGCGCGAGTTCTTAGATCGGCTGCCCCGTGTCCCGCAGATCGTCGTGCCCGGCAACCACGACGTGCCGCTGTGGAACGCCTTCAAGCGCTTCCTCCAGCCGCTCGAAGGCTTCCGCCGCTTCATCACCGACGATCTCGAACCGTTCTACGCCGATGAGGAGATCGCGATCCTCGGCGTCAACACCGCGCGCTCGCTGACCGTCAAGCACGGCCGCATCAACGAGCAGCAGGTCGCGCGCGTCCGCGAGCTGCTGTGCCGCATCGGCGACCGGATAGCCAAAGTCATCGTCACGCACCACCCCTTCGATCTGCCCGAAGGCTACGACGAGAGCGAGCTGGTCGGCAGAGCCCGCATGGCGATGGAGACCCTGGCGGCGTGCGGCGCGGACCTGCTGCTCGCCGGGCACCTCCACGTCGGGCACACGGGGCACACGGCGAAGCGCTACGAGATCAGCGGGCACTCCGCGCTCGTCGTGCAGGCGGGCACGGCGACCTCCTCGCGCGTGCGCGGCGAGCTGAACTCCTTCAACCTGATCCGCCTCAAGCACCCGCACGTCAACGTCGTGCGCTACGTCTTCAAGCCGGAGCAGAAAATCTTCGCGCCCGCTTCGAGCGAACACTTCCACCACGCGCCCGACGGCTGGGCGCGCGTCCCCGACGAGACGGCCGCCGGTATCTCCTACTCCGACGATTCGGACGCGCTGCAACCGCACGTGCCGGACGCGAAGTAGCTGAAAGCGAAGGGCGAAATAAAGCCCCTGTAAGGGGCGCAAGATTTGTAGCCCACGGCGCGAGCCGTGGGATCAGAGAGCGAAATAAATCGAAAGCCCCTGAAGGGGCGAAAGATTTCAGACCCGATCAACGGATCGGCAGAGAACTCTTTCGCCCCCTTCAGGGGCTTACATTCTTTGTCGAATGCTGATCCCACGGCTCGCGCCGTGGGCTAAATTCTGCCGCCCGCTCGCGCGGGCTTCACTTTCAACCGTCGCTCTTCTCCTCACTACCGCGGCGGCGCGGGCTTGCGCGGCAGCTTCTCGTCGCGCTGCGCGGTCTGGTAGACGAACGCCGCCATGATCGTCGCCGCCTGCTTCATGTCGTCGCCCTGAATCCGATCGAAGACGTCTTGGTTCGAGTGGTGCGTGCGCGTGTCGTACTCGATCTCGTCCTGGATGAACTGGAAGCCGGGGAGCCCGACGGCGTCGAACGCGAGGTGATCGGTGCCGCCCGTGTTCGACATCGAGAGCGTCTGCGCGCCCATCTGAGAGAACGGCGCGAGCCACTGGCGGAAGATGGGCCACACGCCGGCGTTGCCCTGCATGTAGACGCCGCGGATTTTGCCCGTCCCGTTGTCGAGGTTGAAGTAGCCGGAGAACTTCTCGTAGTCCGGCTTCGTCACGAGGCGACCCTGCGGCGTCGGCGTGGGCGCGGCTTGCGGTCGCCCCTCGCCCGCGCCCGGCGGGGTCGGCTGCGGGGTGGGCGCGACGATCTCGCCGAAGTGCTGCTTGACGTAGCCGCGCGAGCCGAGCAGACCCTGCTCCTCGCCGCTCCACAGCCCGATGCGGATCGTGCGGCGCGGCTTGAGCCCCAACGTTTGAATGATGCGCACCGCCTCCATCGCCACCGAGACGCCCGCGCCGTTGTCGGTCGCGCCCGTGCCCGCGTGCCAGGAGTCCATGTGACCGCCGAGCATCACGATCTCGTCCTTCAGTTGCGGATCGCTGCCCGGGATCTCCGCGATCGTGTTGTAGCCCAACGGGTCTTGATCGAGGTACTGCGCGTCGAGGTTGACCGCCATCCTGACTTTCTCGCCCGCCTGAATCATCCGCACGAGGCGGTTGTACTGCTCCGAAGCCATGACGATCTGCGGCAGGAACTTCGGCGCGTCCTTGTCATACGCGCTAAAGCGGCGCGGCGCGCCGGGTCCGAAGGCGGGCGCGCCAGGCGGCGCGGGGGCTTGCGGGACTGCCGCCGCCGAGACGAAGACCGTGCCGCCGTCGCCACGACCCGGATCGACTAAGAGTGCCGCGCCCTCGCTCAGATAGAACTGCTGCTTGGCGGCGTTGAAGGCGGCGGCGGCGCGCTGCTCCGGCGACTGTTGGGGGAAGCCGCCGCGGCGCTGCGGGCGCAGTGCCGGGTCGGGCGCGTTGGCGAGATCGAGAAGTTGCTTCTCGTTGAGGCGCGTGCCCTGCGGATCGAAATGCGCCTTGATGTCCTCACGCATCGCACCCGTCAGCACGATCGCGCCTTTGAGCTTGCCCGCGTACTTCGCGCGCATCTCCGCCTCGTCCTTCGCGTCAACATAAACCACGTCGGCGACGACGGGCCCCGTAGTCGCGGGCGACCACGCCTTCGGGTACGCGATGAGCGGTATCGCCTGCGGCTCGACGACCTCGGCGGAGAAACGCTTGAGCGCCCAGCCGCGACCGAACGTGCCCCACGGCTCGACCTTCGCGTTCTGCAAGCCCCACTTCGTCAACTGGTCGCGCGTCCACTCGTTGGCGCGCTTCATGCCGGGCGAGCCGGTGAGGCGCGGACCGATCACGTCCGAGAGGTACGAGAGCGTCTGCATGACCTGCGAGCGGTTCATGCCCTCGTCGATGATCTTGGCTACGGGATCGTTCGGATCGAGCGCGGGCTGCTGCTGACCCGGCGCGGGCGCCTGCGGCGCTGGCGTTGGCGTGGGCTGTTGCGCGAACGCCGGGAAACTGTTGAGGACGAGCGAGGCGAGAAGCAGCAGGGCTGCCGTGCGACGTTTGAGCATGGGCGGTGGTCTCCTGAAGTTCGAGCGGAATCATGACAGCCGCCTGCCTCCCGTAAAGCCGCGACCGTCCCCGTTGAAGTGTGTGTAGTTCCCTTCGGCGCGCGCGCGCGTTAAACCCGGCGCGAAAAAAAGAGCGGAGGACGAGCACATTAACTCATCCCCCGCTCGCAGATCAAACACGTGCGAGAAACTTCAGCGCGCGACGCGCGTGTCCGCGGGCTGCGGCGCCGCGGGCGCGACCCCGTGAGGCAGAGGCTCGGTCTTGTAGCCGCACGCCTCGTTCGCGCACGACTTCGACGTGCCCTTCTTCGTCGTCTTCTCCAGGAGGAACGGCGCGGCGCACTGCGGGCACGCTTCCGTGACGGGCTTGTCCCAGTAGACGGCGTCGCACTTCGGGTACTCCGAGCAGCCGTAGAAGGCTTTGCCGCGCTTCGACTTCTTGACGACGATCTCGCCGCGGCAGCCCGGCTTCGGGCACGCCACGCCCGTCGTCTCGCGCTTCACGTACTTGCACGTCGGGTAGTTCGAGCACGCGACGAACTCGCCGAATCGACCCTGCCGGCGGACGAGGTTCGCGCCGTCCTCCGGGCACTTCTCGTCGAGCTGGACGGGAGCCGCCGCGACCTGACCCGACTTGCTGATCTTGCGGATGTTGCGGCAGTCGGGGTAGCCCGTGCAGCCGAGGAACTGCCCGAAGCGCCCGCGCTTGAGAGCCATCGGCTTGCCGCACAGCTCGCACTCCTCAGCCTGCTCGCCCTCCGCGCCCGGCGTGGCGGCGGCGGTTGATTTTCCGTCGGCGTCGATCGAGGTCGCGCCCGCAGGTCGAGCGATCTCGCGCGTCGTGCGGCACTCCGGGTAGTTCGAGCAGGCGAGGAACTGACCGAAGCGGCCGAACTTGATGACCATCTGCGCGCCGTCGTTCTCGCAGACCTCATCCGTGGGAATCGCCTGCTGCTTCGCCGCGCGCATCGTCCGCTCGGCGTCCTTCAGGTCCTTCGCGAACTTGCCGTAGAACTCATGGAGCGCGTCGGTCCACTTCAGCTTACCCTCTTCGATCTCGTCGAGCGCCATCTCCATCCGCGCCGTGTAGGTCGCGTTGAAGAGATCGTCGAACGAGGCGACGAGCAGATCGTTGACGGTCGTCCCCAGAGCCGTCGGGTGGAAGCGGCCCTCGACCCTCTCGACATACTCGCGATCCTGAATCGTCGTCATGATCGCGGCATACGTCGATGGGCGTCCGATGCCCTTCTCTTCGAGAGCCTTGACGAGCGTCGCCTCGGTGTAGCGCGGCGGCGGCTCGGTGAAGTGCTGCTCCGGCGTGATCTGGTTGAGCGTCAAGCCTTCGCCGCGCTCGACGGGCGGCAGGCGGCGCGCGGCTTCCTCGTCCTCGTCCGACTTCTCGTCTCTCCCCTCCTCGTAAACTTTGAGGAAGCCGTCGAACTTCAAGACCGAGCCCGTCGCGCGGAACGTGAAGCGACCCGCGTTGATGTCGATGGTCGTCTGATCGAAGACCGCCGCCGTCATCTGCGACGCGACCGAGCGCTGCCAGATGAGGCGGTAGAGGCGCAGCTCGTCTTTGCCCAGGTACTTCGCCACGGCGTCGGGCGTGCGCGCGACGTCCGTGGGGCGGATCGCCTCGTGCGCGTCCTGCGCGTCCTTCTTCGAGCGGTAGTGGACGGCCTTTTCCGGCAGGTAGGGCGCGCCAAACTGCGCGCCGATGAAGTCGCGCACCTCCTGGAGCGCGGCGTCGGAGACGCGCGTCGAGTCCGTCCTCATGTAGGTGATGAGACCGACCGAGCCCTCGCCGCCCATCTCGACGCCCTCGTAGAGCTTCTGCGCGAGCATCATCGTCTTCTTGACGGGGAAGCCGAGCTTGCGCGAAGCCTCCTGCTGCAACTTCGACGTGATGAAGGGCGGGACGGGGTTGCGGCGGCGCTCCTTCGTCGTCACTTCGGAGACGACGAAGTTTTCCTTCTCGGCTTCGGCGACGATCCCCTGCGCCTGCTCCTCGTTCGAGATCAGAATCTCGTTCTTCTTCACGTCCTGATCGAACGCGCCGGTCTTCACCGTCTGCTCGCCGACGCGGTAGAGGCGCGCGTCGAACGCCGGCGGGAGTTTCGCGGCGAGGTTCGCCGTCACCGTCCAGTACTCGGTCTTGACGAAAGCCTCGATCTCGCGCTCGCGCTCGACGACCATGCGGAGCGCGACCGACTGCACGCGACCGGCGCTCAAGCGCCCGCCGACCGTGCGACACAAAAGCGGCGAGACCTTGTAGCCGACGAGTCTGTCCAGAACCCTGCGCGCCTGCTGCGCGTCCACCAGGTTCTCGTTCACCTGCCTGGGCTCGTTGAACGCCTCCTTGACGGCGCGCTTCGTGATCTCGTTGAACATCACGCGGAAGGTCGGCTTCTTCGGCCGCTTCGGCACGATCTCTTCCGCGAGGTGCTGGCAGATAGCCTCGCCCTCGCGGTCGGGGTCGGCGGCGAGGTAGATGGCGTCCGCCTCCTTCGCCGCGGCCTTCAGCGCCGCCACGATCTTTTTGTTGTTGCGCTTCTTCGTGTCCGGGATGACCTCGTAGGTCGGCGCGAAGTTATTCTCCACGTCGACGCCGAGCCCCTTCGACGGCAGGTCTTTGATGTGACCTATCGAGGCGAGCACGCGGTAGCCGGGTCCCAAGTATTTCTCGATGGTCTTCGCCTTCGCGGGCGACTCGACCACGACCAGATTCATCACCATCCGTATTCCCTTCTAACAGCAAACGGGGTGTTCAGCCGAACACCCGCACGAGTCCTGAATTCCCCCTCGGGTCACCCGTTTAGATGCGGAAAAGGGGCTTCCGGCTGGCTCGCGAGCCGCCCATTACCGCACGAATATCTCGCGCCCCGTCACGACAATCTCACGCGGCGACCGGAGCGCGCCCGTCAGGCTCGCGCATTTTGCTCCGCCCCGGCGCCCACGTCAAATCGCCCCCTCGCCGCGATCGGCAAAACAGACTCAGAGTTTTCTGACGAAACACTTGCCGGGGAGCTGCCTGATCAGCTCGCGCATTTCGAGACTAAGCAGCGTGCCCGTCAACTCCGCCACGCCCGCCCCGGTCGCCTCCGAGAGCGCGTCGATGTGCGCGGGCTCGTCCGTCGAGAGCAGCCTGAAGACCGCGCGCTCGCGCTCCGACAGATCGGGCGGCGTCTGATCGACGCCCGCGCGCCTGCCCTTCTTCTTCGGCTCCGGCGGCAGCAGCCGCGCCGCGATCTCGGGCGGCAACTCGGCGACGACGTCCTGCCACTGCTGGACGAGCTTCGCGCCCGCGCCCTTGATCAGGTAGTTCGTGCCGAAGGAGTTGCGCGAGGTGATGTTGCCCGGCACGGCGAAGACTTCTCTCGACTGCTCGAGCGCGAGCCGCGCCGTGATGAGCGAGCCGCTGTTCTCCGCCGCTTCCACCAGCATCGTGCCGAGGCTCAAGCCGCTGATGATGCGGTTGCGGTAAGGAAAGTTTTCAGGGATCGGCGGCGTGCCCAGCGGGAACTGCGAGACGAGCGCGCCGCCCTTCGCGACGATCTCTTCGGCGAGCTTTTTATGATCGCGCGGGTAGACCTCGTCGACGCCCGTGCCGAGCACGGCGACCGTCCTCCCGCCCGCTTCGAGCGCGCCGCGGTGAGCCGCCGCGTCGATGCCGCGTGCGAGACCCGAGACGACGCAGACTCCTCGGCTCGCGAGATCGCGCGCGAGCATCACGGCGACGTTCTGCCCGTAGGTCGAGGCGCGGCGCGAGCCGACGACGGCGACGCAGGGGGAGTCGAAGCACGCCGCCCAGTCGCCCTTCACGTAGAGCGTGATCGGCGGGTCGGCGATCTCGCGCAGGAGCGCGGGGTACGTCCCGTCGTCTAAGACGAGCACGTCCGCGCCCGCCTCGCGCACGCGCAACAGCTCTCGCTCCGCGTCCTCGTGCCGGTCGCGCAGCACGATGCTCTCGACCGCCTCGGGCTTCAGGCGCAGGCGTTCCAGTTCGGCGCGCAGCGCCGCGTACACCCCCTCGGCAGAGCCGAACCTTTCGAGCAGCCGCGCCGCCGCGCGCGGTCCGACGCCCGGCGTCATGTTCAGTGCGATCCAGTCTCTCATGATGATTGCGGAATGAGGATTTCGGATTGCGGATTAAAAGACGTGAGGTCTAATCCGCAATCCGAAATCCGCAATCTAAAATGGCGTTGGCGGAGGCGTGTGGGAATCGAACCCACCCAGGTGCGCTCTCGCGAACCCACAGACGGTTTTGAAGACCGCGCCGCTCACCAGAACGGGTGCGCCTCCGCGCCTCTTCCGAGTCCCCAGACGCTACGCGCCCCGCGCCGCGGCTGTCAAGCGCGACCTCCACCCTCACCCACACACAAGAGCGAACTGAGCCACCAACCAGACGCCCCGCCCCGCTTGACCGACGGGCGGCGGACGGATATTATTCTTTTTCGAACGAGCGTTCGAAAAACTATTCCGGGTGCGCGAGTCGCCTTTCGGGGGCGAGAGTCTGGTCGGCGCGCGCGTGCGTCCGGGGGTCGGGAGCGGGGTCGTGACAACTGATGATTAACTTCGAGACATCGCCGGAGCGTTACAAACACTGGAGGCTGGGGATCGACGGCGCGGTCGCCACGCTCTCGATGGACGTGCAGGAGGACGAGACCTTAGCCGAGGGCTACAAGCTCAAGCTCAACTCCTACGACCTCGGCGTGGACATCGAGCTCGCCGACGCCGTGCAGCGCCTGCGCTTCGAGCACCCCGAGGTGCGCTGTGTCGTCGTCAAGAGTCTGAAGCCGCGCATCTTCTGCGCGGGCGCTAACATCTACATGCTCGGCACATCCAGCCACGCCTTCAAGGTCAACTTCTGCAAGTTCACCAACGAGACGCGCTGCGCCATCGAGGACGCTTCCCTACATTCGGGTCAGCGCTACGTCGCCGCCCTGAACGGCACGGCGTCGGGCGGCGGCTACGAGCTCGCCATCGCCTGCGACGAAATCTACCTGGTCGACGACGGCAACTCCGCCGTCTCGCTACCGGAAGTCCCGCTGCTCGGCGTGCTGCCGGGCACGGGCGGCTTAACCAGGCTCGTCGATAAGCGCAAAGTCCGGCGCGACCGCGCCGACGTGTTCTCCACGCTCGCCGAGGGCTTGAAGACGAAGCGCGCCGAGGAGTGGGGCTTGATCGACGGCGGCTTCCCGACGAGCCGCTTCGACGAAGGCGTCGCCGCGCGGCGGAAGAGATCGTGAAGCTCGGCGACTCTTACTGGGCGCTCAAAGCCTTCCGCGAACTCGACGACGCGCTGCTGCACCTGAGAGTCAACCACCTCGAAATCGGTCTCGTCTGCCTGCGCACAGAGGGCGACATCGACGCGGTTCTCGCCGTAGATAAAACTTTATCCGCGAACCGTGACCACTGGCTCGTGCGCGAGATCGTGCTTTACATGGCGCGCGTGATGCGCCGGCTCGATCTCACCGCCAAGAGTTTCTTCGCGCTGGTCGAGCCCGGCAGTTGTTTCGCGGGCAGCCTCTTCGAGCTGGCGCTCGCCGCCGACCGCAGCTTCATGCTCAACTCTACGGACGAGTCAGTGGAGATCGCGCTCGACGACTTCAACGCGGGCGCGCTCCCGATGTCGAACGGTCTGACGCGCCTCCAGTCGCGCTTCCTCGCCGAGCCGGAGAAGGCGCAGGGTCTCCTCGACCGCGAGGGTCGCTTCGACACCGAGTCAGCCGAGGCGGCGGGCTTAATCACCTTCGCGCCAGACGATCTCGACTACGAGGACGAGCTGCGGGTCGCCATCGAGGAGCGCACGTCGCTCTCGCCCGACGCGCTGACCGGCATGGAGGCATCCTTGCGCTTCGCCGGGCCCGAGACGATGGACACGAAAATCTACGGGCGGCTCACCGCCTGGCAGAACTGGATTTTCCAGCGCCCCAACGCCGTCGGCGAGCACGGCGCCCTGACGAACTACGGCAAGCCGACGAAAGCCGAGTTCGATTACAAGCGGACTTAAACATCAAGAGGACATCATGAGCGCGCAACTTTACGAACGCATCCCGAACAACGTGAACCTGTCGGAAGACAAGCGGCTCCAGCGCGCGCTGGAGCAGTGGCTGCCGAACTACCTCGACTGGTGGCGCGAGATGGGTCCCGACGGCTTTCAGGAGAAGGACGTTTACCTGCGCACGGCGGTCAGCGTCCAGCCGGACGGCTGGGCGAACTTCGACTACGTGAAGATGCCCGACTACCGCTGGGGCATCTTTTTGAAGCCCGCCGCGCCGGGCGCGACCGTCGGCTTCGGCGACAACTACGGCCAGCCCGTCTACCAGGAGGTGCCCGGCGAGTTCCGCAACTCCTTGCGCCGCATCATCGTCACGCAGGGCGACACCGAGCCCGCCTCAGTCGAGCAGCAGCGCGAGCTGGGCAAGACCTGCCCTTCGCTGTACGATCTGAGGAAT
Source organism: Acidobacteriota bacterium (assembly GCA_020200235.1). Taxonomy (GTDB): domain Bacteria; phylum Acidobacteriota; class Blastocatellia; order Pyrinomonadales; family Pyrinomonadaceae; genus JAIVGV01. The sequence continues at coordinate 18,221 of JAIVJC010000042.1, read as the reverse complement.
CTTTTTCAGGTGAACGTCGAAGAGGGTCGCCACCTCTGGGCGATGGTCTACCTGCTCCACAAGTATTTCGGCAGAGACGGGCGCGAGGAAGCCGAGGCGTTGCTCGAACGTCGTTCGGGGAACCCCGACAAGCCCAGAATCCTCGAAGCCTTCAACCAGCCCTGCGACGACTGGCTCAACTTCTACTGCTTCACGATGTTCACCGACCGCGACGGCAAGTACCAGCTCGCGGCGCTCGCCGAGAGCGGGTTCGAGCCGCTCGCGCGCACCTGCCAGTTCATGCTCACGGAAGAGGCGCACCACCTCTTCGTCGGCGAGACCGGCGTGGGGCGCATCGTCAAGCGCACGGGTGAGATGATGAAGGCGTCGGAAGACGGCGACGTGCGAAGCTTAGGCGGCATCCCGCTCGACATCCTCCAGAAGCACATCAACTTCTGGTTCTCCTACTCGCTCGATCTCTTCGGCGGCGAGCTGAGCAGCAACTCCGCAGACTTCTTCGCCGCCGGTCTCAAGGGGCGCTACAAGGAAGCCGATCAGTACACCGAGCACTTGGTCCGCGACGACGTGTTCAACCTCACAGTCGTCGAAGACGGCAGACTCGCCCAGCGCGAGGTCCCGATGCGCAACGCCCTGAACGAGGTCTTGCGCGGCGAGTACGTCCGCGACTGCGAGCGCGCGATGACGCGCTGGAACAAGTACCTCGCGGACGCGGGCGTCGAGGAGCGTTTATATCTTCCCTCCACGCGCTTCCACCGCCACGTCGGCGAGTACGCCGGTCACAGCTTCGACGTGCGGGGCGACATGATCGCGCCGGAAGAGTTCGAGCAACGCCGCGCCGGGTGGCTGCCGACGATCGAGGATCGCGAGTACGTCCGCAGCCTCATGCACCCCGTCACCGAGCCCGGCAAGATCGCCAACTGGATCGCCCCGCCCGCGCAAGGCATCAAGGGGCTGCCGTTCGAGTTCGAGTACGTCAGGCTTTAACGATTGCGGATTGCGGAATTCGGATTGCGGATTAAAGAAGGCTGCCGCCTCAACCAAGTATGAGCCAGCAACGAACCACCACGCGCTCATTGCAGGAGAATCCGCAATCCGCAATCCGCAATCCGCAATCGGAAGATTTCACGCGCTACGATCAGAAGCTGGAGTTCATCCTGCGCACCGCGGCGCGCGTCTTCGCCGAGAAGGGTTTTCATTCGACCTCGATGCGCGACATCGCGCGCGCCACGAAGGTGAGCCTCGCCGGTCTCTACTACTACTGCAAGTCGAAGGACGAGCTGCTCTTCCTCATCCAGGACAACTGCTTCGGGCACGTCCTCGCGCGACTCGAAGCGCGCCTGAAAGAGACAACTGATCCGGTCGGGCGCTTCCGGCTCGTCGTCGAGAACCACCTCTCGTTCTTCGCGGCGAACATGGCGGAGATGAAGGTGCTCTCGCACGAGGCGGAGTCGCTCGCGGGCGAGATGTACGAGCGGGTGTCGGGTAAGAAGCAGCAGTACACGCGCACGGTGCGCCGCATCCTCGGCGAAGTCCAGGCGCAACGGGGCGGCACGCGCAGGAAGCTCGACCTCACCGTCGCGACCTACGCCCTCTTCGGCATGATGAACTGGATTTACAACTGGTACGACCCACACGGTAAGCTCCCCGTCTCGGAGCTCGTCGAGAGCTTCACGCGCCTCTTCCTCTCCGGCTTCCTGCCCGGCGCGGGCGACGATCCGCTCCCGCACACGCACGCAGCCCCGGCGGTCGGGCGACCGAGCGTCTGGCGCGCGGTTGACTCGGGCGCGCGCCTGCGGCACAAGTAACCGCGCGCGCGCCCCTCCGCGCCTTCCGGCGCGCGACGTTCGACGATGAAAAGATTCGCCCTCTCGATCATTTGTCTCGCCGCCGCGCTCTCGACGACCGCCGCGGGGCAGACGCGCGACGCCGCGAGACGGCGCGCGATGCCGCCCGCCGCCCGCTTCGCCTCCGGTCGCAGCCCGCTCCGCGTCCCCTTCGATCTCTCGAACGACCTCGTCCTGATCCGCGGGCGCGTCAACGCCTCCGCGCCGCTCTGGTTCATCTTCGACACGGGCGCGTCCGTGACCGTCATCGACGCGAAGGCGGCTCGTCGCCTGCGCCTGAAGACGCGCGGCAGCGTCACCGGCACGGGCGCGGCGGGCGAGGCGACAGCCGCGCGGCTCGACGCGGCGTCGATAAGTTTCGGCGGCGCGGTCGTGGATAATTTGACGCTCTACGCGCTGCCGCTCGAATCCTTCGCCGCCTCCTTCGGTCGCCCCGTAGGGGGCGTCGTCGGCAACGACGTGATCGGACGGTTCGTCGTCGAGATCGACTACGCGAAACGGGTCGTCAACTTTCACGATCCCGCTTCATACCACTACCGCGGCGCGGGCTCGGTCGTCCCCGTCACCATCGAGGACGACGGCTTGCCCTTCGCGCGCGGCGAGGTGGAGATCGAGGGGCGGGCGCCGCTCGCGTGCAAGTTCGAGATCGACACGGGCTCGACCGGCGCGGTGCTCTTCAACACGCCCTTCGTCCGTGAGCACGACCTTTTGAGTTCCGTCTCGCGCTCGAAGGGGATTAACATAGGCGGCGTCGGCGGCACGGGCTCGGCAGTTCTCGGTCGCGTCGGCGCGGTGCGCTTAGGCGGCTTCACGCTGCGCGAGCCCGTCGCGCGCTTCTCCCAGGCGACGAAGGGCGACTACGCGAGCGACAAGTATGACGCGCTGATGGGCGGCGAAGTCTTCCGCCGCTTCAAGCTCGTCGTCGATCTCTCGCGGCGCCGTCTCATCTTCGAGCCGAACGCCGCGCTCGCCGATCCGTTCGAGGCGGACATGAGCGGCATCGAGCTGGTCGCCGACGGCGCGCGCTTTTCGACCTACCTGATTGACGACGTTGACAAGGGCAGCCCGGCGGACGAGGCGGGCGTGCGCGGCGGCGACATACTTACGGCGATCGACTCGCGCCCCGCCCGCTCGCTCACGCTCGAAGAGATTCGCGCCATGTTCAGGCGAGACGGTCAAGAATACCTACTCACGCTCCGGCGCGGCGGAAGGATCGTGCGGGCGAGGGTGAAGTTGAGAAGAATGGTCTGAGCCGAAAGCCCTGTTCGATAAATTTCATAAGGAGCACTCATGGCAGAAGCCGAAGCTAAAGTTCAAAACGAGGGCGAGTCGAAAAATGATCTCGTCCGGTACCACGCCGAGGGCGGCGTCGCCGTCCTGACGCTCAACGCACCGCCCGCCAACACCTACAGCCACGAGATGATGCTGCAGCTCGACCGCGCGATCCTGAACGCGCGCATGGACGAGGGCGTCCACGTCATCGTCGTCACGGGTCAGGGCGAAAAATTCTTCTGCGCGGGCGCCGACATCCAGATGCTCAACAGCGTCACGCCCGAGTTCAAATACTATTTCTGCCTCCACGCCAACGAGACGCTGTCGCGGCTGGAGCAGACGCCGAAGCTCGTCGTCGCGGCGATTAACGGCCACTGCGTGGGCGGCGGGCTCGAAGTCGCGTTGGCCGCCGACCTGCGCGTGGCGCGCAAAGGTGCGGGCAAGATGGGGCTGCCGGAAGTCTCGCTCGGGGTGCTGCCGGGCACGGGCGGCACGCAGCGCCTGCTGCGCGTCGTCGGCAAGTCGCGCGCCATCGAGCTGATGGCGACGGGCGAGCTGTTCGACTTCGAGCGCGGGCGGGAGCTCGGTCTCGTCAACCAACTCTACGAAGCCGACTCCGCCGCGTCGTTCATGGAGCAGGTCATGGCTTACGCGCGGCAGTTCACCACGCCCGACAAAGCCGCGCGCGCCGTCGGGCGCATCAAGCGCAGCGTCCAGTCCGGCGCGGAAATCCCCTTCGAGTCGGCCCTCGCCCTCGAACGCGAGCTGCAACAACAGCTCTTCCAATCCGAGGACGCCCGCGAAGGTCTCGAAGCCTACGCGCAGAAGCGCAAGCCGAACTTCAAAGGCAAATAACGTCAGTTGTCCGTGGTCAGTTGTCAGTTGCTTGTGATACACAGGCTGAGTGCCCAAGCCCGAAGCCCGAGATTAAACAGTTTCTGCAACTGACGACGGACAACTGACCACGGACATTTTTATGTACGAACACGTCAAGCTCGAATACGCCGACCGGATCGCGACCGTCACGCTGAACCGGCCCGAGAAGCTGAACGCCTTCGTCGGTCACATGCGCCGCGACCTGGCGGAGGCGCTGGAGCAGGCGGGGAGCGACGCGGAGGTGAGAGTCGTGGTCGTCACCGGCGCGGGCCGCGCCTTCTGCGCCGGCGCTGATGTCGAGTACATGGCGGAGCTGATGCGTAGGGAGGACGCCGACGAGTTCGCGCGCCTGCTCGGCGCGGGGCGGCGCGTCGTCCACGCGATGCGGCAGATGACGAAGCCGGTCATCGCTTCGGTCAACGGCGCGGCATACGGCGCGGGCTTCAACCTCGCGCTCGCGTGCGACCTGCGGGTCGCCGCCGCGTCGGCGACCTTCAGCCAGTCGTTCGTCAAAGTCGGGTTGCACCCGGACTGGGGCGGATCGTATTTCATCCCGCGCGCGCTCCCCTCGAACCTCGCCTGCGAGATGTTCTTCCTCGGCGATGCGATAGACGCGCAGCGCGCTTTCCAACTCGGGCTCGTCAACCGCGTCCACGCCGACGCCGAGCTCGCCGCCGAGACGCGCAAGCTCGCCGAGCGACTGCGCGACGCCCCGCCGCAGGCTATCGCCGCCGCCAAGCACGCCGTCTACATGAGCGACGCCGCGAGCCTCGACCGGATGCTCCAGTACGAGACCGAGGCGCAGCTCCAGTGCTTCGAGTCTCGCGACGCGCGCGCGCGAGTCCGCGCCTTCCTCGAACGCCGCTCGACGGGTGCGACGAAGCAGCGATGAAAAAACTCGACGGCAAGATCGCACTCATCACCGGCGGCGGGCGCGGCATCGGTCGCGCCATCGCGCTGGCGTTCGCGCGCGAGGGCGCGGCTGTCGCGCTCGTCGCGCGCACGGCGACGGAGGTCGAGCGCGTCGCCTCAGAGATCGAAGAAGAGTGCGGCGTCGAGACGCTGCACGCGGCGTGCGACGTTTCCGACGCGGCGTCGGTCGGGCGCGCGTTCGCGAGGCTCGCCGAAAAGTTCGGGCGCGGGTGCGACATCCTCGTCAACAACGCCGGGATAGCCGAGAGCGCGCCGCTCTCGAAGACCGACGACGAGATGTGGCAGCGCCACCTCGCCGTCAACCTGTCGGGCACGTTCTACTGCACGCGCGCCGCGCTCCCGCGGATGATCGAGCGCGGCTGGGGTCGCGTCATCAACGTCGCGTCGATCGCGGGCAAGACCGGCGCGCCCTACATCGCGGCTTACGCGGCGTCGAAGCACGGCGTGCTGGGCTTGACGCGCTCGGCCGCGCTCGAAGTCGCGACCAGGGGCGTGACCGTCAACGCCATCTGCCCCGGCTACGTGGACACGGACATGACGACGCGCGCGCTTGCCAACATCGAAGCCAAGACGGGGCGCCCCGCCGCCGAAACGCTCGAAGCGATCAAGCGCATGTCGCCGCAGGGGCGGCTCGTCACCGCGGAAGAGGTCGCCGCCGTCGCGCTCCTCCTCGCCTCCGAAGAGGGGCGCGGCATCACGGGTCAGGCGATCAACGTGGACGGCGGCTCGGTGCTTTTCTAAAGGCTGTCCGTTGTCAGTGGTCAGTTGTCCGTGGCCCATTCTTTACAGTCTCGACGCCGAAATCGAACGGGTCAATTAATCGCCGATCAACTGACCACGGACAACTGACCACTGACAATGCCTTTCAAGATCATCAACCCCGAACGCTTGGGTCGCCCGCGCGGGTACGCCAACGGCGTGCTGGCGGAGGCGGGCGGGCGCCTGCTCTTCGTCGCGGGTCAGATCGGCTGGGACGAGAATCAGAAACTCACCAGTGATGATTTCGTCGAGCAGTTCGCGCGCGCGCTCGAAAACGTCGTCGCCGTAGTCCGCGAGGCGGGCGGCGCGCCCGATCAGATCGCGCGCGTCACCGTCTACGTCACGGACAAGCGCGAGTACAGCGCGAGGGCGTCAGAGATCGGCACGCGCTGGCGCGCGCTGATGGGGCGGCACTTCCCGGCGATGTCGCTCGTCGAGGTCAAGAGCCTGCTCGAAGACGGCGCGAAGGTCGAGATCGAGGCGACCGCCGTACTGCCGTGACGAATGAACTACCGTGACAAGTGACAGGTGACGGGTGACAGGATAAAATCGGTTCGTTCCTGTCACACCTCGCGGTTTACCTGTCACGGCATTTATGTTTGCTCCGAAAAGTTTTCTCTACGAGGCGCGCGAGGGCGTGGCGTGGATCACGCTGAACCGACCCGAGCGGCTGAACGCGCTCACGTTCGAGGTCTACGGCGAGCTGACCCGTGCTTTCGCGGCGTTGCAGTCGGACGACTCGGTGCGCGCCGTCGTCGTCACGGGCGCGGGGCGCGCCTTCTGCTCGGGCGGCGACGTGCGCGACATCATCGCAGACCTCCAGACGCTCGACGTTTCCGGTCATCTGGAATTTACGCGGCTGACCTGCGAGCTGATCCGCAACATGCGGCTCTTGCGCAAGCCCGTCGTCGCTTCCCTGAACGGGACGGTCGCGGGCGCGGGCGCGTGCATCGCGCTCGCCGCCGATCTGAGAGTCGCGTCGGAGGACGCGAAGATCGCTTTCCTGTTCGTCCGCGTCGGCCTCTCGGGCGCCGACATGGGCGCGGCGTTCCTGCTCCCGCGCTTCGTCGGTCTCGCGAAGGCGACCGAGCTGCTCTACACCGGCGATTTCATCACCGCGCGCGAAGCCGAGCGGATCGGACTCTACAACCGCGTCGTCGCCGCCGACTCTCTCGCCGAAGAGACGCGCGCGCTCGCAGAACGTCTCGCGCAGGGTCCCGCCTTCGGGCTCGCCATGACGAAGGAGCTGCTCAACCGCGAGATGCACGTCTCGCTCGACACCGCGCTCGAATGGGAGGCGCAGGCGCAAAGCCTGTGCATGCAGCACCCCGACTTCCGCGAAGCCTACGAAGCCTTCGCCGCCAAGCGCGCGCCGCGATTCAAAGGAGTGGTGGGAGAAAGCCCGGAGTCTGAAGTCTAGAGTCATCAGTCGGAATGAGTTTTGGCTCTAGACTCTCGACTTCAGACTCCAGACTTATTCGCCATGGATCGATTCATCGGACAGAGTCCGTTTTTCGGCGACGAGCACCGTCGGCTGGCGGCGAGCGTGGCGAGCTTCGTCTGGCGCGAGATCGAGCCCTACGCCGCGCAAGCCGAGGGCGCCTCGGACGAAGACTTCCGCGCGCTCGTCGCGCTGCTCGCCGAGGCTGACCTGCTGCGCTTCGCCGTCCGCTCGCGCCCTGACGCGCGGCTCGACGTGCGCTCGCTCTGCCTCGTGCGCGAGGAGCTGGCTTACTCGTCCGCGCTCGCCGACGCCGCCTTCGTCATGCAGGGCCTGGGCACTTACGCCGTGAGCCTCGCCGCGCCCGAGCACGTGCGCGAGTTCTGGGTGGCGCGCGCCGCGGCGGGCAGGGCGGTCGCCGCCTTCGCGCTCACCGAGCCGGAAGCGGGCTCGGACGTTTCGTCCATCACGACCACGGCGCGGCTCGACGGCGACGCCTACGTCCTCGACGGCCGCAAGCACCTCATCTCTAACGCGGGCGTCGCGGACTTCTACACGGTCTTCGCGCGCACGGGCACGCGCGCCGACGGTCGCGCCGAGATGTCGGCGTTCGTCGTGAGCCCGAAGATGCCCGGCTTCAGCTTGCGCGAGCGCACGCGGCTCCTGGGCGCGCACCCCATCGGCGAGATCGAGTTCAAGAACCTGCGCGTCCCCGCCGAGGATCGTGTCGGCGGCGAGGGCGACGGGCACCGCCTCGCGATGCGGACGATGAACGTCTTCCGCCCGTCGGTCGGCGCGGCTGCCTGCGGCATGGCGCGGCGCGCGCTCGACGAGGCGGTCGCGCACGCCAAGCGCCGCCGGCAGTTCGGCGCGCCGCTCTCGTCCTACCAGCTCACGCAGGCGAAGCTCGCCGAGATGGCGACCGAGCTCGACGCCGCGCGCCTGCTCGTCTACCACGCGGCGCACCTGCGCGACGCGCAACTGAGCGAGGGCGACGAGACGCTCCACCAGTCAGACCTGACGCGCGCGGCGAGCGAGGCGAAGCTCTACGCCACCGAAGCCGCGCAGCGCGTCATCGACGACGCCCTCCAGATTCACGGCGGCGCGGGGCTCGTCCGCGGCTCGGTCGTCGAGCGCCTCTACCGCGACGTGCGCGCCCTGCGCATCTACGAAGGCACCTCCGAGATTCAAAAACTGATCATCGCGCGGGAGTTGTTGAAGGAATAAAACTGTCAGTTGTCCGTGGTCAGTTGTCCGTCGCTTGTGATCCGAGGGTTTGGGTGCCGGGATCGAAAGCTCACGCCGGAACAGCGCCAACAACTGACCACGGACAACTGACCACGGACTGTCTGATGAAAATCAACGTCATCGGCGCGGGGCCCGCCGGGCTCTACTTCGCGCTCCTGATGAAGAAGTCGGACGCCTCGCACGAGGTCGCGGTCTACGAGCGCAACGCGAAGGATTCGACCTTCGGCTGGGGCGTCGTCTTCTCAGACAAGACGCTCTCCTACCTGCGCGACAGCGACGAGCCGAGCCACGACGAGATCACGCGCGCCTTCACGAACTGGGACAACGTGGACGTGGTGCATCGCGGCGAGCGGATCACGATCCGCGGCAACAAGTTCTCCGGCATCGCGCGCATCAAGCTGCTGCACATCCTGCAGGATCGCTGCCGACAGCTCGGCGTCGATCTGCGCTTCGAGACGAACGTCGCCGGCGTCGACGCGTTGCGCGACTGCGATCTGCTGGTCGGCGCGGACGGCGTCAACAGCGGGGCGCGCGAGCGCTACCGCGACCGCTTCGAGCCCGATTTGAGCGTGCGCTCGAACAAGTACGTCTGGTTCGGCACGCGCCGCCTCTTCCACGGGCTCACGCTTACCTTCCGCGAGACGGGCGACGGGGTCTTCGCCGCACACTCCTACAAGTTCGACTCGCTAACGAGCACGTTCATCGTCGAGTGCGATCCGGCGACGTGGGGGGCGGCCGGCTTCGCGTCGAAGTCGGACGAGGAGGCGCGCTCGTACCTCGCCGGGGTCTTCGCGAGTGACTTGGGAGGGCACGAGCTGCTGTCGAACAACTCGAAGTGGATCAACTTCCTGCTCGTGAGGAACGCCCGCTGGAGTTTCGAGAACGTCGTGCTGCTCGGAGACGCCTTGCACACGGCGCACTTCTCCATCGGGTCGGGCACGAAGCTCGCGCTCGAAGATTCAATCGCACTTCACAAGTGTTTCGGGCGGGGGCGGGACATGCGCGCGGCGCTCGCGGAGTTCGAGCGGGAGCGCAAGCCCGTCATCGAGGAGTACCAGCGCGCGGCTTACGAGAGCCTCGTCTGGTTCGAGAACATGAGGGACTACGTCCACCTCGCGCCGCTGCCCTTCGCCTACAGCCTGATGACGCGCAGCAAGCGGATCACCCACGAGAGCCTGCGCCGACGCGACCCCGCGTTCGTCGCCGCTTATGAAGCAGCAAAGGAAACGATGAAGTAGGAACGATGAACGATGAACTGAAAGACAGCCGCTTTCATTCATCGTTCATCGTTCCTACTTCATCGTTTTCACTTCCCTTCCCACTTCGGTGGCAGCAGGCGGCGGCGACCGTCGGAGCTTCGCTCGACGCCGGGCTCGTCGAGCGCGGCGCGATCCCAGAGCTTGCACGTCACCTGCTTGTGCGCCTGATCGAGCGCCTCGCAGTAGTTCGTGTAGGTGCAGCGGCGCACTTCTCCCCCGCGACCGAGCTTCACTTTCAGGAACCAGTCGGGGTCGGCGAGCGACTGCCGCGCCGCGCCGACGATGTCCGCCTCGCCGCGCCGCAAGACCCCCTCCGCCTGATCGAACGTCGAGATGCCGCCCGCGGCGACGACGGGCGTGGCGAAGCCCTCGTCGTTGACGGCGCGCTTGATGGCGGCGACCAGAGGGAGGCTGCGACCGAAGGGACCGCGCGCGTCCGAGAGCACCGTCGGCATGCACTCGTAGCCGCTCTCGCCCGTGTAGGGGTAAACGGCCGCGCCGACCTTCGGCTGCGTGTAGTCCGCGCCGACCGCCGCGCGCACCGCCGCGAAAACTTCGAGCGGGAGCCTCACGCGCATCTCTCTCGTGCCGCCGTAGCCGTCCGCGCGGTCGTTCAGGGCGGAGAGGAACGAAGCCATCGTGTAGGCGTGCGCGTAGTGCAGCTCCACCCCGTCGAAGCCCGCCTCGCGCGCGCGCCGCGCGGCGTCGGCGAAGATGCGGGGCAGCACGCGCGGGAGTTCCTCGACGTGCGCGAGGTGCGTGTCGGTCACGCGCTCGCGGTAGCCCTTCTGCAATGTTTCCAGCTCGCGCGCGTCCAAAACTTTCTCGATCAACTCGTCCGCGGCTTCGGCGAGGAACGAGCGCACGCTCGCGTCGCCCGCTTTCGTCCAGCTTTCGTCGCGGGTCGCAGAGGCTAACGCGCGGCGGTGCCGGTCTTCGAGGTTGAGGAAGCGCGCGAAGTATTTCGATTTTTCGGGGCGGCGCTTGACGGAGAGGAAGTCGATGATCTGTATGAAGAGTCGCGTGCGCCCGCCGCTCGCGCGCCGCACCGCCGCGACCAGCTCGCGCAAGCCCGGGACGAAGCGGTCGTGACCGATGCGCAGCAGCGGTCCCGAAGGGATGTCGCGCACGCCCGTCGCCTCGACCACGATCGCGCCGGGCCGCCCCTCGGCGAAGCGCGCGTACCAATCGAGGTTCTCTCTCGTGACGAAGCCGTCGTCGGTCGCGCGCCACGGAACCATCGCGGGGACCCACGTGCGTTGCTCTAACGTCGTCGCGCCGACGCGCAAGGGTTGGAAGAGTAGAGCGCGCGCCGCTTCATCGCGCGCGGGCCAGCGCGCTTGCGGTAACTCGTGACATACAAGAGCATCGGACTCGTTTTTGACAACCCCGCCCCGCGCCCCGCCAGTTAACGCGGGTCTCACATTCAAGGAGAGTAACCAACCCATGCCCGCTGCGGCTTCAGAATCATCGAAGACCACTTCAAATGACAGGCGCCTGCGCGTTTTCCTTTCTTACTCTAGCCGTGACGGCATGGTCGTCCGCGAACTGTATGAGCTTTTAAAGGATGAGGGCTTCGAGCCGTGGATGTATGCGGACATACTTGCCGGGGCAGACTTCAATAAAGAAATTCCGCGCGCTCTCGAAAGTGCGGACGTTATCATAGTCTGCATCTCAAGACATTCTCTCGAGTCACAATCCGTCAGGCAGGAAATTCACTTCGGCGTGGAGCGGGCAGTCTATTTAATTCCGGTTAGGCTGGAAGAATGCCCCGTGCCGATAAGGATCGACAGTCTCGCCCGCGTTGATCTGTTCAGTGACGATGGCTATCAGCAGCTTGTAAGGGCGCTGCATCATAGAGCGAGTGAGTTGGATATAAAAGTCAGACCGCGGAGTCGTGTCAAAAGGGATCAAAAGCCGTTCTCTCGCGTGTTGGCGGAGTGGGCTGGGAGTGATGAACGGGCGGGAAGCGGTGATGCGGCTGGCGGCGATGGTGAGCGCGCGTCGGGCGCGGCGACTATCGCGAGCGCGCCCGCCGATGCCGGCGGCGCACACGGCGACGATCCCCCCGCCGTCGTGAGCGCGAGCCCGGACGCGGAAGCTCCACCGCCGAAGGTTGAGGTCAGCGCGCCGGTCGTCGTCGTCAAAGAGGGCTTGGCGGAGGACGCGAGCGCGCGCAACGCGATCAACGACAAGCCGCAGGACGACGTGACGCAGGACACGCTGGGCTTCCGCGACTACGTCTTCGCGCTCCGCGAGTTCATCGTCTCGCAGGACACGACCACCCCGCTCACCATCAGCATCAACGGCCAGTGGGGCTCCGGCAAGTCGTCCATGATGCGGATGCTCGGACGCCAGCTCGAATCGCCGCCACCGCCGGGGCTGTGGCGCGTCAAGCTCGGCTGGCTGTGGCGCTGGGCTCGCGGCACCGCCCTCTCACTCTGCGGTCGCCTCCTCGCCTGGAGCGAGCACTGGGACGCCGAGTTCATCCGGCTCGGGCTCGCCTTCGCGCCCGCCGAGGAAGTGACCGACGAGAACTTCGAAGAACTCCTCGGTCGCCACGTCGAGCCCTCGATCGCCGCGCAGCTCCGATCCCAGCCGCCGGGCGCGCTCTCGCCCGAGCGGCTCGAAAAGTATCGCGCGGCGGTGACGGAGAAGACGCGGCGCTGGGCGCGGGCGGCGGCACTGCGTCTGAAGATGAAGCCGCTCGCGTACCCGACCGTCTGGTTCAACGCCTGGAAGTTCAACCAGCAGGAACAGGTCTGGGCGGCGCTGGCGCTCGCCATGCTCGAACAGCTCAGGACGAAATACGGCTTTTTCACGCGCCTCTTTTTCCTCGCCCGACTCACCTACAAGCGCACCGACAAGCTGCAAACTCTCCATCACCTCGCGCGCAAGTTGTTACTCCCGCTCGCGCTCGCCGCAGCCGCCGTCGCCTACCGGCAGTCCTACGAGTTGCTCAAGGCGCAGTACGCGCGCTATTTCGTGCTGCCCGCCAACTGGGCATGGCTCGCGCCCGCGCTGGTCGCCGCGTGGAAGGCGTGGAGGGAGATCGAGAATCCTTTCCGACTGCCCGTCGGCGAACTGGTCGATCAGCCCGACTACGAGGGGAAGGTCGGCTTCATCGGGACTTTCGAGGAGGACTTCGGGCGCATCGTGGAGGTGGCGATCCGCCGCTCGTTCTTCTGGCAGCCACGCAAGCTCGTCATCTTCATCGACGATCTCGACCGTTGCAGCCCCCTCCAGGCGGCGAGCATCATCGAAGCCATCAACCTCTTCCTCGACAGCGTCGGGTGCGTCTTCGTCCTCGGAATGGACGTGGCGGCGGTGGCGACGAGCATCGAAGTCAAATACAAAGAGCTGACCGAGCGGATGCGCCGCGACGCTCCCGACGTGCTCTCGCCCGGCAGCCTGTTCCTCGACAAGATCGTCCAGATACCCTTCAACGTGCCGCGACCGAACAAGGATTACATCGACGCCCTCGTGACCTCAATCGCCGAACCGCAACCGCAGACGACACCCCCGGCGCTCACCCCGCCCGTCTTCACACTCCCCGAGTCTCCACCCCCTCCGCCCGCGCAGCAGACTCAGCCCGGTGCTCTTCCCGCCGACGCCCCGCCCGCACGCACCACGTCGCCCGCCTCCGAGCTGCCGAAGGCGGATCGCGGCAGCTTCGCCCGTGAAGACATCAAGCAGGCTGTGGTGTTTGCGTCCCGCCTGCTAAAAGAGAACCCGCGGCAGGTGAAACGCTTCATCAACCTGTTCCGGTTGCAGGTTTACATCGCGGACGAACGCGGGCTGCTTCGCGAGGAGGGCGACTTCGGTCTGACGCCGAAGCGGCTGGCGGTGTGGGTCGCCTGGTACATGCAGTGGCCCGAGATTCTGAAAACGCTGTCGGCATCAAGCGGCGACGGCGAACTGCTCCTCAACCTGCGCGACATCACCCATAAGCTCACCATCGACGACCGGGGGCGGGTCGGGTTGCGCGGCTCCGCGAGAGACGATTACGTCGCCGAGTTAAAAAAGGTGCGACTACTTGCCGAGGACTCGCCCTCGCATTGGTCGAAGCTGCCGTGGCAAGTCTGGCTCAGGGACGGTGATTTCCTGCAATGCCTCAAGCACCTCGAACCCTACTGGAGAGAGGAAAAACTTCTGGACTCGATTGTAGACATGACGCAGTTCACCGTCGAAGCGCCGACCGCCGCGGCGGGCGCGCAGACCCCGGCGGTGACTTCTCCGTCGGCTTCGTGATCGCCGCGGCGTCGGCAGGGAGTGATCGCTTAACAGTCACCGCGGAGGCGCAGAGGAGGCGCAGAGGGAAGCATTCAACCCTCTGCGTTAGCTCTGCGCCTCCTCTGCGCCTCCGCGGTGAGTCCTGCTACCTCATCCCTTGCCGATCCGGTATCGGCGACCGCAGCAGTTTGAAAACTGATCGGAAATTGCATATTGTCTCTGCCACGGGAGGGGACAATTTTTTGACCGACGAACTGCTCAGGTGGCGCGCCGAGTTTCCCATAGTCGAAAGCTGCACCTACCTCATCTCGCACAGCCTCGGCGCGATGCCGCGCGGCGCTTACGACTCTCTGCGCGAGTACGCCGACGTGTGGGCGGCGCGCGGCGTGAGGGCGTGGGCTGAGGGGTGGTGGGAGATGCCGCTCACGGTCGGCGACGAGGTCGCGAAGATCATCGGCGCGCCCGCGGGCACGATCGTGATGCACCAGAACGTCTCGGTCTGCCAGTCGCTCATCCTCTCCTGCTTCGAGCCCGAAGGGCGGCGCAACAAGATCGTCTACTCCGATCTCGAATTCCCCTCCGTCATGTACGCCTACGAGGCGCACGCGCGCGACGGTCGATTCCGGATCGAGCGCGTACCCTCGGACGACGGGATGACCGTCCCGCTCGACAAGTTCCTCGCGGCGATAGACGAGGAGACGCTGCTGGTTCCCGTCTCGCACGTTTTATTTAAGAGCGCTTTTTTGCAGGACGCGCGCGCCATCACGGAGCGCGCGCACGAGGTCGGCGCGCTGGTCGTCTTAGACACTTACCAGTCGGCGGGCACCGTCCCCTTCTCCGTCACCGACCTGGACGTAGATTTCTGCACGGGCGGCTCCGTCAAGTGGCTCTGCGGCGGACCCGGCGCGGGCTACCTCTACGTCCACCCGCGCCTGCACGAAAAACTTGAGCCGAAGGTGACGGGCTGGATGGCGCACGAGTCGCCGTTCGCCTTCGAGTTGCCGCCGATCAGTTACGCGAAAGGGATCGCGCGCTTCCTCCACGGCTCGCCCAACGTGCCCGGTCTCTACGCCGCGCGCGAACGGTCGCCGTCGAGCAAGCCGCCGCCGTGACGAAAGAGCTCGTCCGGCGCGAGATCGTCTGCGACTACCGACCGGGCGCGGGCATCCGACTCTCGCCGCACTTCTACACGAAGGACGAAGAACTCGATCTCGCCGTCAACACGATGCGCGAGATCGTCGAGACGCGCGCCTACGCCGCGCACGAGGCTGCGGGCGCGGCGTTCTAAGAAAGTGATGAGTGATGAGTGATGAGTGATGAGTGATGAGTGATGAGTGATGAGTGATGAGTGATGAGTGATGAGTGATGAGGAAGAGCGGGATCGAAAACAAGCGTTCGTCTTTAACTCATTACTCATCACTCATTACTCATCACTCTTTCCCCTGAGGTAAAGACATGAAACAACACATCGACATCCTGGGCTGGCTCTACATCGCCTTCGGCGCGCTCGGGCTGCTGGGCGCGGCCGTCGTGCTCATCGCCGCGGTCGGCGGCGGGCTGCTCTCGCGCGACGCGGAGTCGGCGGCACTCTTCTCGGGCATCGGCTTCTTCGTCGCCGTGCTCGTCGGCGCGCTCTCGCTCCCGAACCTGATCGGCGGCTGGGGTTTGCTCAAGCGCAAGTCCTGGTCGCGCATCCTCGTCATCGTCCTCGGCTGCCTCGGGCTGCTCAGCATCCCGCTCGGCACCGCCCTCGGCATCTACACCCTCTGGGCTCTCACGAAGCCGGAGGCGCGCGGGCTGCTGTCGCAATAAGTTCGCGACAACGGCCCGCAGCGCTTAACACTTGCCGGTCTAACTTTTCGACATGACCAAAGACTACGGCGACTCAGCCCCGCTCTCATACAACAAGTACCTGCGCGTGGCGGAGCTGATCGCGTTGCAGGAGTGCCTGTCCGATCCGGCGCACCACGACGAGCTGCTCTTCATCACCATCCACCAGACCTACGAGCTGTGGTTCAAGCAGATCCTCCACGAGATCGACGCCGCCCGCCTCGCTACGGACGAGGATCGGGCGCCCGCCGCGACGCGCGCCGTCGAGCGCACGGTCGAGATCGAGAAGGTGCTCGTCCAGCAGATTCACATCCTGGAGACGATGACGCCGATGAGCTTCCTCGGCTTCCGCGACGAGCTGAACCCGGCGAGCGGCTTCCAGTCGATGCAGTTCAGGGAGATCGAGATCGCGTCGGGCTTGAAGGACGCGGGCGTGCTCGACAACTTCCGCGACGACGAGTTCGCGTCCCAACGCCTGCGCGCGCGCCACGACGCGCCGAGCCTCGGCGAAGCCTTCTTCGCCTACCTGCGCCGCCGCGGCTTCGACGCCCCCGCGGACGACGCGACCGCTGCGAAGGAGGAGCGGCAGAAACTCTACGGCCGCCGCGTGCGCGCCGCGCTCGAAGTCCTGACGCACTTCGAGCAGCGCGCCGAAGAGTTCCGGCTCTCCGAGGCACTCATCGCGCACGACGAATACTTCCAGCTCTGGCGCGCGCACCACGTCCGCATGGTCGAGCGCATGGTCGGCACGAAGCGCGGCACGGGCGGCAGCGAGGGCGTCAACTACCTGCGCACCACGCTCGACCAGAAGTTCTTCCCCGAACTCTGGGAGGCGCGCACCCACCTCGACACCAAGCACGGCGGCGCGGGCTGCCCCTTTACCGGTAAATCGTGAATCGTAAATCGTGAACGGATGAGAAGCGTTTTCCCCGTCCACGATTCGCGATGCGCGATGCGCGATTTACGAAGCAATGATCGAATTCCCCGAACGCTTCAACATGAGCGACTACTTCCTCTACCACAACGTGGAGGAGGGGCGCGAAGGAAAAGTCTGCCTCTACTTCCACGACGAGCGGCACACTTACGGCGACGCCGTGCGACGCTCGAACCGCGCGGGGAACGCGCTGCGCGAGCTGGGCGTGCGGGTCGAGGATCGCGTGCTGATCGTTTTGCCGGACTGCCCGGAGTTCGCCTGGGCTTGGTTCGGCGCGGCACGCGTCGGCGCAGTCATCGCGATGGTCAACCCTCTGCTGCCCGCCGCCGACTACGAATACTACCTCGACTACACGCGCGCGCCCGTCGCCGTCATCCACGAGTCGCTGCTCGAAAGTTTCACGCAAGTCGCGCGCGCCGCGAAGTATCTCAGGAAAGTTCTGGTGGTGGGCGGCGAGCGGGGCGAGTTCGAGTCGTTCGCGGAAGTGACGGGCGCGATGGCGGACGAGTGCGCGCGCGCGGACACGAGCCGCGACGACCTCGCCATCTGGCTCTTCACCTCTGGCTCGACCGGGCACCCGAAGGCGGCTGTCCACCTCCAGCACGATCTGCCCTACAACACCGAGTGCTACGCCAAGCGCGTGCTCGGCGTGGGCGAAGGCGACGTCACGGTCTCCGTCCCCAAACTCTTCTTCGGCTACGCGACGGGCACGAACCTTTTGTTCCCCTTCTCGGTCGGCGGCGCGACCGCGCTCTTCCCGGAGCGCTCGACGCCCGAAAAAATCTTCGAGATGATCGACCGCTACCGCCCGACAATCCTGACGAGCGTGCCGACGATGATCAACTCGATGCTCAACCTCGAAGGCGCGGCGGGGAGGGATTTATCTTCCCTGCGCTGCTGCCTCTCGGCGGGCGAAGCTCTGCCGGTCGAGTTGTACGAGCGCTGGGTGAAGACCTGCGGCGTCGAAATCCTCGACGGCATCGGCTCGGCGGAGATGTTCCACATCTACATCACGAACCGCCCCGGCGACGTGAAACCGGGGAGCCTCGGTCGCGTCGTCGAGGGCTACGAGGCGCGCGTCGTCGATGCCGATGGGCGCGAACTCCCCGCGGGCGAGATGGGCACGTTGAGGGTTAAAGGCGACTCGGCGGCGCTCTGCTACTGGCGCGCGCACGAGAAATCCAAAGAGACTTTCGCGGGCGACTGGTGCACGACGGGCGATCAGTTTCACGTGGACGGCGAGGGCTACTTCTGGTATCACGGGCGCACGGACGACATGCTCAAGGTCTCCGGCATCTACGTCTCGCCCACGGAGATCGAGAGCTGCCTGATGCAGCACGAGGCGGTCGTGGAGTGCGCCGTCGTCGGTCACGACGCGGGCGATCGCCTCGTCAAGCCCAAAGCCTTCGTCGTCGCGCGCGAGGGCTTCGACGCGGGCGACGCGCTCGCCGCCGCGCTCAAAGAGTTCGTCAAATCGACCCTCGCCCCCTACAAGTACCCGCGCTGGATCGAGTTCGTCCCCTCGCTCCCCAAAAACGACCGCGGCAAGATCGACCGCAAACGGCTGAAAGCCGGGGGTTAGGGGTTAGGGG
>JAIVJC010000153.1 GCA_020200235.1 Acidobacteriota bacterium | reverse complement strand
CGAGATAACCGGGCGTGACGATGCCGATGCGCGCCAGCACGTAAGTGACCGCGGGCATCTGGAAGACCAGACCCATGCCGAGCATGACGAGGATGATGAAGTCGAAGTAGTCGTCGGCCTTCAAGAGCAGCCGGAAGTCCTGCCCGAGTCCGAGCAGGTAGGCAGCCGCCGGCGGGAAGATGACGTAGTAGGCGAACGCCGCGCCCGCGGCGAAGGCGATCGTGGAGAGCAGGATGAAGGGGACGGCGTAGCCGCGCTCGTGCGGGTAGAGGCCGGGCGAGACGAACGCCCAGATCTGCCAGAGCAGGAACGGGAGCGAGAGGCAGACGGCCGCGTAGAGCGAGACCTTGACGTAGAGCGAGAACGGCTCGGTCGCCGTGTTGACGATGAGGCGGTCGTCGATGCCCGGCAGGGCGTCGGGTCGCGCGCCGACGTCGAAGGGCAGGCGCACGCCCTTCGGGATGATGGTGTTGCCCGCGAACAGCGGCTCGTCCGTGAAGAGACCGAGCTGCCCCTCGGCGTCGCGCGCGACCTTCGCCATCACGGAGGTGCCCGCCGGGATGACGCTCGTGCCGAGCTTCGTCGTCTCCGCGAAGACGTAGCGCCCCCCGTCGTTCTCCTTCGCCGCGCTCAAGGGCTGCACGGCTTCCTGCCCGGTCAAGCCGCCGAGCGGGAGTTGCCGTCGCTGCGCGTCGGCGAGGGCGCGGCGGACGGGCAGCGCCAGGAAGTTGAAGATGTTGTCGTGGACGAACCAGCAGGCGAAGAAGGCGACGATGACGAAGAGCGCGGAGCGGATGAGGCGGCCGCGCAGCTCGTCGAGGTGTTCGAGGAACGACATCTGGGCGCCGCGCAGCGGCTCGCGCCCCTCCCCGTCCTCGCCGTCCTCTAAAAATGTCGATGCCATCCGGTGTGCGGCTGTCAGACTTTAGAGCCAGTCCGTCTTGTGCGGCGACTGCGGCGCGGGCGCGGCGGAGGCGTCCGCGCCGTCAGCCGCAACGTCCGCGGGCGACTGCGCGTGCGCGTCCGCGTAAACCCCGCCGCCGCGCGCGATCACCTGCGGGTCTCCGGCCGAGTCCGCCGCGGCGGGCGGCGCGGCAATCATGCTCCCCTCCAAAGGGTCTACAGCGGCGGCGCGCGCCTCGTCGGGCGGGCGGATCGCCTCGCCGATCCGCCGCTCGCGCTCGTAGCTGTCGAGGTTCACCTCGCGCTCCCACGTGCGCTTGAACTCGTCCGACGCGCGCTTGAACTCGCCCAAGCCCTTGCCGAGCGAGCGGCTCAGCTCGGGCAGCTTGCGCGGTCCGAAGATCATCAGGGCGACGACCAGGATCAGCAGCAGCTCGGTCGTGCCGACGGATTCGAGAAAAAGTAGAACCATATGAATGAGTCGTGAGTCCGGAGTCTGGAGTCCAGAGTCGAAGACGAAAGTCTCATGCTCCAGACTTCAGGCTCTAGACTTCAGGCTGTTTTTTTTCGCCGTAGTCCGGCGGGTAGTAGATCACTTCGACCGTCTGCCCGCCGACGCCCTTCGTGTAGAACGAGACCGTGCGGTCGCGGTGCTCCCGGACGGGTCGCCCCTCCCTGCGCGCGTACTCTTCCAACTCCTCGCGCGACTCGACGCGCATCCCCAAGTGCGGCGGGTGCTTCGAGCCCGGCGGCAAAAGCGCGAGCCCGAAGCCGCGCGCGTCGCGCATCATCGCCCAGTCCTCGTAGAGCGTTTCGAGCTTGAAGCCGATGCGCTCGTACTCGCCCACGTCGCGCCGCAAATCTTCGCAGCGCACCGCGACGTGATCGACCACGCCCCCGAAACGCGACTCTGGCAACTCCGTCATAACTCAACTCCGAAAACAAACTATGAACGCGGAATGATGAACGATGAAGTTAAAACCATTTTGCCTTCAGTTCATCGTTCATCGTTCATACTTCAT
This sequence comes from Acidobacteriota bacterium, assembly GCA_020200235.1. Lineage (GTDB taxonomy): Bacteria > Acidobacteriota > Blastocatellia > Pyrinomonadales > Pyrinomonadaceae > JAIVGV01. The sequence continues at coordinate 10,544 of JAIVJC010000153.1, read as the reverse complement.
CGTTGCCTTCCCACGCCTCGCCGAAGCGCTCTTCGTAGACGATGCGGCTCAGCCCGAAGCGGCCGGGGTAAACTTTCTCCGCCCCCTTGGCGCGGCCGATGGCGAGCAGCGCGACGACCTCGCCCTCTTCGGGGACGTTGAACTCGCGCTTGACAGCCGCGGCGTCGAAGCCCTCCATCGGCGCGGTGTCGAAGCCGTAAGCCTCCGCCGCGAGCATCATCACAGTGTACGCGATCATCGTGTGGCGGTTGACCCACGTCGGCATGTGCTGCATCCCTTCGAGGAACTGGAACGCGCCGTCGCGGTACTTCTCCCACGTGTCCAGGCTCCCCGCGCCGCGCTCCGCGCCCTCGCGGAAGACCTCGTCGGCGCGCTCCTTCCACTCCCGCGTCATCCCGACCGCGATGATCACGACCGGAGCCTGACCGACCTTCGGCTGGTTGAACGCGACCGCTTGAAGTCGCTTCCGGTTCTCCTCCTCGCGCACGACGACGAAGCGCCACGGCTGGAGGTTGTAGCCCGAAGGAGCCTGCGCGCCGAGCTTCAGGATCGCCTCCAGAAACTCCTCCGGCACCTCGTCCGGCAGGAACTCTGCGGTCGCGCGCCGCTCCAGCACCACGTCGGTCAGCGGCTTCAGCGGCTCGCCGTTCGGCTGGGCGTTCGGCAGATTCTTCGGCTTGTCGTTCACGGTACAGAGACTCCCCGCTTGGTGGATTTCGGACTCGCGTGGATTGTAACGCGCGCGAGCGGCGGCGCACAAAGACGCGCGGCGGTGGCGACCGCCCCGCGACCCTTCTTGACAGTCGCGCGGCGCGCGGGCGAACCTCTCGAAATAAGTCCGGAGTCAGGAGTCTGAAGTCTGAAGTCGGAGACCTCCGACTCCAGATTCCTGACTTATAGACTCCAGACTGGAGGACTTGATGAGCAACACAACGCAGCGCGTCGTCTCGCTGCTGCCTTCGGCGACCGAGATCGTCTGCGCGCTCGGACTCGCCGACTCCCTCGTCGGCGTCACGCACGAGTGCGACTACCCGCCCGAAGTCGTGGGCAAGCCGATCCTGACGGCGAGCCGCATCTCGCACCAGACGATGACGAGCGCGGAGATCGACCACGCCGTCCGCACGCAGCTCGACGGGCACGGGTCGATCTACGACCTCGACGAGAAACTCCTGCGCGAGCTCGAGCCCGACCTCGTCCTCACGCAGGAGCTGTGCGACGTGTGCGCCGTCAGCTACCGTGAGGTCGAGCGGGCGGCGCGGACGTTCGACGCGGACGTGAAAGTCGTCTCTCTGGAGCCGAACACGATCCAGGACATCTTCTCGAACGTCCGCACGGTCGGCTCGCTCACGGGCCGCGATACGGAAGCCGTGCGCCTCGTCGCCGAACTCTCCACGCGCCTCGACGCGCTCGCCCTCGCGCTGACGGCAATTCGCACGCGCCCGCGCACGCTCCTCCTCGAATGGCTGGAGCCGCCCTTCCTGCCCGGCCACTGGGTTCCCGAGCAGATCGCGTTCGCGGGCGGCGAGGCGAGCTTCGGTCGCGCCGGGCAGGCTTCGACCACGACCACCCCGGAAGAGCTGCGCGCCTACGACCCCGAAAAGATCGTCCTCGCCCCCTGCGGCTACTACAAAGAGGACACCCTGCGCGCGCTCCGAGACGCGCGGCTCCCCGCGGGCTGGCACGATCTCAGTGCCTTGAGAGCGGGCGAGGTCTGGGCTGTCGACGCCACCTCCTACTTCAGCCGACCCGGACCGCGCGTCGTGCGCGGCGCTGAAGTACTCGCGCGCGTCCTGCACCCCGACACCTTCGGCGAGCCCGAAGAGCACGAAGCCGTGCGCGTCCCGGCGGAGTTGATGAAGACTTAAACATGGCTCGCACAAAAAAAATCGCGGCGGTCGAGTCGGCGCCGTCAAAATCGAAAGTCACAGCGGGGCGAACGGGCGGCATGCTCGAAGCGTTCGCGCGCACGGCGGACGAGGTCGCGGCGACGACGAAGAAACTCGAGAAGGCGCGGCTGCTCGGCGCGTACTTCCACACCCTCTCGGACGACGATCTCGTGCGCGCCGCGCGCTACTTCGCCGGACACCAGTTCGCCCTGAACGACGCGCGCACGACGAACGTCGGCGGCGGGATGCTGCGCGACGCGATCGGCGAGGTGACGGGTCTGGAAGTCGAGAATCTGCGACCGCGCTACGTGCGCCTCGGCGATTCGGGCGAGGTCGCGTTCGAGGCGTTCGACGAGACGGGGCGCGGCAAAGTCGTCAAGCCGACCTTCACGCTCGCCGAGACCGAGAGCTTGATCGAGCGCCTGAGCGGGACGCGCGGGACGAAGAACAAGAGGGAGGTGCTCGTCGAGGCGTTGCGGCGCGCCGCCCCGCTCGAGGCGAAGTACCTCGTCAAACTCCTGATCGGCGATCTGCGCATCGGCTTGCAGGAGGGCTTGGTCGAGGATTCGATCGCGCGCGCCTTCGAGCGACCGCTCGCGCAGGTGGCGCGCGTCAACATGCTCGCCGGCGACGTCGGCGAGGCGGCGCTCTGCGCGCGGCGCGACGAGCTGGCGGGCGTCTCGATGCGCCTCTTCCACCCGATCAAGTTCATGCTCGCGACCGCCGCGGCAGACCTCGCGGACGTCGCGCGCACGATGCCCGCGGAGTTCTTCGTCGAGGACAAGTTCGACGGCATCCGCGGGCAGGCGCACGTCGGGCAGGGGCGCGTCGCGCTCTTCACGCGCACGCTCGACGAGGTGACGCACCGCTTCCCCGAGCTCCCCGCGCCGCTCAAACATCTTTCGACCGACGCGATCCTCGACGGAGAGATTTTGCCCGCGCGCGGCGCGCAGATTCTCCCCTTCGCGGAATTGCAGAAGCGGCTCGGCCGCAAGACCGTCTCCGACGAGCTGCTCGCGGAAGTGCCCGTCGTCTTCGTCGCCTACGATCTGCTCTACGCCGACGGGCGCGTCATGTTCGACGAGCCGCTCGCGGAGCGCCGCCGCGTGCTCGAAAGCCTGATCGCGAAGGCGGACGAGAAGGCCGCCGAGAAAAACGCCGGCACGCTGAGGCTCTCCGCGGCGAAGCGCGTCGGCGACGCGAACGAACTCGACGCGGAGTTCGACGCGGCGCGCTCCCGCGGCAACGAAGGCTTGATGATCAAAGACCCGCGCTCGTCGTACAAGCCGGGCAAGCGCGGCCGCGAATGGTTGAAGTTGAAGCGCGCGCTCGCGACGCTCGACGTGGTCGTCACGTCGGTCGAGGTCGGGCACGGCAAGCGGCGGAACCTGCTCTCCGACTACACCTTCGCCGTGCGCCGCGCGGCGGAAGACGCGGAGCTGCTCAACGTCGGCAAGGCGTATTCGGGTCTGACCGACGCGGAGCTGGCGGAGCTGACCGACTGGTTCCGCGCGCACACGTTGCAGGAGTTCGCGCACGGGCGCGTCCGCGTCGTCGAGCCGAAGATCGTTCTGGAGGTGACGTTCGACCGCGTGCAGGAGTCGAAGCGGCACAGGAGCGGCTACGCGCTGCGCTTCCCGCGCATCCTGCGGCGGCGCGACGACAAGTCGGTCGAAGAGATCGACACGCTCGACGCCGTCCGCCGGCTCGCAGAGGGGAACGATGAAGTATGAACGATGAACGATGAAGTAAGAGGGAATCCTCTTCAGTTCATCGTTCATCGTTCATACTTCATACTTCTCCTCCGTGTCTCTGTGGTGAATCTTTCTGATCCGCGCTCACGGCTGCTTCGGATGCGCGCGGTAGATCGTGTGCCTGCCGACGCGCTCTATCGCTTCGAGCGTGTAGAAGCGTTCGAGGTTGGCGTGGCTGAAGGGCTGATCGTCGGAGGCGACGACGAAGTCGATGAGCGGGAGCGGCGGGCGCGCGCCGTTCGCGAGCGCGGCGACGAACTCGGCGTAGTTGCGCCCCTCGGCGGCGATCTCTGCCGGGGTGACGGGCTTGAAATCGACGGCGAGGCGCGGGTTGGCGCGCTCCCAGCCGAAGATCGAGAACTGCAGGAAGCCTCGGTCGCGCCCCGACGCGGCGAAGTCCGCGGGCGCGACCCCGGCGAAGTGCAGGAACTGGAAGACGCGATTTTTGTTCTCGGCGCGCGACAGGGTCGTGAAGGCGAACGTGTGCGGAGCCCAGAGGACAGCGCACGCGCCGTCGGCGGGGACGTGATCGAGCCGGAAGTCGTCGGGGTTGAAGACGACGGGGTAAGGATCGGTCGGCGCGCGTCGCGCCTCATGTGCTAGCGCGTCGAGCCGCTTCGTGACGGCGAACCAGTCGTCGTGCTTCAAGTTCATCGGCGCGAAGTTGCGCGTCGTCGTCGCCGACTCTCCGAGAACCCACGCGAACCCCGCGAAGGCGACCGGAATCCACACCCGGCGCGGGACGAATCGCCGCCGCACTGTCTCACTCGCATCTCCGCTTACATTTTTCGAGCGGTCGTCGCGCAGTCGCCCGCGCCCCTGCCACATGATCGTCGCGGCGAGCGCGGCGGCGAGCAGCGCGGCGTAGTTGCCGACGTACTGCTCGTAGTGCATCGGCTGGAGCGAGAGACCCGTCAAGACCTGCTGGTTGAAGACCGCGAGGACCGAGAGCGCGAGCGACGCCGTGAAGATCACTGCGCGGTCGCGCGGGCGGACGAGCCCGCGCCGCGCGCCCCACGCGAGCGCGACGAGCGTGAGCGCGGCGAGCCCTTCGACGCCGCGCAGGAGATCGGGCGCGTGCGTGCGCGTGAGCGCCTGCATCTCGTCGCTCGCGGGCGCGCGGCGCGTGACGAGGTAGAGGTAGGGCGCGAGCGCGAGGAGCGCGACGGGTGTGAAGACGGCGAGCGACAGAAGCGTCGCGCGCCGCCCGCCGGGTCGCGCCGCGAGCGTGAGCGCGGCGTAGCAAAAGGCGAGCGCGGCGGCGGCAGTCCAGTGGTAGAAGTATGAGTAGACGAGCACGGCGAAGAACGCGCCCGCGGCGAGTGATGAGGCGAGTCGGGCGCGCTCGGTCCCGCAGGCGAGCGCGCGCCACAGCGCGCCGCAGAAGGCGAAGAAGAAGACGAGCGGCACGCCCGGCACGTAGCGGCGCAGGAACGGCAGGAAGACGTAGCCGCTGAAGCCGCCGAGCAATTCGACGAAGAAGCCCTGACCCGAGACGAGGATGCCGAAGCCGAGGACGACGAAGACCGTGGCGAAAGCCGCGCGCTCGTCGCCTGTGACGGAGGCCGCCGCCCCGTAGATCGCGAGCGAGAGCGCGGCGGCGACGAGCGGCATCAGCAGGATGAAGACCGTCGAGGCGGAGAGTCCGAGCGCGCGCGCCGGGAGCGCCAAAAGGTAGGCGGGGAAGAACTGGATCGAGAAGAGCGATTCGGCGAGCGGGGCGCCCGGCCGATCGTCCGCGCCGGTGTAGGGGTCTGTGCGGCGTGGGCGAGAGTCGATGAGCGCGTTGACGTAGGCGGCGTAGGCGGGCTCGTCGCTGTAGAAGTAGGCGTACGCGCCCTGCCATTCGCGCCCGCGCGCGCGGCGCAGGTGCGCCTGCGGGACGAGCGCGGCGAGCGCCATCAGCGTCGCCGCGAGCACGCCCCAACGCCAACGAATATTCTTGCGCATACCGAGGCTGCGGGATCGGGAAGAAAGTTAAGAAGAGATCAAACGGCGTTCACCGCCGCAGGCGCGAACCAAACGATGAAGTATGATCGATGAACGATGAAGTAGATGCGGATCATCTTTTACTTCATCGTTCATACTTCATCGTTTTACTCTCCGCGGTGAACTATTGTTTCGTGTTCGTTCGGCTCGCGCGAAAGCCCAAGCTACGCAAACTCCGCCGCGTTGACAAGCCCTGCGGCGCGGGCGAAGATGCTGCGCGCTTTCTCGGCAAACCCCTCGCTCGCGTAAAAATAGATCTTCGGCGGCGCACGTCGCGCGCGCACGTTCGACGCCGCGCTTCGATCCCGCCCGCGCCCTCGCGGCAAAACTTCCCATGGAGACTCCGGACAAGACGACGAACGGCGGGCGGGATGGCGACGACGACGACGCTTCGTCCCCCGCGGTCGTGAGCGCCGACGTGTCGAACCTCGCGCCCGAGGCGGCGGGCGTCGCTCATGACGCGCCTGGCGACGGCGTGGGCGTGCCGCGCTTCGCGGTCGTCTCCGCGTCGCTCTTGATGTTCGCCGCGCTCGTCGATTCGCAGGTGGTCGCCGCGCTCGCGCCGCAGATCGCGGCGGGGCTCGCGGCGGCGAAGACGAGCGTGGCGGCGAGTGTGGCGGTCTATTCGGTGGCGGCGGCGTGCGTCGCGTTGCTGCTCGGGAGGCGCGGCGCGCGCGTCATGCGACCGGCGGCGTGGCTGCCCGTCGCGGCGTTGATCTTCGTCGCGGCGAACGTGGTGACGGCTCTCGCGCCGCGCGTCGCAATCTTCTGGGCGGGTCGCGCGGCGGCGGGGCTCGCGGGCGGGCTGGTCTCGGCGCTCGTCGTCGCCGCGCTCGCCGACGCTTCGAGTTACGCGCGGCGCGGGCGTCGCATGACGGGCGTCGCCGTCAGCTACTTCCTCGCGCCCGTGCTGGGCGTGCCCGTCGGCACGTGGCTCGCGGGGCGCGCCGGGTGGCGCGCGGTCTTCGTCGTGACCGCCGCGCTCGTCGCCGTCGCCGCCCTGCTCGTGCGTCAGTTCCCTCTGACGAAGGCGGGGGGCGCAAGGCGTGACGAGGGCGCGCGTGGCGAAGATACAACTAACGAAGGCGACAGCGCGCGTGACGCGAAGCTCGACGGCGCGCGAGCGGTCGAAGATGAGAGTTGCGCTGTCAGGGCGTCGCTCTGGCGGTTGGTCATGCGGAGTCGTTCGACGCGGCGCGGCGTCGTGAGCGCGTTCTTCGTCTCCGGCGGCTTGGTCTGTCTGACGACTTACCTCGCGACGTGGCTCTCGGACGCCTTCGGCGCGCGCGCCGGGGAAGTGGCGTTCGTCTACGCGGTGGCGGGCGCGGGCGCGGTCGCCGGGGGCGCGGCGGGCGGCGCGCTCGCGGACAGGTTCGGGAAGCTACGCATCGCGGCGTGGGCGAGTTTGTGGATGGCTCTCTTCGTGCTGCTCGTGCCGACGTTCGACCGGGGGGCGCTGCTGCTCGCATCGATCTGCGCCGTGGCGTTTCTCGCCGCGCTGAGGGTCGCGCCGTTGCAGGCGCTCGTCACGGAGCTGGTCGCTTCGTCGGAGCGCGCGGCATACGTCGCGGCGCGCAACGCCTCCTCGCAGATCGGCATCGCGGTCGCCGTGGCGGCGGGCGCGCGCGCTTACGGGCGCTGGGGTCTGTTCGGCGTCGGGCTGCTCGCGTCAGTGCTCACGCTCTGCGCGTGGCTGAGCCTTCGCAAGATCGAAGACCCGCACGCGCGCGACGCGAAAGATGAGACGGGCGCGCACGAGAAGAAAGACGGCGCGCGAGGAGGAGCACGCGACGCGCGCGGTCGCCGCGTCGCGCGAAGGCTGGCGGGCGTCGCGTTCGCGCTCTCCGTCGTCGTGCTCGTGGTACTGCCGTGGCTGCTGAGCTTCGCGATCACGAAGGCGGGCACGCGACCCGACGAGAGGGCGCGCACGGACACGCCCGCCGCGCACGGCGCGACATTCGAGGACGTGACGTTCACTTCATCGGACGGCACGCGGCTGTCGGGCTGGTACCTGCCCTCGCGCACGCACGCGATGACGGTCGTGATGACGCACGGCCTCTTCCGCTCGCGCTACGAGACTCTGGAGCGCGGGCTTCGCCTGTGGCAGCAGGGCTACGGCGTCCTGCTCTACGACCTGCGTCGGCACGGGCATAGCGCGGGCGAGTTCTCGTCCATCGGCTACTACGAGCGGCGCGACGTGCTCGCGGCTCTCCGGTTCGCCGAGGCGCGCGAGGCCGGGAACCGCGTCGTGCTCTTCGGCGTCTCGATGGGCGCGGCGGCGACGCTCTTAGCCGCGGCGGAGGCGCAGGGGGACGCGCGGATCGCGGGGGTCGTCTCCGAGTCGAGCTTCCTGTCGTTCGAGGACACGGCGCGCCACCACATCGGGCTCACGCCGCTGCCGACTTTCCCGTTCGCGCCGCTGTTGATAAAGTTCACGGCGTGGCGGATGCGCTTCGAGGCTTCCGACTTCGACGCGCTGCGCGCCGCGCGCGGGATCCGGCAGCCGATCATGTTCATCGGCTCCGGCAGCGACCGGAGGATGCCGAACCAGACGGTGCTCGAGCCGCTCTACGAAGCCGCGGGAAATTCTCTCAAGCGTAAACTCGTAGTCGCGGGCGCCACGCACGGTCACGCCTTCGACGCCGCGCCGGACGAGTACATCACCGCGCTCACGGAGTTTTTACAGTCGGTCGGGCACGACCCGGACGCGCGATGAACGGGGACGCCCGCGCCGCTCATGTTTGAGCGTTCGGATCGTTGCTGCGAATTATTGAATCGCGCGCGGGCGCGTGAGTGGTCGCCGCCGCCGACCTTGAAACAGACGCGCCGCCGCGCGCGTATCTAAGGACGTCAAACGGGCACGCCGCAACCGACAAACTTTCAGCAGGGAGAAAAATATCATGAGAACTTCGAACAAACCCGGCGCGCGCTTCTCCGCCGCCGCCCTCTCGCTCGTCCTGGTCGCGCTCGCCGCCGCCTCCGCCCGCGCGCAGGACGGGATGGGCCAGATGAGTCCCGCGCCGACGGACAAGCGCAAGCTGACGACCATCCGGTCCGCCTCAGCCGACTACCACAAGACGGCGAAGGCGGTCGAGGTGCGCTACCTGAACCTGCCGTGGGGCGAGGCGACCTTCGGCTACATCGAGACCGGCATCGACACGCGCAACGGCGGCTACTACGCCGGGCGCGCCTGGCCCATCGCGCACCTGCGCCTCGCCGTGCCCGCCGTCTACGGGGGCAAAGACCTCAAGCCGGGCGACTACGCCTTCGTCATCACGCCGCGCAACGCGAAGACCAACACCGACATGACGCTCGCGCTCGAATGGTTCAAGCCGGCGGAAGAGGGCGGCACGTTCCTCAAGGCGGGCGACGTGTTCGTCGAGGTGCCGACGGACGCCGTGGTCGTCACGCAGAAGACGATCAAGTTCGCGAAGGGCGGAGAGCCGGTCAATGAGCTGCAGACGTGGGTGGGCAAGAAGGGGAAGAACATCGAGATCAAGTTCCACTACGGCGACCGCACGCTCACCGAGAAGCTGAAACTTAAATAGCGCGCGACCCTCAAAGCGAGGAGGAATTCCGATGGACGAGAAGACAGCAGACCAGTCGTCCCCGGCGGCGACGACGGTGGGGGCGCGCTCCGATAACGGCGCTTCGGCGGGCGACACGGCTCCCATCGAGCGCGCGCCCGCGGTCGTCGACGACGAGACGGGCGTGCGCATCCCCGTAGCGGGCGACGCCGCGGCGTCCTCCTACTCGATGCTCGAGCCGCGCATGAAGAAGGTTTACGGCGCGTACTACAAGGAGCTTTACTACACGCCGGAGCGGCGCGTGCTCGATCCGAAGGTGCAGGAGCTGATCTCGATCGCGGCGTCGGAGGACGTGCAGGGTTTGAAAGCAAGCAACGGGCTCGCGACCCCGAGCCTCAACCTCAACCGACGCCGCGCCGCCTCGCGCGCGGCGTTCGTCGTCCTGCTCGTCGGGTGTCTCGCGTTGTCGTGCGCCGCGGAGGGGCGGCAGGCGCAACAGGCGCAGCCGGCGCAGGCGACCACGTCGTCGGCGGCGTCGAAGGGGCGCGTCGAGCACACGGAGTTCGAGTCGGCGAGCCTGGGGCAGAAGGTGCGCTGCGCGATCTCACTGCCCGCGTCTTACGACGCGGACAAGACGCGGCGCTACCCCGTCGTCTTCTTCCTGCACGGGCTCAACAACGACGAGCGCAGCTGGGAGGCGGAGGGGATGCAGGCGCGGCTCGAAGCCTTGCGCGCGGCGGGGAAGGTCGGTGATTTTCTCGTCGCGATGCCGTTCGGCGCGAACAGTTTTTACCTGAACGCGAAGGACGGCGCGCGCTACGAGGACGCCGTCGTCAAAGACTTCCTGCCCTTCGTCGATAAAACTTACCGCACGCTCGCGAAGCCCTCGGCGCGCGTCATCGAAGGAATCTCGATGGGCGGCTACGGCGCGCTCCTGATCGCGTTCAAGCACCCCGAAGCCTTCGCGGGCGTCGCCGCGCACAGCGCCGCGCTCTTCGACGAGCTGCCCGCGCCGCCCGCCGATCAGGCGGATCGTCGCGCGGGCTTCCGCTACGCGCTCGCGACCAGGCTCTTCGGCGCGCCGCCCGACCTGAGTTATTTTCAGGCGAACAACCCGCTCGCCCTCGCGCGCGCGAACGCTGCGCGGATCAAGAGACTGAAAATTTATTTCGACGTGGGCGACCGCGACCGCTACGGATTCCAGGGCGGCAACCGGAAGCTCGACGCCTTGCTCACGGAGGCGGGCGTCAAGCACGAGTTCACCCTCGCCGCGGGCGACCACGGCTGGTCTTTCCTCAACGCGCGCGGCGAGCAGGCGCTCGCGTTCGTCTGGAACTCTCTGGGTCGGTGAGGCTCGCGCCGCGGCGCGGGTCCTGGCGGGCGTGACC
>JAIVJC010000041.1:11687-14688 GCA_020200235.1 Acidobacteriota bacterium | reverse complement strand
CGCGAAGAAAGCCGCCAAGTGAGCGGGCGTCCTCCCGCGCACGCGCGCCGATGAACTTCTTCTCAGTACTGCCGCACCTCAACGCCTGCCTCAACGCGACGAGCGGCGCGCTCCTGCTGGCGGGCTTCTACTTCATCCGCCGCCGCCGCGTCACCGCGCACATGCGCTGCATGACGGCCGCGCTCTTCGTCTCCGTCGCGTTCCTCGTCTCCTACCTCGCCTACCACGCGCAGCACGGCTCGACTCGCTTCACGGGTCAGGGGCACGCGCGAACCTTCTACTTCGCGATCCTCCTGACGCACACCGTGCTCGCCGTGGCAATCATCCCACTCATCGCCGTCACCATCAGGCGCGCGTGGCGCGGCGACTTCGCGCGACACCGAAAGATCGCGCGCTGGACGTTCCCGCTCTGGCTCTACGTCTCCGTCACGGGCGTCGTCGTCTACCTGATGCTCTACCAGCTTTACCCCGCGCGCTGACGGCGGGAGACGCGCATGACGACCAACGGCAACAACCACCGCCCCCGGCCCGCCCCGACCGCGCACTCCGCGCCCGTCACGGGGCGGAGGCGCACGCCGTGGGCGCTCGTCGCGCTCGCGATAATTTTCGTCGTCGTGCCGTTCCTCTCCTGGTACGGCACGACCTTCTGGCGTTCCCTCAGCGACTCGCAGATCGACGAGTACCTCAACGACACGCAGAAGCTGCGCCACGTCCAGCACGCGCTCGAAGCCATCGATCGGAAGATCGTCAAGGGCGACGAGGGGGCGCGCCGCTGGTACCCGCGCGTCGTCGAGCTCTCGCGCGACCCCTCGACCGATCTCCGACTCGCCGCCGCGTGGGTGTTGGGCGACGACAACAGCGCCGAGCAGTTCCACTCCGCGCTCGTCCCCCTGCTCGGGGACGCGGAGCCGTCCGTGCGCCGGATGGCGGCGCTCTCGCTCTCGCGCTTCAAAGACGGGAGCGGGCGCGCGGAACTCGTCGAGATGCTGCGCGACTACCCGGTGCGCGCCTGCGTCGGAGGCAGAGTCGAGACGGTGCTGCCCGCCGGCTCGCGCGTGAGCCGCGAGACTTTAATCGCGCGCGTGCGCGGGGCGAACGGGGAGGTGAGGGAATTGCGCGCGCCGGTCGCGGGCAGGATCGCTAAAGTCTCAGCGCCGCCGGGCGCGGACCTTGCCGCCGACTCCGAGCTGTTGGTGCTCGCGCCGGACGCCGAGAACGTGCTTCAGTCTCTGCGGGCTCTCTTCGTGGTGGGCGGGGCGGAGGACTTGCCGGAAGTCGAGCCCTACGCGCGGGGCGTCGCAGGGATGCCGGGCGACGTGCAAAAGCAAGCGGCGTCGACCGCCGGAGCGATCAGACGCCGTTCGCGAGAAGCTAAGTAAAAATTTCTAGCGGTTGGTCGGCATGTCGGGCAGCGTGATGCCGTGCGCCGCCTCCCACTGATCGGTGGGGACCATCTCGATGGCGTCCCACGGGCAGCCGTCGAGGAAGGTGCTGTCGGGTCCCTTGCTGATGCACTTCTGGCAGCCGATGCAGAGTTCGGGATCGACCTCGATGCGGCCGAAGGGCGGGTGACGAATGCTCCGTGTGAACCGTGCGGGGAGTGCGGTAGAGACGCGGGTACTTTAACACGGGCGAAGCGTCCCGCCCAAGCACTACTTGCGAACGCGCCCGACTTGAAACTCGCGCCGCAAACGGATAAAACTAACTGCCACACAACCGCCTAAGGAGACCGAACAGATGAAGACAGTCGCGGGCATTTTCCAATCGCGCGCCGACGCCGAGCGCGCCCTCGAAACTTTGCGCGGGATGGGGATAGGCTCCGACCGGCTCAACCTCTTGACGCCCGGCGAGACGCCCGCCGAAGTTGACGCCGAAGTGCCCACGACCGAGACCGAGCAGCCGGGCATGGGTAAGGCTCTGGGCACGTGGGCGGGCGGCGCGATGGGCGTCGCCGGGGGCGCGACCCTCGGGACAGCCATCGCCACGGCGCTCATCCCGGGCGTCGGACCCGTCCTCGCCGTCGGGATGATCGGCGCGGCGCTCCTCGGCGCGGGCGGCGCGGCGGCGGGCGCGGCGGCGGGCGAGGCGATGGAAGACACCATCGCGCCGGAGCTGCCGCACGACGAGCTTTACGTCTACGAGGACGCGCTCGCGAAGGGGAAGACCGTCATCATCGCGGCGGCGGACGACTCGGTCGAAGCGGATCATGTCCAGACCACACTCGCGGCAGCCGGCGCGGAGAGCATCGACGCCGCGCGCGAGAGCTGGTGGGTGGGCCTCCGCGACGCGGAGGAAGCGGAGTATGAGGGCGCGGAAGGCGGCGACTTCAAAACTAACGAGACTGTTTACCGTCGCGGATTCGAGGCTGCGCTCCACCCGCGGCACCGCGGCACGTCTTACGAGGATTCGTCGGAGCGACTGCGCGACAACTATCCTGACGTTTTCGAGCAGCCCGCGTTCCGGCGCGGCTACGAGCGCGGGCGCGCGTACCAGGGCATGCGCGCCGGGGGCGGCGCGAGTTGAAGGACACGCTTTTAAGTCTCGCCGTCCTCGTCGGGATTTTAGGAATGAGCGCGCTCTTCACGAACTGGTTCGCGCGAACGATGTACAACCGCTGCGACGCCTGCGGCACGCTCAACGCGCGACGCCGCGACGCCTGCCGCTCCTGCGGCGCCCCGCTCAAGTGAGTCGATCATCCTAAACAATGAAACTCGCCGCCCGCCTGTCATTCGCCATTCTCGCCCTCGCCGCCTCGCAACAGGCTTACGCACAGAGCACCTCGCCGAACGTCCCCGCCCAGTGGCGGACGCGCGCGGAGCAGACCGACTACCGTGAGACGCCGACCTACGCGGAGGCTGTGAAGTACGCGCGCCGACTCGAACGCGCCTCGCGCACCGTCCGCGTCACGGAGTTCGGCAGGAGCGGCGAGGGGCGCGCGCTGCCGCTCGTCGTCGCCGCGAAGGGCAACGCCTTCACGCCCCAGACAGCGCGCGCCGCCGGC
>JAIVJC010000041.1:0-11674 GCA_020200235.1 Acidobacteriota bacterium | reverse complement strand
CTCCTGCGAGACATGGCGATCACGAAGTCGCGCGAGTCGCTGCTCGACCGCGTCACGTTCCTCTTCATCCCCGTCTACAACGTGGACGGCTTCGAGCGGCGCAGCCCCTTCAACCGCATCAACCAGAACGGTCCCGCGGAGATGGGTTGGCGCGGAACCGCCACGAACCTCAACCTCAACCGCGACTACATGAAGGCGGACGCGCCGGAGACGCGCGCGTGGCTGCGCCTGTGGAACGAGTGGAGCCCCGATCTCTTCGTCGATTGTCACGTCACCGACGGGGCGGACTTCCGCTACAACGTGACCTACCAGTACGAGCAGCACCAGAACGTGCCGGAGCCACTGCTCGGCTGGATGAAGTCGGCTTTCGACTCGCGCATCGTCCCCGCGACGGAAGCGTCCGGCAACCTGCTCGCGCCCTACGTCACGCTGCGCGACAGCCGCGACCCCGCGAAGGGCATGGAGGGGTTCATCGAGACGCCGCGCTACTCGACGGGCTACACGCCGACGCGCAACCGTCCCGGCTTGCTCATCGAGACGCACATGCTCAAGGACTACCGCTCGCGCGTGCGCGGCACCTACGATCTGCTCGCCGCCGTCCTCGCCGAGCTGAACCGCGACGCGGAGGGGCTGCGCCGCGTGCTGCGCGAGACCGACGAGGCGATCACCGCCGAGGGTCGCACGTACGATCCGGCGCGCCGCGTCCCGCTCCGGCTCGGGTTCACCGACAAGACCGTGCCGTTCAATTTCAAGGGCGTCGAGTTCCGCATCGAGCAGAGCGACGTCTCGGGCGGCGAGCGGATCGTCTACGGCGACAAGCCCGTCGATCTCACAGTGCCCTACTTCAACGACGCGCGCGTCACCGCCTCGGTCGCCCCGCCGCTCTACTACGTCATCCCGCCGCAGTGGGCGCAGGTCATCTCAGTCCTCGCCGCGCACGGTCTGCAGATGAAACGACTAGCGGAGCCCGCGACGCTCGAAGTCGAGAGCTACCGCTTCTCGGACGTGCGCTGGTCGCCCGCGCCGTTCGAGGGGCGCAACACGGTCGCGCAGAAGAACACTGTGGTGCGCGAGCGCAGGCTCTTTCGCGAGGGATCGGTGGTCATCCCCCTCGCACAGCCCTTCGCGCGCGTCGCCGTCCACCTGCTCGAACCCGATTCGCCGGACTCGTTCGTCTCGTGGGGCTTCTTCAACCCCATCTTCGAGCAGAAGGAATACGGCGAGTCGTACGCGCTCGAAAAGCTGGCGCGGGAGATGATGGCGAAGGACGAAAACTTGCGCCGCGAGTTCGAGCGGCGCGTGGCGAGCGATCCGCAGTTCGCGAAGAGTCAGCGCGCGCGCCTGAGCTTCTTCTACGACCGCTCGCCCTACGCCGACGCGCGGCTCAACCTCTACCCGGTCGGCAGGGTGACGACGCCCATCAGGGCGAAGATGATCGACTACCGTTGAGTCGTGACTCAGGTGTGAAAGACGGAAGGAGGGGCGCGGGAAGATAAAATTCCCGCGCCCCTCCTTCGTCAGTTCTGAATGCCCGAGTCGGGCGGTCGTGTCGTTTAGACCGCCGTGCGTCGCCCCGTCAAGAGGTTAAGCACGAGGATAACCAGCGCGATCAAAAGCAGCAGGTGAATGAACGAGCCGCCCACGTTCCCGATGAGTCCCAGCAGCCATAAAACGAGTAGCACCACGAGAATTGTCCACAGCATTTTTTTTGTCCCCCTAAGTGAAAACTTGAATGATCAATCGTCTCTTGTTTTTCCAAACTCGCTGACCGTTGTGGCTGCAATGACCATGCCAGCGACCCGCCCGAAACCTCACCGCGCCCGAAAGCCCTTTGGGGAAGCACTTTGAGGGGCGTGGCTGGGGTCTCGGCGCGACCCGCCGAAGCGTTTAGACGTTTCACTTGAATGCAAACGGGCGGTCGTCAGTCGGCGCAGCCTGTCCTGAATCGAATCAAGTGAGACCCGGTGAAATACGACCCCACACGTGCGGCAACCCATCATTTCACACAGACATCGGAACAGTGAGTGTGAGGGGCGCGTCGAAACTCCCGGATCAAATATTTTTCGCCAAGACAGGGTCATTTGATCGAAGGGTTTTGAACTAGCTGGACTAATGTCGGCGTCGAATGATAAAGTTTATTCGACGGCGCGCGCGTCGCACCGCGCGTCGTGGAAGTGAAAAGCAGGGTCTTAACGCAACTCCCGCGCTCCAGACCTTTCGCCGGCAATCTTCCGATTGCGAACTCACAACTAAATCAATCTCTCTGACCGGCGCAGCCGTTCCCCCAGGATAGTGTCTCGCGCCGCTTGGGAATAAGTATATGCCGACACCTTCTCGCCTCGTCCCCCGCATCCAGCGCGTCACGACCTTCGTCGGCGTCGGAGTCATCCTCGTCGCGGTCGTCTTCCTCGCGTCGCAGCTCTACCTGCGGACGCAGGTCACGACCGTCCACGAGGTCAACTACACGGAGCTGCGCCAGCTCGTCGAGGGCGGCGCGGGCGCGTCGCTCGTCGTCGACGGCGAGCTGCTCGTCGTCACGAAGACGGACGGCGTGCAGGCTCAAGCCGTCGTCACGGATTCGATGGCGCAGCAGGAGATCATCAGGGTCTTCAACCAGAACCACCAGACCATCGAGTTCCGCTCGCGCCAGCCCGGCGCGCTCTCGTCGGTCGTCAACTGGGGCATCACGCTCTTCGCACTCGGCGTCCTCGGCTTCGTCGGCTGGCGCGTCTACGCGAGCATGGGCGGCGGCACGAGCGACTTCAAGGTCAACGACGAGGGCGGCGCGCGCGGCGTGACGTTCGCGGACGTGGCTGGAGTGGACGAGGCGAAGTCGGAGCTGTCGGAGACCATCGACTTCCTGCGCGACCCGGAGCGGTTCGGTCGCCTCGGCGGTCGCGCGCCACGCGGCATCCTCCTTTCGGGTCCTCCGGGCACGGGCAAGACGCTTTTGGCGCGCGCCGCGGCGTGCGAGGCGGGCGTGCCGTTCCTCTCGGTTTCGGGATCGAGCTTCCAGGAGAAGTTCGCCGGGCTCGGCGCCTCGCGCGTGAGGAAACTTTTCGCGAAGGCGAGAGAGTCGGCGCCGTGCGTCGTCTTCATCGACGAGATCGACGCGCTCGGACGCCGCCGCGGTCGCGGGGGCGACTCCGCCTCGGCGGATCAGGATCAGACTTTGAACCAGCTCCTCATCGAGATGGACGGCTTCTCCCAGACTAACGGCATCGTCGTCATCGCCTCGACCAACCGTCCCGACATCCTCGATCAGGCTCTCACCCGGCCCGGCAGGTTCGACCGCGAGATCACTGTCAACCTCGCGGACGTGCGCGGCCGCGAGGCGATCCTGAACGTCCACGCGCGCAAGCTCAAACTCGCCGAAGGGCTAGAACTCGGCTGGATCGCGCGCGGCACGCCGGGCTTTTCTGGCGCCGATCTGGCGAACCTGCTGAACGAAGCCGCCATCTTCGCGACGCGCGACAACTCGGAAGCGGTGGCGCGCGAGCACGTCGAGTACGCGCGCGACAAGATTCTGATGGGCGTGGAGCGGCGCGGCTTCCTGATGGACGAAGACGAGCGTTACGCGACCGCCGTCCACGAGGCGGGTCACGTCGCGGTCGGCTTGGCCGCCAAGCACGGCGATCCGATCCACAAGGTCTCGATCCTCCCGCGCGGTCGCGCCCTCGGCGTCACGCAGTCGCTGCCCGAGCGCGATCGGTTCATGAAGAAGCGCGAGTACCTCGAAGATCAGATCGCTATCCTGCTGGGCGGGCGCGCCGCCGAGCAGGTGCTGCTCGAGACGATGACGGCGGGCGCGTCGAACGACATCGAGCGCGCGGTCGAGATGGCGCGCGCGATGGTCTCCGAGTACGGCATGAGCCCTTTGGGTCCCATCCACCTCGGCAAGCCCGAAGACCCCCACAGCCAGGCGCTCCTGGATCGCATCGAGCACGCGACGAGCGAGATCATCAACGCGCAAATGAAGCGCGCCTGCGAAGTAGTCTCGTCGAGCCGCGAAGAGATCGCGCGCCTCGTCGAGGGGCTGATGGAGCGCGACACGCTCGAGGCGGACGAGATCAAGGAGTGCTTCAACCTGAGGGCGGGCGCGCAAGCCGCGTAAGCCGGGAAGCCGACTTTGAAGGTATGCGGGCGGGCGAGGGAAGCACCCTTCGCCCGCCCGTTTTTTCATCCGCGTCATCCCTGTGAGTTGGACACCCGCGGACTTGCCCAAACGTGTCACACTCCTGTAATTTTCAGCCTGAAAGCGGTCAGCTACCCGAGCCCCCGTTTGAGTCTCGAAAACTCCCGAAAAGTTTTGCCGATGACACTGCCGGGCGTCGCACGCCTCGAACTGCCGATCCTGCAAGAACTCGTCGCGACCGGCGGCGCGGACGACGTGCGCTTCCTCTACGGGCGGCTCGTCGCCTACTTCCCCCACGTCAACGGCGATCTGGCGCCCGCACACGCGCGCGACGATCGCCAATGGCGCCGGCACGTGCAGTGCGCCGGACGCGCGCTCGACGAGAAGCGGCAGATCGAGCGGCGGCGTGGCTTGTGGTCGATCACGCAGCAGGGGCGCAAGCGCGTGGACGACGAGGGGGCGAGTTTTTCATACGAGCCGGAAGAGCCGCAGACCGAGCCCGTCGCCGCCTCGGAGTTCTCCCACGTGCAGGTACAGCAGATGCTGCTGGAGATCGGGCGCGCGCTCGGCTTCCACGCCGCGATGGAGTTCGACTACTACGACGTGGTGTGGCGCGAGGGCGAGACGAGCCCGCGCGTCAGCCACGTCTTCGAGGTGCAGCGCAAGGGCAACGTGGACGCCGCGCTCGCGAAGCTGAAGCGCGCCTACGAGTCGCAGCGCAGCCGCCCCTTCTTCGTCGTCGCCTCGGAGCGCGACACGAACCGCGCGCAGTTCCAGATGTCGCTCGCGCAGACGGGCGCGTTCCACGAGATCGGTCGCGTCACCACCATCGTCAGCTTCGAGCAGCTGCACCGCCTCCACCGCGCACTGGTCTCGGTCGAAGACCTGCTCGCGCAATTCATCGAGCGATGAACACCGGCACGCCACTCCGCAAGCAGTACCTCGACGTCAAGCGCCGACACCCGGACGCGCTGCTGCTGTTCCGCATCGGCGACTTCTACGAGGCGTTCGACGACGACGCGCGCGTCCTCTCGCGCGAGCTGGGGATCGTCCTCACGTCGAAGCCGATGGGCCGATCTTTCCGCGTGCCCTTGGCGGGTGTCCCCCACCACAGCCTCGAACGCCACCTGGCCACGCTCATCGCGCGCGGGCACCGCGTCGCCATCTGCGAACAGCTCTCGGCGGAGCCCGTCAAGGGCGGCGCGGGGCGCGGCTTGATCGAGCGCGACGTGGTGCGCGTCGTCACGCCCGGCACGGTCATCGAGCCGGGGCTGCTCCAGAGCAAGGTCAACAACTACCTCGCCGCATACGCGACCGACGGCAAGCGCGCCGGGATTGCTTACGCAGACATCACAACGGGCGAGTTCGCCGCCACGGAGATCGAGGCTTCCGCCGCGCTCGCCGAGCTGCAACGCATCGCGCCCGCCGAGATTCTCGTCCCGCGCAAGTTCGAGTCGAAGGACGACGCGCTGCCCGGATTCGTCACGCGCTGCGACGACGAATATTTCTCCCCTCAGCGCGCCCGCTCGAACCTGCTTAATCACTTCGGCTCGCGAACGCTCGCGCCTTACGGGCTGGCGAAACTCCCGCTCGCGACCACGGCGGCGGGCGCTCTCGTCGCCTACCTGCGCGAGACGCAAGACGCGTCTGCCGGCCAGCTCACGCGTCTGACAAGTTACCAGACCGGCAACTTCATGCTGCTCGACGCGCAGACGCTGAAGAGCCTCGAGATCGTCGAATCATTCGGCGGCGCGCCGTCGCTACTGGCAACACTTGATGCGACGCGCACGGCGATGGGCGGTCGCCTCCTGCGCCGTTGGCTGCGTCAGCCCCTCTTGGATATTGCCGAGATCACGCGCCGGCACGAGCACGTCGGCTGGTTCAAGGAGAACGAAAAGTCGCGTGCGGAGCTTTTCGCCGCGCTCGAATTCGCGCACGACCTCGAACGCCTTTCGGGGCGCGTGCGCGCGGGGCTCGCCTCCGCCGCCGACGTGCTCGCGCTCGGCCAGAGCCTTTCGACCATCCCGCGCGCCCGCTCCGTCCTTCAGCAGGACGCGAAGAGGTTCACTGCTCTGCTCGCGGCCCTGCCGACCTGCGACGAAGTCTTGCAGACGATCCGCGGCGCGATCTCCGACGAGCTGCCGCGCCGCAACGAATCGGTCGGCGTCATACGCGGCGGCTATTCGGAAGAGTTGGACAAGTTGAGGGAGCTGCTGAGGAACGGTCGCGGCTTCCTCGCGGAGATGGAGCAGCGCGAGCGCGCGCGCACCGGCATCAAATCCTTGCGCGTCGGATACAACAAGGTCTTCGGTCACTACATCGAGGTGACGCGCCCGAACCTGCAACTCGTCCCCACCTCCTACACGCGCAAGCAGACGCTCGCGCAAGCCGAGCGCTTCATCACGCTCGAACTCAAAGAGCACGAGTCGCTGGTGACGAACGCGCAGGAGCGCATCGCGGAGCTCGAGACGAGCCTCTTCCGTCAGGTCTGCGCAGAGATCGGCAAGCGCCGCGACGAAATCCTCGCCGCCTCCGCCGTCCTCGCGCACCTCGACGCCGTCGCCTCCTTCGCCGAGAACGCCGTCCGATACGACTACGTGCGCCCGACGCTCTTCGACTCCGCGATCCTGCGCGTCACGGGCGGTCGCCACCCCGTGCTCGAACGTCTCGTGCCCGCGGGCGAATTCGTCGCCAACGACTGCACGCTCGGCGGCGACGGCGCGCCTGAGATCGCGCTCATCACGGGACCGAACATGTCGGGCAAGTCCACCTACCTGCGGCAGACGGCGCTCATCGTGTTGATGGCGCAGGCGGGCAGCTTCGTCCCCGCGCGCGCGGCGGCGGTGGGTTTGTGCGACCGCATCTTCACGCGCATCGGCCTCTACGACCGCATCGGGAGCGGGGAATCGACCTTCATGACGGAGATGATCGAGACGGCGCAGATACTCCACCACGCCAGCCCTCGCTCGCTCATCCTGCTCGACGAGCTGGGGCGCGGCACCTCGACCTACGACGGTCTCGCCGTCGCACGCGCCGTCGTCGAGTTCCTGCACAACCACCCCGCCCTGCGCGCCAAGACGCTCTTCGCCACGCACTACCACGAGCTGGCTGAGCTTTCGCAGGTGCTGCCGCGCCTGGAGAACCTGCACGTCGAGATCGCCGAAGAGGACGGGGAGCTGGTCTTCCTCTACCGCATCAGCCCCGGCAGCGCCGAGCACAGCTACGGCGTCTACGCCGCCAAGCTCGCCGGTCTCCCCAAGCCCGTCGTCCGCCGCGCCGAAGAACTCCTCCGCGAATACGAAGCCCCCACACGCGCCCGCGCCGACGAAGACACGACGGAGCGAGCTAATGCAACACCCGCCGCTATAGATCGCAACTCTCAAATCGTCAAGGCGCTACTCGACCTCGACCTCAACGCGCTCTCGCCCGTCGAAGCGATGATGAAACTCTACGAAGTCAGGCAGCTGGCTGAAGAAGGATTAGGTGAGACATCGAATGTGAGAGTGATGAAGACGGCATGACACCGGAATTAACCCGCGCCGAGCGAGCAGCGCACAACTTGCACCGAAGGAAGTGCTATGAGAAGAATGCTATCGAGGCGGCGGGTTTAATGAGTTGCTTGGCGCGGTCTCATTTCGTAAAACGCAGTCCTCTCAGTCCCCTTCACTTTGCATTCGCATTATTGAGGGTAACTCATTTCACTACTCTGCGCTTCAGATCATCCATCAGTTGCGGAAGGTTAGCGTTGTCCGATGAATTTGTAAGGCTTCTAGTAGAGTTTAGTTGCGCTTTTGCTTGATTAATTTGCCCCATTAGCTGATCGGCCCCCGGGCTAGGCTGTAAACCAGAAAGATAGCTTTGGGCACTGTCAATATGTTGATTAGCCAAGTCCTTGAACCCCGCGTTTGCTTCCGAATAGGCCCAGGAAAGTTCAGTCCATATGTGGGTACTCTTTTTTGTGTAGTCGTCATACTCACCGTATCCAGAGAAAATATTTAACGCTTTTTGGTATTCGACTCGCCCAGCTTCAGGCTTACCCGTTATAAACATCAGGTTTGCATTTGATCTTAACGCGGCGATCTTGTCATTAAAATCTTTAGCTGATTCAAGCGCATAACCTAAAAACTCTTTAGCGCCTTCAACATTATAGGCTGCTTGCAGCGCCTGCGCGATAGAGTAATACTCTGTCGCAGAGACATAATTTTTGGGAAGCTTTCTAGCGAGCTCAGCTGCTTGTCTTGATAGCAAAGCGTTTTCCTGATTAATGAGACCACCAATGGTTCCCATAGCGCCAGGGTCATTCAGATACTTCTTGCTGGTTTCAAAATTGTCTCTTGGTAGATATGAGAGTCTTTGTAAGAGACCTCGCAACTCAACCCTTGCACTCTGTATGTCTTGCGCTTCAGTCCTTTTGTATGAAACATAAGTTGTTCCAAAGGAAAAAAGAAGCGCGAGAATCGAAAGTGTTGTTGATATATTTTTGTACCAAGGCGTTTTCTGACTCATGATGGTGATTTGCAGCGCATCAACCTCTTTCTTAATAAGCTGAATGCTTTCTGCCAAGTCATTGACGAAGTTGTCTTGTTCCATGCCTAATCTCCTGCAAAGCGGCTAACAACCATATATGCTGCACCTATAGACCTGATTCGTCTGCAAAATCATGCGCCATTGGTGCGACCCGTTTGTGCTGGGACAACCTACGCGCTGGCACCTGACGCATATTCTGTCGCACCGTTCGGCATAACTACCTAATAGAGAGTGAAAAGCCGAACGGTTCGGCATAACTCCGCAATGAGCGGCAAAAGCCGAATCAGTCAGTCTAAAAGTATCGGTCGGTGTGTGAGAACGAAGCGACGTCAATATTATAAGCCTTCAACTCTAATAGACAAGCAAATTCACCCCGCAGGGTCGGTGTGAGCCTGCACGCGGGAGCGTGGGATTTCCGTCTCGATGTCGCGCATGACGTTGACTGTGAGATCGTGCGCCTCCTACTTAGAAGAGCGTGAGCACGCCTGTGGCTATGTCTTTATCGAGGGCTTCAATGTCCGTGCGGTGATGTCGGAGCATCGCTTCAATCGCGGAGGTCTGACAATTCCCGCGGCGTATCCAGATTACTTTGGGCGGAAAGCCGAGCAGCATACACAGGTCGCCGAAGTCAGCGTCCTTCGTCACGATCAGAAAGCCCTCGCGGCGCGCGTACTCCCAAATCTCTTTGTCGCCGGCTTGATCGAGTCCGAGCGGGAAGACGTGATCGGAATCAGGGTAGATGTCAGCCAGCGATTTGGTGAGGCGCGGCGAGAGGTTCTGATCGAAGAGGAGTTTCACGCTTCGACTACCATCAGACGTTTTTCACGGTCGGCGGCGTAGGCGAGGCAGGCGAGAATGTCCTCTTCCGTGAGGTACGGGAAATCCGCGAGGACTTCCTGCTGCGTCATGCCGGAGGCGAGATATTCCAGCACGTCATAGACCGTGATGCGCATCCCGCGGATGCAGGGCTTACCGCCGCGCTTGCCCGGCTCGATGGTGATGATGTTCTGGTAATTCATGCGTGAGATAGTAAATCTCAACGCGGGTCGAGACAAGCCTTTTCAGAGTCGAGAACAGCTCACCCCGCAGGGTCGGTGTGAGCTTGGACGCGGGAGCGTGGGATTTCCGTCTCGATGTCGCGCATGACGTTGACGGTGAGGTCGTGCGCCTCTTCGAGCGTCTTGGCGCGGTCTACTTCGAGGTGCATGTCGATGAACTTGAGCGAGCCGGAGCGGCGCGTGCGTATGTCGTGGACGCCGAGCACGCCGTCCGTCTTGTAGCGGTGGACGATCTCCGCCACCTTCTCGTCAACTTCGGGCGGGAGTTTCTTGTCCATCAGCACGTCAACCGACTCTCTGGCGACCGAGAACGCCGAGGCGAGGATGTAGATCGAGATGGCGATGGAGAAGAGGGGATCGGCGGCGCGCCAGCCCGTCAGGTAGACGACGACGAGCGCGGCGAGGGCGGCGGCGTTCGTGTAGATGTCCGAGGCGTAGTGGAGAGCGTCCGCCGCGAGGGCGGGCGAGTCTGTGCTGCGCGCGGCGCGACGGAGGCGGAAGACCAGAAAGGCGCTCGCCGCGACCGCGAGGAGCATCGCGGCGATGCCGAAGCCTTCGGCGGTGGTCTCGCGCGGGTAGACGATCCGCTTGAAGGCTTCCCAGACGAGGTAGAAGCCCGAAGCGGCGATGACCGACGACTGGAAGAGCCCTGCGAGCGACTCGGCTTTGCCGTGACCGTAGGCGTGATCGTGGTCGGGCGGGCGGGCGGCGGCGCCCACGGCGTAGAGGTTGATGAGGGAGGCGCAGATGTCCATCGCCGAATCTAACAGCGACGCCCAGACGCTGATCGAGCCGGTCTTGAAGCCGGTCGCGGTCTTGATCGCGATGAGGAAAGCGGCGGTGGCGATGGAGAGCCGCGCCGCGCCGGTCTTCACCGCCGAGTCTTCGGCGTGCGCCGCGGCGGCGCGCTCGCGCAGGGTGTTGAGAGAGTCTGGCACCTTCCTTCTCGTCCGACGAAATCTTAACAGATTTAACGACTGAGCGCGTCGGGTCGCTCCGAGACCTCGTCGAAGACGGGCGAGCGTCTGCGCGTGATGACGACGCCGACGCCCGCGAAGATGAGCGCTGCGGCGACCCAGACGTGCGCGTCCAGTTTCTCGCCAAGCACTAAGGGCGCGAGGGCGAAGCCGATGAGAGGTTGCAGGTAGATGTAGACGGCGACCACGCTCGGCGCGACGCGACCGAGCGCCCACGCGTTGAGGTAGTAAGAGCCCACGGTCGGGACGAGGATTGTGTAGAGTAGCGCGAGCCAGACTTTCAGGGGGAGTTGCGCGAGTGGGACGTGAGCGAGGTGATAGCCGCCGACGGGGAGCGTGACGACGCAGCCGAGGAGGAAGACCCACGTGATGACGGTCAGCGCGCCGTAGCGCCGGATCGCCTCCTGCGAGATCGCGAGGTAGAGCCCGTAGCAGAAGGAGTTGGAGAGAAGTAAGAGGTTGCCGAGCGTCGTCGAGCCGGAGAAGTCTGCGCGGAAGGGGTTGACGAGGTAGACGGCGCCGCACGCGGCGACGCCGACGCCGAGCGCCACGCGCGGGGAGAACCGTTCATACCCGAGCACGACTCCGGCGAGCAGCGTGAAGACCGGGATCATCGTGCCGAGAAGGTTCGCGTTGACGGCGGTCGAGAGCGAGAGACCCTTGACGAAGAGGAGTTGGTTAAAGGCGACGCCGAGCAGGCTGTAGAGCGCGAGGCGGGCGTAGTCCGAACGCCGGTCGAGCCAGAAGCGTTTGGCGGTGCGCTGGATGACGAGGAAGGCGAACGTGCCGCCCGCGACGCGAATGGCGACGAGCCCCGTGCTCGGAAGGTAGCGCAGGACGATCTTGCCGACGATTGACCACGTGCCGAAGAAGAGTTGGACGGCGACGAGCGCGAGGTGTGGTCTGACGCCGGGCGTTCTGTCCGCAACCTTGGGAGGCAAAAGATCAGACCCTCTCGGACGCGCTCAAAGTTCTCG
>JAIVJC010000117.1 GCA_020200235.1 Acidobacteriota bacterium | reverse complement strand
GCTCGACGAGGAACTTCGCGCCGCGGGGTCGGTTCTGCTCGGCGCGGATGCGGCCGCCGTGATCGTTGATGATGTGCTGGACGATGGCGAGCCCGAGTCCCGTGCCGCGCCCGCGCGTGGAGAAGTAGGGCTGGAAGAGGTGCGTGAAGTCCTCGCGCGCGATGCCGTGCCCGGTGTCGGCGATCTCAAGGAGTAGGATGCCGCGCGAGGGGTCGTGACCCGTCGCGACCGTGATGCGGCTCTCCCCCTCGGCGTGGGCGGTCGCTTCGAGCGCGTTGTCGATGAGGTTGACGAGGGCGCGGCGCATCTGCTCGGCGTCGAGCTGCGCGGAGGGAAGCGCGTGCGCGAGCAGCACGTCGAGCCGCACGTCGGCGAGCCTGTCCTCGTAGAGCGCGACCGACTGCCGGACGACCTCGTTCAAGTCGGCGGCTTCGAGGCGCGCGCGCGGCAGGCGCGAGAAGCGCGAGAACTCGTCCACCATCGCCTTCAGGCTCCCGACCTCGCGCGTGATCGTCTGCGTGCACTCCTCGACGACGCGCGCGACGCGGTCGTCCGCCTCCGAGCCGTTGCCGCCGATGTCGAGAATCTGAGAGTTGCCCTCGTCGGCGCGCGCCGAGCGCTTGAAGTTGCGCGCGATGCGCTCCGCCGAGAGCTGGATGGGCGTCAGGGGGTTCTTGATCTCGTGAGCCATGCGCCGCGCGACCTCGCTCCACGCGGCGGCGCGCTGCGCGGCTAAGAGCTCGGTCAAATCTTCGATGACGAGGACGACGCCGCGCGCCTCGCCTTCCGCCCGCGCGCCGAACGCGGTCGCGGTCAGCGCGACGGGGACGACCGCGCCGTCCGGGTGCTGCGCGCCGCGCGTCAGCTCCATCTGCCACGCGGCGCGACCCGTGCGCCGCGCGCGCGCGAGCACGCGTTCGAGCACGGGCTGATCCTCGGCGCTGACGATTTCGGCGAGCGGCGCGCCGGCGGTCGGGGGCGCGTCGAGCCGGAGCATCTGGATCGCGGCGGCGTTGATGGTCGTCAGCCGGTCGCCGGCGTCGAGCGAGACGACGCCGGTCGAGAGGGATTCGAGGACGGTCTCGATGTAGGCGCGCCGCTCGTCGAGCGCGAGGTTGGTCTCGCGCAGCGCGTCGGAGTTCGCCTCGATGCGGCTGCGGTTCTCTTCGAGCTGCGCGGTCATCGAGTTGAAGGTGTCGGCGAGCACCGCCAGCTCGTCGTCGCCCGTGACGTTGACGCGGTGCGCGAGGTTGCCGCGCGCGACCTCCCCGGCCGCCTCGGCGAGCGTGCGGATGGGCGTGCCGATGCCGCGCGCCACGTGGATCGCCGCCCACGTCGCGGCGAAGAGCAGCAGCAGCGTCAAGAGCCCCAGCGTCGAGAGACCGAGCAGGCGCACCTTCCGCTGCCGCTTGCGTAGCTGCTCGAAGTTCTCCGCGCCGGAGACGATCCTGTCGAGCCGCGAGACCGTCGTGCTCGCGCGCGCGACCAGGAGCGCGCGCCCGTCGCCGAGTGGTATCGCGTCGGTGATGAGTCCGTCGCCATCAATCGCAGGCAGTTGCTCCTGCCTGCCGTTCTGCCAGCGCCAGAGCGCCGTCTTGAGCGCGCCCGCCAAATCCTTGCTGCGGACGAAATCAACCCCCTCCCGCCAACGCAACTGCTCCAGCTCCCAACCTCCCGGCGCGCCCAGAGCCACCGCGTCGAAGTTGCCCTGCTCGCGCAGCCTTGCCAGGTCGGGCTGTGCGCCCTGTGCGATTTGATGTTCGACGGCGAGCGCCGAGACCCGCGCCGTCTCGCGCAGGCGCTGCATCTGTTGCGACGCGTCCTCGTCGCGCGCGAGGCGCGACTCCTGCACCACGTCTTCGGGGATGCGCCCGAACATCTTTTCGAGCGTGCGGTTGAAGAAGAGGTAGGAGAAGACCGCCATCGCCGCGAGCGGCAGGAGGCTGACGGCGATGAAGTAGACGACGAGGCGCGTCTTGATCTTCGAGCCGAGTTCGTGCGCGCGCCGCTCGCTGCGCAGTTTCAAGAGGCTGCGGACGAAGATGAAACTGAAGACGACGAAGGCGACGAAGTTGAGGGTGGAGAGCGCGTAGAGGGCGAGCGTGTCGGTCGCCTTGTCGGGCGTGACGAACTCCCACACGCCCGACACCTGCAGCGCGACGAGCGTCGCCAACAGTATCAGGACGAGGCTGCCGAAGAACCACGGCGCGCCGCGCCGCCGCGCCTCGGGCACGGCATCGCTCGACGTCTCGCTCGGCTGTGCGTTCTCTTCCTTCATCAGGTCTCGACTTCGCGAGAGTTTATCACGCGCCGCGCCGCGCGCGCAGGCTCTCTTACGCCGCGCGCGCGACTTCCCCGTGCGATCTCGTTTACAATCGCGCGGCTCTCTTTCATCACGGCGTTTTCACCGGGCTTCCGCCGCGCATCAACCGATGACCCCTCTCGACATCTTTCTCAACCGCGAGGATCGGCTCCGCAGCGGCTGGCGCTTCCTCGTCTTCGCCGCCGCCTACTACGCGCTCCTCGTCGCGTTCGTCCTGCTGTTGCGCGTCGTGCTCCAACTCGCGAGCCCGCGGTCGGTCGGGGGCTTCAACCGGCTCCCGGGCGCGGCGCTCTACCTCCTACAATTCTTCATCCAGTTCGTGCCCGCCCTCCTGCTCGGCTGGGTTTGCGGCAAACTCTTCGACGGCGTGCCGCCCCGCGCGCTCGGCTGGTCGCTGCATTCGGGCTGGCTGCGCGATCTCGCGCTCGGAACCGTCGTCGGCTTCGCCGCGCTCGTCACAGCCGCGCTCGTCGCCTCTGCCTTCGGCGGGTTTCATTTTCAGTTGGCGCCCGAAGGCTTCGGCGCGGCTTTCGTCAAGACCTTCTTCGGCGCGCTCGTCGTCTACGTCCTGCTCGCCGCCGCCGAGGAGGTCATGTTCCGCGGCTACCCGCTTCAGACGTTGATGCGCTCGCTCCCCTTCGCCGTCGCGGCTCTGCCGTCGTCTCTCGCCTTCGCCTACGTCCACGCGGACAACCCGAACGTTCCGCGCGGCTACCTGTTCGCGCTGATGGCGGCGAACACGGCGCTCGCCGGCGTGTGGCTCGCCGTCGCCTACTTCCGCACGCGCAGCCTGTGGCTCCCGCTCGGTCTGCAC
>JAIVJC010000238.1 GCA_020200235.1 Acidobacteriota bacterium | reverse complement strand
CCGCTCGCGCGCGCCGATGTTGACGGCTTCCGTCATCTCTCAGAGTCTTCTCGCGCGCGAGGGCTCGCCGCGCATCGAGCTTCCCGACTCGACCGCGCGCCGCGATTCTTAACCCCGCCGCGCGCCGTCTCATTGATCCGCGCGCAGCGTCGCGAGCGGCTGCCCCGCCGTGACGCGGTCGCCGACCCTGACGCTCATCACGCTCACCACGCCCGCGGACGACGCCTGCGCCGCGACGATGCGCTCGGCGGGCGCCGGCGCCGCACTCTTCGCCGCCGCCCCCGGCGAGTTTGTCGCCGGCTGTCGCGCCGCGATGAGCCCCGACTGCGCGCCCTGCGCCGCGTCCTGCGCGCGCCTGAACCTCTGCTGCGCGCGGTCGTACTGCGCGCGCGCGCCGTCGAGCTCCCCTTGGGTCGCCGCGCCCGACGCGACGAGCGGCGTGAGCCGCTGCACCTCGACCTCCGTTCTCACCACCTCGGCGCGCGCCGCATCGACCTCGGATTGCGACGCCGTCACGCCGCGCGCCGCCCTCGCCTGCGGGTCTTCCGTGGCTTGCGCGCGCGCCGCGCCCGCCCCTTCGACGCTCACGGCGATCTCGACGACGGGCGCGCCCTCTGAGACGTGCGCGCCTTCGCCCGCGAGGACGCGCCGCACGATTCCGGCAGCGGGCGCGTTGACGACGACTATCCCAGCCGCGCCCTCCGTCTCGCCCGCCGGGCGCGAGCCGCAAGCCGCCGCCGATAGCAGCAGCAGCGCGAACGCGGGCAGCGCGCGAACGATGCGACGCGACGCGCGTGCCCAATTCGTTAAATTAGTTGACACGAATTTTGAGCCTGTTTCAAAGCCGCCTGCTTTGCGTCCTGCTTAGCGTCTTTGCGCCTTTGCGTGAGAATTGATCGTCACGCAAAGGCGCAAAGACGCTAAGAGTACGACGCGGAGGCATTACAACGAGTTCTTAATTGTCACGCGGGCTCGCACCCTTGCCCGCGTCGCCAGACTTCGAGGCGGGTGAGGCGAGTTCGTCCGCGCCTGCTGGCGTCGGCGAGGTAGCTGAAGAGTCCGGGCGCATCTCCAGCTCGCGCGTCGAGGGCGTGCCCCCGAGCACGGCGACGTTGTTGGCGTTGAGCGTGTTGCCGGTGGCGCGCTGGAGCTGCGAGATGGACTTGTTGAGATCGGTCTGCGCCTGCAGCTCGGAGGCTTGCGCGGCGAGCAGCGCCGTCTGACTCTGGAGGACGAGGAAGATGGTCGTCGTGCCCGCGCGGAACTGTCGCCGCTGGCTCTCGTACTGCTTCTCTGCCGAGGATCGCGACGCCGCCGCCGACTGGAGTCGCGCCTCCGCCGAGCGCACGGCTTGCAGGGTGTTGCGCACGTCGGCTTCGACCAACTGCTCCGCCTGCCGGAGCTGCGTCTTGATCCGAGCCCCTTGCGCGAGCGCGCTCCCTAAGTTCGCCTCGGCGGTGCGGTTCCTTAAGGGCAGCGAGAGGCGCACGCCGACGCGCGCCGTCGGGTAGTTCTGCTGGAGCAGGTTGTTGAGCGACTGCCCGTAGCCGCCGACGAGGTTGGGCGCGACGGTGGTCGTCGCGCCCGTCGTGGTCGGGAGCGGGCCGAGCCCTTCGATGGCGGAGAGCTGGTTGACGCGCGCGGTGAGCGCGGAGGTCGTGCTGCTGGTCGTCGTCGTGCGCGGGATGAACGTGCCCGCGAGACCCTGCGTCGTGTAGGTCCCGACCAGATCGAACTGCGGCCGCGTCTGATCGCGGAAGTAGCGCACGTTCACGTCGTTGATCGAGCCGCTCGTGCGCAGCTGCGCGAGATCGGGGCGACTCTCCAGCGCCGCCTGCACAGCCGCCTCGACCGGCACGCGCGGCGCCTCGAGGTTGACGGGCGTGACCGGCGTGATGGCGCGCGCCCACAGAGGGGCGGTGCGGTCGGGCAGGATCAGCGTCTTCAGGGTGTTCTCGGCGAGAGTCACCGACTGCTGCGCGGTGTAGACGCTCTGCTCGAAGGTCGTGACCTGCGTCTGCGCGGCGACGATGTCGATGGGCGCGAGCACCCCCTGCGCGACGAGCCGCTGGTTGCTCTCGACCTGCACGCGCGCCTGCTTGACGGCGTCGATCTGGACTTGCAGGTTACGCAGCGCGAACGCCAGGTCCCAGTAAGCCTGCTCGATCTGCGAGATGACGTCGATCACGCGCTGGCGGAACTGCGCGTCGGTGAGCGTCAGGTTCTTCTTCGCGATCTCGATCTGGCGGCGGTTGTTGTCGAAGCGGAGCCCGCGCAGGATCGGCTGCGCGTAGGTGAGCGTGAAGGCGGTCGGGAACTGCGGGTTGAGCGTCACGTTCTGGTTCGTCGTCGTCAGCCGCGTCGAGGAGAAGTCGAACTGGTACGAGCCGCCGCCCTTGGGCGCGAAGCCGCCGAGGCGGAACGCGCCGGTCGCGTCCGTCTGCGTGACCGAGCCGGACGCGCCCGCGCCGCCGAGCGTCGAGCTAGTCGGGTTGGTCGCGCGCTCGTAGAAGCTCTCCGAGGAGAAGACCGGCTCGTAGACGCCGCGCGCGGAGTTCAGGGCGTACTCGGCGATGCGCACGTCGATGCGCGACTCGTCGATGTCGTTGCTGTTCTTGAGCGCGAGGCGGATCGCGTCGGCGAGCGAGAGCGAGACCTGATCGCTGACGTTGACGCCGACGCGCTCGGCTGAAGGCAGGGGGCGCTGCGGCGCGCGGTAGTCGGGCGCGACGGGCGGCGGATCGGGCGGCAGTTCCGCCGGGGCGACGCCCGTCGAGACGCCGACGTTCTGCCCCGGCCTCTGCCCGACGCCCGCAGGCGTGGCACCACCAGCGCCCTGCGCGTTCGGGTTGTTGCCCGTCTGCGGCGCGGTCGTGCCAGCCGGGTTAGATGTTGAAGGCAGAGCGGAGCCGGGCGCGGCGGGGTGCGCCGGCTGCGGCGTGACGGGGCGCGGTCCCTGCGTGTTCGGCGCGGTCTGCTGCTGCTGTTGCTGCGGGACGGTCTGCGGCTGCGCGCTCTGCTGCGCCTCGTTCGAGGGGCGCGTGGTCGAGCCCGGCGCGTTGGGCGGGGCGGGCGTCGCGGCGGGCTGCTGCGCCGACGCGACGCCCGCCGAGATCGAGATCGCTAAGACGGCGACGGCGCGGACAAGCCATACATGTACGCGGCTCGCGGCGCGGTGAGTATTCGCGCACGAGTTAGCCGCCGCCGCGACCGCGTCAAAAAATCTCTCTGCGTGATTTCTGATCGTCAAAGATTCCCGTCCTTGCTTTACTGCCTTCGTGATCATCGCCCGCCCCTTCCTAAGCGCCCGCGAGCCGCCGTCAGTCGCCCGCGTGATCGGCATAGCCGTCCTCCCGGTTCGTGATGGTGGGGAACTTGTCGCCCGCCGCGCGCCCCCGCGTGTACGTGCCGCCCGCCGGCTTCGGCTTGCGCGAGAGTCCGGCCGCGACCGAGGCGTAAGCCTCTCGGAAGCGGCGACCCGCGCCGCCCTTGAAATTGTCGAAGCGCGAGCCCACGGCAGACCACACGCGCGAGTCCTTCGCGTCCTCGAAGAGCGAGTAGAAGACCGGCACCGCGAGCAGGGTTAATAACAGACACATTGACTGACCGCCGACGACCAGCACGCCGATGGATCGGTTCGTCGCCGCGCCCGCGCCCGATCCGACGACGAGCGGGATCATCCCGGCGACGAGGGCGAGCGTCGTCATCAGGATGGGGCGCAGGCGGTCGCGGTTCGTCTGGATGATCGCGTTGTAACGCTCCATGCCGTGCGAGCGCAGCTCGTTCGTGTGATCAATTTGCAGGATCGCGTTCTTCTTGACGATGCCGAACAGGAGCAGGATGCCGAGCGCCGAGAAGATGTTCAGGCGCTGACCGGCGAGCAGCGTCGAGAGCAGCGCGAACGGCACCGAGAGCGGCAGCGTCAGGAGGATCGTCACCGGGTGGATGAACGACTCGAACTGCGCCGCGAGGATCAAGTACATGAAGATGAACGAGAGCAGGAAGGCGAGCATGAACGACTGGTTCGCCCTCGCCAGCTCCCTCGACTGACCCGTCGCGCCCGTCCGATACCCCGGCTCCATCTTCAGCTCCGCCGCGTAGCGCTGCATGGCGGCGACCGCCTCCGACTCCGACGCGCCCGGCGCGACGCCCGCCGAGACCGTCACCTGCCGCTGCCGGTTCAGTCGATCGATCGACGCGGGGCTGCTGCCCTCTTCGATCTTCACGAGCTTGTCGAGGCTCACCGCCCCGGCGGTCGCCGAGCGCACGGTGAAGTCTTTGAGGCTGTCGCGCGTGCGGCGGAAGCGCTCGTCAGCCTGCACGACCACGTCGTACTGCTCGGAGTTTTCGCTGAACGTGCTGACGCGCTGCCCGGCGGCGAGCGTGTTCAGAGCCTGCGCCACGTCGCCCGCGTTGACGCCGAGGTCTGCGGCGCGCGGGCGGTCGATCTGGACGCGCACTTCGGGGCTCCCCGCCTGCGACGAGCGATCCGGCTCGCGGAAGTTCTTGTCCTGCTTGAGCCGCTCGACGAGACTCGTCGCGTAGCCGTTGAGCTTGTCGATGTCGGGACCGCTGATGAACAAGCCGACCGACGATCCGCCGCGCCCCAAGCCGATTGACGCGCCGATGGACGAAGTGCCGGAGACGCCGATGACGTACTCTTTCGGGTACTTGCGCTTCTGGATGACCTGGCGCGCGCGCTGGATGAGTTCGGTCTGCGAGCTCTCGCGCTGCTTGACGGGCTTGAGGCTCACCGACACGGAGCCGGAGTTGGGCGAAGAAGAGCGCCCGAAGCCCGCGAGCGCGAGCGTGTTCTGCACGCCCGGCACCTGCTCTCTGACGTCGCGCGCGATGCGGTCGAGGATGCTCTGGGTCGCGGCGAGGCTCATGCCCTCGGGACCGCGGAAGGAGATCTGGAACGCCGACTCGTCCTCGTCGGGCAGGAAGTTGTAGCCGACCGCGCGGTAGAGCGGCACGATTGAAGCGACGACCACCACGCAGAGGACGACGACCGTCCAGCGGTGCGCCATCGAGAGCTTGAGCATCCACGTGTACGCGCGATCCACGGGTCGGTAGAAGCGCCCCTCCTTCGACGAGCGGTGCGAGTCGCGGTGCGACTCGCGGGGT
>JAIVJC010000116.1 GCA_020200235.1 Acidobacteriota bacterium | reverse complement strand
GAGCCGCTGCGCGCCGACGGCGGGCTCTGGTTCGAGATCGCCGGCGTGCAACTTCACATCGGCGTCGAGGACGCGGCGGCGAAGTCCAAGCGCCACCCCGCCTTCGAGGTCGAGGGCGTCGAGGCGGTCAGAAAGTTTCTCGAAGAGAAGGGCGTCCGCACGCGCGTCGAGAAGGGCATCGAAGGCGTCAAGCGCTTCTCCTTCTTCGACCCCTTCGACAACCGCATCGAACTTTTAGAAAAGACGGGTAGCTAATAGCTGTTAGCGGTTAGCTATTAGCCAGAGGAAGACAGCTTCCGTCCTTCGCGTCAGTCTCGATTAATTTTGCTTTGCTAACGGCTAACGGATAACAGCTAACAGCTCGCCTATGTCTTACCAAGTCATCGCGCGCAAGTGGCGGCCGCAGGCGTTCGAGGAAGTGACCGGGCAGGAGCCGATCACGCGGACGCTGCGCAATGCCATCGAGCACGACCGCCTCCACCACGCCTACATCTTCTCCGGCGCGCGCGGCGTCGGCAAGACGACCACCGCGCGCCTGCTCGCCAAGGCGCTCAACTGCCACAAGTCCGACCGCCCGACCCCGACGCCGTGCCGCGCCGACGATCCGAGCGTCTGCGCCTCCTGCCGCGAGGTCGGCGAGGGGCGCTCCATCGACGTTCTGGAGATCGACGCGGCGTCGAACACGGGCGTCGATAACGTGCGCGAGTCGATCATCAACACGGTCGGCGTCAGACCCGCGCGCGACCGCTTCAAGGTCTTCATCATCGACGAAGTCCACATGCTCTCGGGCGCGGCGTTCAACGCGCTGCTGAAGACGCTGGAAGAGCCGCCGCCCCGCGTCGTCTTCGTCATGGCGACGACCGAGTCGCACAAAATTCCGGACACGATCCTCTCGCGCTCGCAGCAGTTCGAGTTCCGCACCATCGCGACGCAGAAGATCGGCGAGCGCCTGCGGCTCATCGCCGACGCCGAGAAGATCAAGATCGAAGACTCCGCCCTCAGAGAGATCGCGCGCGCGGGCGAGGGCTCGATGCGCGACGCGCAGTCGGCGTTCGATCAGGTCATCAGCTTCAGCGAGGGGGCGATCAAGGCGGCGGACGTGGAGGCGGCTCTCGGCATCGCGGGCGTCGAGCTGAGATCGCGCGTGATGCGCGCCGTCGCCGCGCGAGAGCCGAAGGACGCGCTCGCGGTCGTGGACGATCTCGTCATACGCGGTCACGATCTCAGAAACTTCTGCCGCGACCTGCTCGCGCACGTGCGCGACCTACTCGTGACGAAAGCCGCGGGCGGATCGTCCGAGTTGATGGACGCGACCGAGGCGGAGCGCGGCGATCTGGTCCGCGAGGCTTCGGAGTTTTCCGAGTCGGACCTCGTGCGCTTCTTCCACAGCCTGACCGAGACGGAGCAGAGACTTCGGGAGGGCGCGCACCCGCGCTACCAGTTGGAGATCGGGCTGGTCAAGCTGATCGAGATGCGCCGCCTCGCGCCCGTCTCTCAGATACTCGAACGCCTGAACGCGCTCGAAGAGGCGCTGCGCACGGGCAGGTCGCCGGCGACCGGCTCCCCGACGCCGACCGGCGGCGCCTCGTCGGGCGGCGGCGGGACAGCCTCGCGCGGCGGGAGCGGCGGCGGGTCGAGCGCGCCGCCGAACCCGCGCTTCCCGAAGCAGCGCGCCGACGGCAGTCAGGGTCGGGGCGCGGCGACGAGTCGCGCGAAGGCTAACGGCGGCGCCGGCGCGGCGGACGACACGCCGCCGTGGGAGTCGGCCGCGCCCGCCTCTGCGCCCGTTAACTCTTCGTCGCCCCCTCTGCGTCTGGTCGAGCCTCAACAGTCGGCGACCGCCGGCGCGGCGCAGCCGGACGTCAGCGCTCAGCCGGACGAAAGCCCGCAGCCGGACGGCGGCGCGCCGCCGGGCGCGGACGGCTTCAGCCTCGTCTCGACGCAGGCTCCGCCGCGCGTGGAGTTCGATCCGCACGCTCAGCAGGCGAGCGCGCCCGATTCTTTCACCGACCGGCTCAAGAACGCGCTCGAAGATCGGCGCAAGCCCTTCCTCGCCACCGCGCTCGACGGCGCGCGTAAAGTCGAGGTGCGCGGCGACGAGCTGTGCGTCGAGTTCGCGCCGGACGCGAAATTCTTGCGCGACAACCTGTCGAAGCCGGAGAACGCGCGGCTCGTGCGCGAGGCTTGCTCGGAGATCGTCGGGCGTGAGGTGGGCATCCAGATCGCCGTGCGCGACGAGCGCGAGTCGGCGGAGGCGGCAGCCGAAGGCGAGGAGCAGGCGGCGCGAAGGAGCCTGCGCGAGATGGCGGAGCAGGACTCTCAGGTGCAGGACGTGCTGCGCATCTTCCGCGCCGAGATCGTGGACGTGCGACCCGGCGACAAAGCGTGAACAAAGCGAAGGCCGCGCGCGTATAGCCGCACTGACGGAGGTTGTTAGCGAAGATGCGTAACCCTACTATCGCCGGCTTGCTGAGTCTGCTGGTCCCCGGCGTCGGGCAGCTCTACAACGGACAAATTTTCTGGGGGCTTACAGCTACGCGAAAGATCACCCCCTGCGCGTCTGAGAGGCCGGGCGCGTTCGAGCCGTTAAACTCCGCGCGGGCGCGCGGGCTCTCTGAAGGGGCTCGCGCGCCCGCGCTTTTACCCGCCCGACCCCGCGCACGCCGAGAGAAGTCGAACGGTTTTGACAGCGCGCCCGCCGCGTTTTTATACTCGACGCCTCCCCCTCCAGTCTCCTGACCGACGACTCGCGAGGTTTCAGAAGGAACGGAGTTTGTCCGCGATGAAACGCCCAGCCCCGCCCCTCGCCGCCGCGCTGCTGCTGCTCTGCCTCTTCTTCGCCCTCCCGGCTCAGACCGCGACCGCGAAGGACGTCTGGACGAGCGTGCGCTCGAAAAACTTCTTCCTCATCGGCAACGCCGCGGAGAAGGACGTCCGGCAGGTCGCGACGCGGCTCGAACAGTTCCGCTACGTCTTCTCGCAGCTCTTCCCGAAGGCGAACCTCGCCTCGCCCGTCGCGACGACCGTCGTCGTCTTCAAGAGCGACGCGGCGTACACGCCCTTCAAGCCCCTCTACAACGGCAAGACCTCGAAGTGGGTCGCGGGCTACTTCCAGCCGGGCGACGATGTGAACTACATCACGCTCACCTCCGAGAAGCACGGCGAAGACAACCCCTACGCCACGATCTTCCACGAGTACGCGCACCTCATCGTCAACAACAACATCGGCGATCCGCCCGTCTGGTTCAACGAGGGGCTCGCCGAGTACTACAGCACGTTCGAAGTCTCCGACGGCGACAAGAAGATCACGCTCGGCATCCCCGTCCGCAACCACGTCTACCTGCTGCGCGAGCGCTTCATGCCGCTCGAGGATCTGCTGCGCGTGACGCACGGCTCGCCCGCCTACAACGAGAGCGACAAGAACGGCGTCTTCTACGCCGAGTCGTGGGCGCTCGTCCATTACCTGCTGCAGGGCAACAAGGGGCAGCGCGTGGCGCAGCTCGGTCGCTTCAGCTCGCTCGTCGCCGCGGGCAAGCCCGTCGAGGAGAGCTTCCAGCAGGCTTTCCAAACCGACTTCAAGACGATGGAGCGGGAGCTGCGGGCTTACGTCAAGAACAGCACCTACCAGGTGCAGGTCTTCGATCTGCCGAAGCCGCTCGTCTTCGACGCGGAGATGACGACCACCCCGCTCTCCGAGGGCGAGGCGCAGGGCCACCTGGGCGATCTGCTCCTGCACACCAACCGGCTCGACGACGCCGAAGCGCGGCTCAAGCAGGCGCTCGCGCTCGCGCCCGACTCCGCGCAGGCGCACGCCTCGCTCGGCATGCTGCGCGTGAGGCAGGGCAAGTTCGACGAGGCGGCGGCGGAGCTGAAGAGGGCGGTCGAAGGGAACTCGCAGAACTACCTCGCGCACTACTACTACGCCGACGCGATCTTCCGCAAAACGGTCGGCGAAGGGCGCGTCGTCACCTCGTTCCCGGCTGAGGACGCGCGCGTGATGCGCGCCGAGCTGCGGCGCGCCATCGAGCTGAACCCCTCGTTCGCGCAGAGCTACTACCAGCTCGCCTTCGTCAGCCTCGAGACGGGCGAGGGGCTGGACGAGGCGACGCGGCTGCTCGCCCAGGCGCGGAGGCTCGAGCCGAACCGCCACGCCTACGCGCTGCTGCTCGCGCAGATACACATGCGCAGGCAGGAGTACGCCGCGGCGCGACAACTCCTCGAACCCGTCTCGCGCAGCGCCACCGCCGAGACGCACGAGCGCGGCGAGGCGCAGTCGATGCTCGCGACCATCCAGATGATCGAGGATCAGATCGCGAAGCACGGTAAGGACAGCGTCGTCTTCGGGGGCGCGGGCGGCGGGGCGGCGGGGGGCGGCGCCGGCGGCGTACAGACGGCGGTGACGACGACGGTCGAGAACATGAAGCCGACGATCAAGCGGCGCACGAACGGCGAGCAGGTGCGCGGCGCGCTCACGCGCATCGACTGCCCCGGCGGATCGGTCGTGGTCTTCAACGTCCGGGTCGGCGACCGCACGCTGCGCTTGCGCGCCGCGTCGTTCGAGCGCGTCGAGTTCATGAGCTACGTGCCGACGATGGCGGGCGCGGCGCTCGAGTGCGGCTTGCGCAAGCCGGAGAACCTCGTCTACGTCACCTTCCGCCGCGCGACCGAGCCGAAGCCGAAGTTCGACGGGGAACTGCTCGCCGTCGATTTCGTCACGCCCGACATCGAGCTCGAACCCGAACCCTGACGGATAGAGGGGCGCGAACGAACAGGCGGAGCGAAGAATAAGACGCGGCGACGACGGAGTTGATTACCACTCCGTCGTCGCCGCGTCTGTGATCCCCGCGCGCAGCCGTGTCGTTCCGTCCGCGCGCCGATTTTCGTGTTAAGGCCTTGGCGTCACTCGTCGAGCTCGCCCGTGTCCGCGTCCTTCGCGGTGCGGCGGACGGGGAGGAGTCGGCGGACGAGCTCGTTCAGCCGCTCGAAGTCGACGGGCTTGGTCAGGTAGCCGTCGAGCCCGGCGTCGTAGGCGGCGCGTCGGAAGCCGTCGGTCGAGAACGCCGTGACGGCGACGACGGGCACGAGCCGCAGCACCGGGTGCTCGCGCAGTCGTCGGGTCGCGCCGAGACCGTCGAGACCGGGCATCGCGATGTCGATCAGGATGAGATCGGGCGAGCTGATCTCCGCGATCTTCAGCGCCTCTTCGCCGTTCGAGGCGGTGATGACGCGGAAGCCCGACTGCTGCAGGTGGAGGCTCAGGAGGACGAGGTTGTCGGGCGTGTCGTCGACGACCATCAGCAGGAAGTCGCGCGGCTTGAACTCCTGCGTGTCGCCTTAGCTTCCAGGTCTCGCCGCCGTCCCCGGTCGCGGCGATGGTGCCGCGCGCGCCGACGGCGAGCCCGCGCTTCGCGTCGAAGAAGTTGACGCCCGAGAGCTCCGCCTTGAACTCCGTCTCGCACAACCCGGAGATCACGAAGCAGGTGCTGCTGCGGCGCGGCGACCTGCCGCACCTGACCAGCCTCTCCCGCTCGCGCCTCCTGCCCGGCCAGACCGCGCGCGCCCACGCGCACGACCGGATGCACGAGGTCTTCTTCGTCGAATCGGGCGCGGGGCTCATGCGGGTGGGCGATCAGGAGGTCGCGCTCGGTGCGGGTACCTGCGTCGCCGTCGAGCCCGGCGAGTCGCACGAGATCGCGAACACGGGCGCGAATGATCTGGTCTTGATCTATTTCGGGATCGAGGAGTGAGCGCGAGACAGGGTTAGCCCGGCGGCGGCTTCTTCTTGTCGGGCGGCGGCAGTGCGCGCTGGATGTCGCCCGAAGAGGGCAATCCTTCCGCGCCGAGCTTCGGCTTCTCGCGGCGCATTCCGGGCGGGAGTTTCGTGCGGGGGATGGAGACCGTGTTGATGGCGTCTGTGCGGCGCAGGATCGCGCCGCCACGTCCTGCCACCCAGGCGCTCGCGCCGCCCCGGTAGGCGACCGAGAAGAGCGGCACGCTCGTCGGCGTCGACACCTCCGCCCACGTCTCGCCGCCGTCTCTCGTCTGGATGATGCGCCCCTGATCGCCGACGACGAGCGCCTCCTGCGCAGACGCGAGCGAGACGGCGTAGAGGTTGACCCTCACGTCCGTCTCCATCTGCTTCCACTTCGCGCCGCCGTCGTCCGTGCGCAGGATGACGCCGCGCTGCCCGACGACGAAGCCGCGCTGCGGCGTCGCGAACGCCACCGAGTAGAGCCACTCCAGCTTCCAGGTCTCGCCGCCGTCCCCGGTCGCGGCGATGGTGCCGCGCGCGCCGACGGCGAGCCCGCGCTTCGCGTCGAAGAAGTTGACGCCCGAGAGCTCCGCCTTGAACTCCGTCTCGCACCTCTCCCAGACGACGCCGCCGTTCTCCGTGCGCAGGATCGTGCCCTGCTCGCCGACAGCCCAGCCGCGGCTGGCGTCCGCGAAGTAGACGTGCGTGAGCCGCGCCGCCGTGTTCGACAGCTGCGGCGTCCAGCGCCTGCCGCCCGAATCGGTGGCGAGGATGCGACCACGAGAGCCGACCGCCCAGCCGCGCGAGCCGTCGAGGAAGAAGATGTCCGCGAGGTCGTCGCGCCCGCCCTCGCTCAAGCGTCGCCATTCGAGCCCGCCGTCGTCGGTGCGCAGGATCAACCCGTCCGCGCCCGCCGCCCACCCCGTCTGCGTGTCGGCGAACTGGATAGTTTTTAAGCGCGGCGCGGTCTTGACGGCGACGGGCAGCCACGTCGCGCCCCCGTCGGCGGTCGAGAGGATCGCGCCGCTCGCGCCCGCCGCCCACCCGTTGTGCTCGTCGGCGAAAAAGACGCTCAGCAGATCGGGCTGGCTGAACACTTCGACGCGCGTCCACGTCTCTCCGCCGTCGTCCGTGCGGATCACCAGCCCCGCGTAGCCGACCGCCACGGCGCGCTTCGACTCGCCCGCGAACGCGACGCTCGTCAGCGGCAACTTCCACTCGTCCGGCAGCACGCCCGCCTTCCACGTCTCGCCGCCGTCCGAGGTGACGAGCAACGTGCCGCCCGCGCCGACGACTACCCCGACGCGCTCGTCCGCGAACGAGACCGCGTAGAGGTGAGCCCTCACGTTCGACGCCTGCGCGCGCCACGTGCGCCCCCCGTCCGTGGTCGCGACGACGCTGCCGTAAGTGCCGACCGCCCACCCGTGCCGGAGCCCTTCGCCCGCGAACGTGACCGCCGAGAGGTGATCTTTGACACTCGTCTGACGGAGCAGCCAGCGGTCGCCCCCGTCGTCGGTCGTCACGACGACGCCGCGCGCGCCGACGGCGACCGCCGTCTTTTTATTCTTGACGAAGAGACCGTAGAGCGTGGTCGCGGCGGGCGAGGTTTGCGACTCCCAGGCGAAGCCGCCGTCGTCGCTGCGCAGGATCACGCCGTCGGCGCCGACCGCCCAACCGTGCCGCTTGTCCGCCCACCCGAAGCCGCCGTCGTCGCTGCGCAGGATCACGCCGTCGGCGCCGACCGCCCACCCGTGCCGCTTGTCCGAAGCGAACCGCACGGAGTTG
Source organism: Acidobacteriota bacterium (assembly GCA_020200235.1). Taxonomy (GTDB): domain Bacteria; phylum Acidobacteriota; class Blastocatellia; order Pyrinomonadales; family Pyrinomonadaceae; genus JAIVGV01. The sequence continues at coordinate 1,236 of JAIVJC010000116.1, read as the reverse complement.
ATCGCGTTGCCCTGCGGCAGGGGGTTCTGCCACACCCACCCGCGCGTCTGCGCCGACAGGAACGCAGGTAGGCAAGCAATCATGCCAAGCACGAACGCGAAGAGATGGGCGCGCGCGTTCAGGCGAATAATTGCTGGAGCAGTAACTAACATGAAGAGCCAGAGGCTGAAAGTTTGATGATTACTTTAACCCTTCGGCTGTATGGGAGAGTAGTAACCCTTGAGAGGGCTGGCAAGATCGCCCCAATCAACGGCTTCTTTCAAGCGGCGCTGTAAAGTTTTTTCGCCTATCTGCATCCCGGCATCTCTCAGCCGATGCATGATCTCGTTTTTACGCAGTGGGCGATCAATCATTCTTACAATTGCTTTGTGTATCTCGGTTGACTCCCGGCTGCTGCTTGGTGGCTTTGCTATCCCCACACTCTTCTTAACTTCTGCGCCATAAAGTTGCGGGATGAGAATCTCGTAGTCCTCAAACTTATAAAATCGCATTTCTACGCCGTAGATATTGAAATTACTATTCTGATTGACGAAGAGGAGTAAGTCCCGCAGACGATCTTCGAGGTGATCCATTAGCACAACGAAGCGGAAGTTGCCGTCGCGTAAGTTCCGACGAATGCTTTGACGGATGTCAGCCACTGTTTCAACGTCCGTCTCATAAAACTTTTGGACTTTTTGCGCTAAAGGCTCGTTGAACATCTTATCGGCTGCGCGCTCTAATTCTTCGAGAAATAAGTCTGTATCTTCGTAAGTGCGCCAGAGGGAAGCGCCATAATCTAACACCTGCGCGAGCACGACCCTTTTGTCCGCGTTCTTGTAGAGTTTCGTTTCGATTACGTAAATATTGCCGTCGTCATCTATGCCCAACGCATCAATCTTCCCGCTCCTCGTTGGAAATTCTCGCGCGAGGATCAATAGCCGAATGTCTTCCGCGATCTCATCCAGCGGAAGGCTGTTTGGGTTGTCAGAGATGTATTGCTGTAGGTAAGACTCCTCAGCGATGATCGTCGTATCCAGCTTTTGCGCGTTCTTTCCTTTTTTAGAAATGATGATACTCATTAGTGTTCGACTTCGGTCGCGCGGCTTGGAATTTTATCGAACCGCAGTTGCGTTACCCGCAGTCACCGCCGCCTCGCGCAGCACCTCCTCGTCGGCGCGCCCCAGGGCAGCGATGGTGCGCGCCGCGCGGTCTACCGCCTCCTGCGCGCCGTGCCCGGCGTGCCCCTTGATCCACTGC
>JAIVJC010000237.1 GCA_020200235.1 Acidobacteriota bacterium | reverse complement strand
GTGCAGGGGCTTGCCGCCGACGTTCAAGGGGTAGTTGACGACCGACAGGTAATACTGCAAAAGGTACCCGCCCAAGCCGCCGAGGACGCCGCCGACGAGAACGATCAGCGGCAGCCAGTTGCGCCCCGTCCCGACCGCTTCTGACAAAGCCTCGACCGGGTACGGCGAATAAGCGTCCATGCGCGTAAACCCCGCCTCGCGCGCGCGCATCGTCGCCGCGACCGCGTCGGTCGGGTTGTCGAACTCAGCCATCACGCCGTAGACGGTCGGTCTCTCTCGCTTCCTGGCCATAACTTTGGAAAGGATGAAGGCGGAAGGATGAAGGATGAAGTAAGAAAAGCCCTCATCCGGTTTTATTCATCCTTCATCCCTCATCCTTCATCCTTCGCCTAACGCCTCCTCGTCCACCGCCGCCTGCGGGAGGATGGTGCGCATCTCGAAGATCGAGATGATCGGGAGGAAGCGTATGAAGAGGAACATCAGCGTGAAGAACAAGCCGATGGTCCCGAAGAACATCGAGAAGTCGAAGATCGTCGGGCGGTACATCGCCCACGAAGAGGGCACGAAGTCGCGGTGCAGACTCGTCACGATGATGACGAAGCGCTCCAACCACATCCCGACGTTGACGAACATCGCGACGACGAAGAGGACGAGCGTGCTGTGGCGCGCTCTCTTCAGCCACAGGGCCTGCGGCACGATCACGTTGCACAGCAGGAGCAGCCAGTAGATCGAGCGGTAGGGACCCGCCCAGATGCGGTTCTTCATCATGAAGCCTTCGTACTCGCTCGCCGAGTACCACGCCATGAACGCCTCCATCATGTAGCCGTAGGCGACGATCAAGCCCGTCGCCAGCATGATCTTGGCGCAGTTGCGCAGGTGCCGCATCGTGATGAAGTCTTCGAGCCCGTAGAATTTTCTTAAGGGGATGGTCAGCGTCAGCACCATCGCGAAGCCCGCGAAGACCGCGCCCGCGACGAAGTAGGGCGGGAAGATCGTGGCGTGCCAGCCCGGGATGATGCCGACGGCGAAGTCGAAGCTGACGATGGTGTGCACCGAGAGCACGAGCGGCGTGGCGAGCCCGGCGAGCAGGAGGTACGTCGTCTCGTAGCGGTGCCAGTGGCGCGCGCTGCCGCGCCAGCCCAACGCGAGCATCCCGTAGACGACCTGGAAGGCGCGGTTCTTCGCCCGATCGCGGAGCGTCGCGAAGTCGGGGATGAGGCCGATGTACCAGAAGAGCGCCGAGACCGTGCCGTAGGTGGAGACGGCGAAGACGTCCCACATCAGAGGGCTGCGGTAGTTCTGGTACACGTTCATCGTGTTCGGGATGGGGAAGAGCCAGTAGGCGAGCCACGGGCGACCGGTGTGCAGCAGCGGGAAGAGACCGGCGGAGGCGACCGCGAAGAGGGTCATCGCCTCGGCGAAGCGGTTGATCGAGGTGCGCCAGTTCTGACGGAGCAGAAGCAGGATCGCCGAGATCAGTGTGCCCGCGTGACCGATGCCGATCCACCAGACGAAGTTGATGATGTCGAACGCCCAGCCGACGGGCTGGTTGTTGCCCCAGATGCCGATGCCTTTGAAGACGAGGTACGTGATCGTCATCATCAGCACGTTCGCCAGCATGAAGGAGATGCCGAAGCCGATCCACCACCCCAGGGGCGTGCGGCGCTTCAGGACGAGCGCGCTGATCTTGTCCGTCACCGAGCCGAAGGTGTGGCCGGGCTGGATGACGGGGTTCGGCGTGACGTGGATGTCACCCGTCCAGTCGTGTGGCTCGTCGATCTTGCGGCTCGACATCTTCCTCGTCCTCTTTACCGTTCCCTGATCGTGCTCGTCCTTAAGAATCTTTAACGCTCTTTCAAAAGCTGTTTGAGCCCCCGCTCCGTAGGAGCGCAATGTTTATAGCACCGGCGAATCGACGACGGACGCAAGCTCCGTTAGGAGCGGCATGTCCGGCGTCGCCCCTGACGGGGCTCTGAGAATGTAGGGACTGACGGCGTTGCTATAAACATCACGTCCCTACGGGACTGCACGAACATTACGTCTCCACGGGGCTGCACGAACACTCTTGAACACTCTCCGCGCCTTCGTCGCCGCGCGCCCGTTACGCGCCGTGAATCTCGGGGTTCGGGTTGCGCAGCGCCGACAGATACTTCGTGCGCGGGCGCGTGTTCAGCTCCGCCAGCAGCCCGTAGCTGCGCCGCTCGTGCTGCAACTTGGTGACGCGGCTGTTCGGATCATTCAAGTTGCCGAAGACGATCGCCTCGGTCGGGCACGCCGCCTGGCATGCCGTCTGTATCTCGCCGTCGCGCACCTGCCGCCCCTCCTTCTCCGTCTCGATCTTCGCGTACTGGATGCGCTGGATGCAGTAGGAGCACTTCTCCATCACGCCGCGCGAGCGCACCGACACCTCCGGGTTGCGCATCAGCTTCAGAGAAGGCGTGTTGAAATCCTGGTAGAGGAAGAAGTTGAAGCGGCGCACCTTGTACGGGCAGTTGTTCGAGCAGTAGCGCGTGCCGACGCAGCGGTTGTAGACCATGTTGTTCGTGCCCTCGGCGTCGTGGACGGTCGCGTTGACGGGGCACACCGGCTCGCACGGCGCGTTCTCGCAGTGCATGCAGGGCACGGGCATGAAGTAGACGCCGTCCGGGTTCTCAGCCAGCCCACGGAAGTAGGCGTCGACCCGCAGCCAGTGCATCTCGCGCGAGCGCGCGACCTGCTCCTTGCCGACGACCGGAATATTGTTCTCCGACTGGCACGCGACGACGCACGTCGAGCAGCCGACGCACGCGGTCGTGTCGATCGCCATGCCCCACTTGTAGCCGTTGTAGTCGTAGCCGGTGTAGAGCGTGTCCTGCGGCCCCGGCTCCTTGTGCGACTCGGTGCCCGAGACCTCGCGCGCGCCCTCGCCGGTCTCCACACCCGCGCCGCCCTCGCCGCCGCCCGAGTGGGTCTCGGCGGACTCGCCGCCGCCGTGCAGGTACTCGGCAATCGTCTCGGACTTGACGATCTCGCGCCCCTCCATCTGGAAGTGAATCTGCGTCTGCGCGAGCTGGTACTCCTCGCCCGTCTGCGCGACTTCGAGCCCGGCGCCCCAAGACATCACGCCCGACTGGCGCAGCGTGTAGGCGTTGAAGCCGACGGTCTTGTCGAGCGTAGTCGAGCCCGTCTGCCCGGCGCGCGTGCGACCGTAGCCGAGG
>JAIVJC010000040.1 GCA_020200235.1 Acidobacteriota bacterium | reverse complement strand
GCGTTAGAAGTCCCCCGCCGTGGCACGCCGGTGTAAAAATGAATGGTCATTCAGTTTCGTGAGTATAACAAAACGCCCCGCTTCCCCGAAGTCTCTGTGAGGTCGGGCGTAACGTGAAATTTGTCGGGGATAAAGTGAAAGGGATTCGGGGATAAAGTGAAAGCGTTAAAACAGGTGCGGAACCTTACGGTTTATCCAACACCCCACTGTGCCCAAATTTGTACCGATCCTGATCTCTTCCGAGGCTCTCTATCATCTTGCGATAACGCACTGCCTACCTACTGCCCGCTTCGGCCTCACGTAGATAAGACTGGGCATCAATATCAGCCGGGTCCAGTTCTACAGCTTTTCGGAGAGGTATGAGCGCCTCGCGGGGCTTACCCAGTTCCAGCAATATTCGACCTAAGTATTTTTGAGAGGGTTGATCTTCGGGGTGAAGTTGGGCGGCGCGACCAAGATATATGAGGGCTTCGGCTTTCCTCCCCGCTGCGGCAGTTCCCATCCCCAAGAGGCGCAGGGCGCGGAGGTCATCAGGATCATATTCAAGCAATTTTTTGTATTCGCGAAGCGACTCTTCACGCTGCCCGGACTCGGCTAGAGCCATCGCGAGAAAGTCGCGCGCCCGCGTATCGTGTGGCATATCCGCTAATACTTTTCGTAGATATATAATAGCATCGGCGGATTCACGGCTCATCGTCAAAGCAACGCCGTACTCTCGCAGGTAATCAATGTTTGCCGGGTCAGCCGCTACCAGTTCTGAAAAGATGGCATTGGCTCTGATGCCTTCCTCCATCAAGATATAGCCGCGGCCCATTTCAAACTTTAGCTTCCTATTATCCGGCTCAAGTGTTACTGCCCGATCAAATGCTCCCTGCGCCTCATTAAAGTTGCGGGTCTGTAGAAGAGCATTCCCCAACCAGTACCAAGCGTCCGTTGAATTAGGGTCCAGCGTAGCCGCTTGCCGAAAGTGATCAGTCGCTGTCGGATAATCTTTGGCGTCAAACGCCTGCTTGCCGCGCTTGTAAGCGTCGAATGTTTCTTTATTGTGAAAAACAGGCTGGCTTTCCTGACTCATATTATTTCTCCCCTAGATGGGTAAAGCATCTGACCTGAGATTTCACCCTACCTGCCAAGCGCCTTCAGGAACTCCTTGATATTTCGCCTTGTCGCTTCGTCCAGAGTAAAGACATTTTCGCCCAGCTTCATTTTGACTTCTTTCCCGCGCGCGATCTGCTCCAATGAGCTGAGATAAATCACTCCGATCACCAACTCTTTGCCGTCATGAGTCAATTTATCTGTGAGCGGGCCTGACGTGGCCGCCCCGCCTCTGACGCGCTTGCCGTCCACCATGAAATTCACTTCATTGTCCGAGTTGCCGTACTCCCTTTTGCCCGTTGTAGATATGAATTCCAACTGCGCGAAGTCTAAATCGGCAATGCTTCTGGGGCCGCTTTTTTTGACGGTGCTGGTCAAGGTAAAGGTGAGGTTGGCCGACACCGGCTGCTCTTTGAGAGTCACCGTCAACTTATTTGAAAACTCGTCGTCTTTGACTTCGATGGCGGAATTAGCAGGCTTCTGCGCGGAGGCGGCGCTGACAGCCAGCACCGTCACGAATGCCGCGATTAAATATTGAATGGATTTCCTTTTCATCTTCTCTCCTTATGACCGTCGCATGCGCTCCAAGGGCAGAACAGGCCATCCGCCGAGATGGTAGCTCGACCAGCGTTCAGGTCCGGCAAGGCGACGATTAAAGTGTTCAAGATTGACGTGAGGCCAACAAGGGGTGAGCTTGCTAGCGGAATGCCAGATAGTACGAAAGAACTTTATGACTGATGGAAATTAATGTCAATCACTTTCCGGCCTGACCGCTTATCACTTTTGCGGAGCGGTGAGCCACTTGAATAATCTGAGGCGTGGCGGCGGCAGGTGTTCACGCACGAAGCTAGCTGTGAGCCTGAGCCGGCTGCTCACCTTTCGCCAGTAGTAGGAGCCGATGCGGGCGAGCGAGAGCCGCGCCCCCTTCGTCTTACTCGCAAGCCGCACCTTCGGGTCTGCTTCCTCGACCGCACGCCCGACTGTAGTCCACAACAGCAGCGCCACCCCGGCGAGCAGGTACATCCGCTCGACGAACTCAGCCTTGGTGAACTGCGTCCACCGCAGCTTCATCCCGAAGCGGTGCCCCTTGGCGTCTCGGAACTGCTCCTCGATGCCCATCCGCCGGTCGTAGAGGCTCACGACCTTCGAGACCCGGTTCCGCAGGTTCGTCGCCAGCCACCACACCTCCGTGGCTCCCGCGGCCCACACCCCGATGAGGCGGACGCGCGCCGCCCCGTCAGAGCGCACGTTGACGAAGCCGAAGTCCCGGCGTTCACCTTCCGCGAGCTGTAACTGCTTGAGCAGGCGGGCGCCTTCGGGCAGATGCACCGTCACGTCGCGCGTCAGCCGCACGACGAAGGCTTGCTCCATCTCCGTCAGCCTGCACAGCCACGCGACGCGATGGAAGCCACGGTCGCAGAGCCAGACGGCCTGCACCTGGCTGGCGCGCAGCCGATCCACGACGAGCCGGAGGAAGGTCTCCTCCCAGAGGTTCTGCGAGCGGGCGAGTTGACTCTTGACGCAGGCCGAGACGGCGACGGGGACGGAGCGCGTGCCGAGACACACCGAGGCGGTCAGCACCGAGAAGCGGTCTTGCCAGGCCGTCCAGTCCAGCGCTAACAGCAGCCTCTTCCGCCGCCCGCCGAGCAACCGCAGCAGTTGCTCGGTCAAGAGCCAGTTGTCGAAGCGGTCGTTACGCAGGAAACGGTAGAGGCGCGTCAGAGCCGAGCCGAACTGTACCTCGGTTAAGCAGGAGAGCTGCCCGGCGATGGCGAAGCTGCTGGCCTGCGCCGCCTGGCACAGCGCGGCGACCAGAGCCGCGCAAGTCTTCTGTTGCGATAACCGGAACGGGCTTAACAAGGAGGCGAGGACGGGGTATCTTCGCAGCGGGTTCATCGCTCTGTCTCCGGTAAAAGTGCTGGCTTGGCAGCTTCACTTCTACCACAGGCTATGAACCCGCTTCTTTTTCCCTCCTCAAAAGTGATAAGCGGTCAGCTTTCCGGCCAGCCCCGTAAACGAATCCGCCTGCTACTTCTTAAAGTTATGGCCCCGCCACCCGCCACCCGTCGTCGTAAAGTTGGAGTGTTGCCTCTCCCTTCTGGGACTTGCTGCTGTCGAATGGAAGTCTCTGACCCGCGGCGCGCAGCATGTCGCCGAAACTGGCACCCCCTAAGTTCTGCCGGACCGAGGCCGGAAGGCTCTGATAGGCTTGGCCGGACACGTCGAAACTCGCGCCCGCCTCGGTCGGCAGCCACCTCCACGTATATTCCACACGCGCCTGCTTGGACTCGCCTTCGCCCCCAGTCAGTCCCGTCACTTCGACTAGCTCCCGCTTCGCGATGGGAATCGTCCAACCTTCGCCTGACTGCTGCCATTGTCGCGCCGCCGAACTACCTTTACTCGTTAGTGAAGAGGTGATAGTCACGGGCGAGGACGCCGAGTCCGGGTACTGGATGCCGGTGACTTTGAACTCGACCAGTCCGAGATGGCTGAGCGCGGCAAGGTCGGCGTGGCTTTCGAGAAACCGATGCAGGGCGAATTCCTCTTTCGGCATGTCCCGACTGCCCTCCCCGATCAGCGCCAGCGTCTGCCGGTATTCGGGGAGCAGGCTGATCGTGACGGGCTTCCTGAACGCCTCGCTCGATTCGATCAGAGTGGCGGCGCTCGAACGAGTCAGCTTGTTAGAGCCGCACGCCGCCGAGCAGGTGACAATAACCGCACCGAGTAAGCCCCAGCAGAGTCGGGCAATGCGTCGTCGAGCTTGCGTAGGGTTGATCAAGCGCATGGAGAAACCTCTTACCGGCTAAATTCCTTCGTCATCTCGCGCACGAGGGTGAATACAAACAGGACGATGAAAGGCGAGGAGAAAAGCAAGAGAATAATCACGCAGCCCCAGCGCACGCCCCCGCCGGTTTCGTAGAGCACGATGCCGCAGAAGGGGCACAGGTGTTGGGTTGTCGCGTAGGAGAGGCGGCCCCCGCCGTAATGCCAAAGACGTGGGACGATATTCCGCCCGCAACCCCGGCAGGCGATGCGATTATCATCGCCGCTCACCGGCTCTCACCTCTGTCGGCCATGACTGACGTACATCCTCTGCTGCCCGCTCCGCCGCTACGGAGACACGGGCTTGCCCTCACGCCCTGCGCATGATCGGTAGTGACGGCTGCCGGTTGATTTGCTATCTTCTGATTCTCTGAAGTTCTTTGTAATCATGCGTGAGGCGGCTCCAAACAGCGGGTGATGCCGTTCGCCGTGAAGTTGACGAATTTCGTACTTCCGGCGACCCGATTGGCAGACCGCCCCCTAACAATAAATATTGTTAGGGGATGCAGGCTAACAATATTCATTGTTAGTTGCAAGCCGGAAGTGAGCCTATCTGTCCCGTCAGGAGGTATTTCCTGATGGGCAAAGCCGTGCGAGAGAGGCCACGCCGTCTGGCCGAGAAACTGCTTCACATCCGCAACGCGCTGGGGCTGTCGCAGAACGGGATGATCCGGCGCATGGGGCTGGCGGACGAACTTGTGCAGCAGGACATCAGCAGCTACGAGGTTGACCTGAGAGAGCCGCCTTTGAAAGTGCTGCTCGAATACGCCAGAGCAGCCGCTGGCGGGAGGGGTGGAGCTGCGGGTTATTTAGAAGTCTTGATCGATGACGAGCTAGACCTACCGGATAAATTGCCCTCGGTGCTTCAACCGGGAGGGGGCAGACCCCGCTCTAAAGGTGTAACCCGCGAGTAGAAACGACGAAAGGGTTCCGGGTTATTCGCTGATATGAGGCAAGCAATCACTTGGTCAATAGTCTGTACTGTGGGACTCGGCTTACTCCTCGCCTGCAATACTCCAGAGAATAAGACTCGTACTGAACAGCCGATCTCCACGCCCGCGGCTTCGGTGCCCCCTGCAAATTCAGTCGCTGAACTCGACCGCGCGCTCGGCATCACTGGCGGTTTCAGTCCGACTTACAAAGTGCTGAAAGTCGAGGACGTAAGCACTGCGACCGCTTCGAGGAAGGCCGTCCACGTCTCCCTACCCAAAGTCGCGAATGAGGCGGCGGTGAAGCCTACGAGAAGGATAAGCCAGACGCGGTGGAAGTCCACGGCTATCTTGAAGGCCGCACCATCGACGCATCGAACGCTTTGGGAAATTTGACCTTTGCCCCCTACGGCGACTGGGGGCGGGCAGCCGAGAAGCCTTCGCTGGATAAATATAGAGCGGTCTTCAAAGGCAGAAACCCGTACCTGCCTCCCGTTGAAGAAAAGGCTCCGGGAGACGACGGTGGCCTCGAAAAGCAGGCGCTGGCGGGCGACTACCAAGCCCAGAGGAATCTGGCCTACTACCTCTCGACGGGCGCTGAAGGTCACACGCAGAACCCGGTCGCGGGCTGCGCATGGCGCATCGTGCTCCTGAAATCCCGGCACAATCAGGCGGACTCAAGCGACGAGAGCAACAAGACGTTCGACTGCGACCGGAAGCTCAACCCGCAGCAACTGCGCGAGGCCGAGGCGAAGGCCGCCGCGCTCCTGAAGAGGATAAGGAAGCGTTAGTCGGGCGGGGCGGCGCTAACGGAGGTAATCGTAACCATGTGCAAATGCGAAGCGAAGAAGAGGTCCACCCTCATCGGCTGTCTGGCGCTCCTCGCCGCATCCTTCGCATGCGCCCAGAAGCCCGGTGACGCGAACATCAACACGAACTCTGCTAACCAGTCAGTAAATCAGCCGGCCAACCAATCCGCCAGCCAGCCGGTCGCTCCGCAGCTGACGCTAACTCCATCCGGCCCGGCTTACGCTTCCGGCGGGCTGGGCCTCGACCGTGCCGAATGGGAGCGTTCACACGGCAACGGAACGCCTGACAATCCGGGTAGCCCGATGATGTTTGGGTACGAGGGCGGTAAGTTTCAAGTCCAATTTTCAAGCGTCAGATCGGGCAACGTCGAATACATCGAGCGCGTCTGGGGAGACCGCAACGCCGTCCCGATAGAAGAGGCGCGTGAGGAGAGTAAACAGTTCATACCCGCCGACGCCAAGTTCGTAAAGACATACACTTCCCGAAGCGGGAGCACGGTTGACCAGTACAGGAGCGAGTCTCTGAAAGGCCGGTTCTCAGACGATGACTGGACGGGCGGCAAGCCCGGAGATTTCATCATCCTTTACCGTAACCAGACGGGGCGGACGACAACGTTCATAATCGGGACGGGCAACAACCCGTAGGGCAGGCTCGCTTATGAGTAAAGATCAGCAATTCGCCCTCGCCACGGTCTTCGTCAGCGGGCTATTCAGCCTGATGGTGTCGTTGAGTACGAGTCTGCTGACCAACAAGCGCGAGTCACGCACGTTCCGGCGTCAGTTACACCGCGACAAAATCGAGGCCACCCGCACGCTCTATCAGGAGGCCCTCTCCGTGCTGGAGCTGCACGCCAGACAGGGCGGGCGTACAGACGATGCGTGGCGGGGCACCCTCGTCGGCGTGCGCGCCCGCTTGTCCTTGGCGGCATCGAAAAGCGTTCAGTCTCAGTTCCGGCAGACCTCCGAAGTGTTGGACGAAGCCACCGCCGAACACGTCAAGTCACAGCCGAGGGAGTTGGGCGGCGGCTATCAACTCATCGAATCTGGCCGCCATTACGATAAACACGAGCGGGAAGCCGCGGGGCTTTACTCGAAGTACGAGGGCGAGTTCCTGAAACTTCAAGCGGCTATGGTCGAGCATTTAACGGAATTGGAAAAAGGGCTGGCGTAGCAAGGGCGTTTCTTTCGGCGTCGCTAAACAGCCGCCACGTCTTTTCACCGCTCCTTACAGCGGTGCGGCGGAGGGGCAACATATCAATGCCAAATTCCTCAAATAACCTCACCCAACCCGGCCAACGATCCGAATCTCTAGCACCTCACATACTCGAAAAGCGGCGCGAGGCCGCCGCCCGGAAGCGCAAAAAGCTGATCCTCTTGGGCGTGGCTCTGGTGGTGCTGACGCTCATCGGCTTAGGCATCTACAACAAGAGTCGCACGGACGCGCGCATCGAAGCCCTCAGACAAGAAACTCAGGCGGCGCTGGAGGAGGAATATCCCGGCATCGGGCCGAAACCCCAGCAGAGTGGGTTAGATGGCTCGGTTCAGGCCGTTGACCGCTACCTCAGAGAAACCCTCAACGATTATCAAAGCGCCGAATATGTGGAGTGGTCGCCGGTCACGCCCGCGAAGTTAAACGGCGAATCTTTCTGGGCGGTGAGGCTGAAGTTACGCGCGAAGAATGCCTTCGGCGCTAAAATTCTCAAGGACACATACTTCGTGATCCGCAACGAACAGGTCGTGAGCGCGTCCGGGCTGAATGATTGAAGCGCGGACTATTTGTTTCCAGCCCGCACGGTTGTAAAATGCCTCCCCTATCACACCAAGACTGGAGTTTACCTATGCCCGAATACCAAGTGACCCTCAAGATTGACGACGCCGAATCCATGACCCCGCGCGGCGCGGCTGAAGGTGTGTATATGGAACTGCTGCGGGACTTGATGCACGGTCAGCTCAGGCTGGAGCTGAAAGACAAAGAGACCGGGGAGGAAGAGATCATCGCTCTGGGCGAAGATTTGGAAAACGACGAATCACTCTTGAGGTTCATGGCCCTGATGATGGTGGCTGTGCAGTTTATGACCGAAGAGCAGAAGCGGGAGTTGACTGAGTGGGAGGCCGAGAATATAGACGGTCACAGCGTCGGAACGTCGGACTGGCCCGGCTGGGAGCCGCTTATCGGGAAGCTTCCTAAAAAGTTCAGGAAGTCTGCTGCGGCAATGTAATTCTGCCGTAGGGGACTGCCACAGGGGTTCTAATTTAGCTCTTTGGTCAGCAGATTCTTAAAGGTCTTCGACTAGAAAGCGGCGTGAATATAGCGGCCCCGGATACTCTCGCCATGAAAGAGTTTCTTTTCAAAGTCGGTGAACCCACCGGGATAGAGGTCTATCTGAAGGTGACGGCTAACTCGGCGGACGAGGCCGTTGAAATTGCGAACGAGGAGATCGCCGAAGAGAGCGAAAGCTCCCACTTTTACTTCCGGTCACGAATAGCGGATGCGTTTCTGAATGCCAGCCCGGAGTTCCGGGTTGACAAGGGCATGATCGTGGACGAGCAACCGGCGTCGCGCGATGTCCTTCTGAGGGCCTACCACTTTCTGACGGAACGCGGCTACGAATACAGTGGCGACGAGGACGACTTGTGGCACAACAAGGAGCCTCAATTCACCAAAGCCCTTTGGACTGAAGACGGGGGCGGCATTTACGGTTTCTATCAGGTCAATGCGCACTACGAGTGGAACATAGGGAAGTACAGTTTTCGGGTGAAGGCGATTCTGTACCCGGTGGGAGGCGCGAGGATCGCGGACGGGGAAGGCGGCTTGCATTATACGGTACAGTTTATGGACCGGCAGCTTTACAACACTCTCGACGAGTTGCCCGTCATACTTGAGTTTTACGAGAGCAAATTCATGGCACTCATCACGGCATTGCGGGAGGCCGACCCGATGGACGGCCTCCCCCTCGACAGTGAACTTTAAGGACGGAAGTTATTAAGATGGAGTTTACTGAGCAGGACAAAGCGCTTCTACTCAAGATTCAAGAGGCGGATGTCAATTTGCTGGCCTTCATTCGCGGCAGAGGCTGGAGACCGCTGAGCATAGATGAATTAGAGAAGTTCGTTCAGAATCGTGCCCAGTTCGAGGCGGATGAAAACGGCGTCAGCTTGGAGCAGTTTCAAAAATGGTTGGATTTCGAGTACGGGGACAGGTGCTGCATTTCCACCACCAGAAAGGGGACGCCGTGTAAAGGGTACGTCCGCCCCTGCCACGACCCGCACTCTTTTGTGGAAGGGGTTACTAACTGCTGCACCTCTCACACCAGCCACGGCCTCACTTACGAGCGCAAGAGTGCATGAGCCGCAGCTCGGATCGACCCTTATGAGAAACGGATTCACTTCGTAGATTGCCCACAAAGGCTAGAACCTAACCTTCGGCACTCGTCATCTTCACCTGATTAAACTCTAATGATTCGGCCAAAGCGGTGAGATATTCATCGTCGGGGCTGGCGGCACTTAGAGGCGCAAGCTCCCTGCCCGCTTCGGTCAGGAGGTGGATTCCGACGTTCCGGTAGGAGGGGTTTTCACCCTTCCTCGTCATGTCCATTACCGCGCCCGCCGAATTAACTAGCGTGAAGACGTACTTCCTGCTGTGGTATGAGGCTACTAGAGGCACGTCCTCGTGGACCTGAAGCGGGCCGAACGTCTCTACCAGACCGATGGTCTGCAAGTGAATCCACTGCTTTAGTGACAGCCCTTTAGAGGCAAGCAGGGCGTCCGTGGTCCCCGCCCAAATGTACCCGGCAACGTCTCCGACCTCCCACACGTAGCCGCAGAACCGGGTGAACAGGTGGGCGTCCTCTTTCCGCAGCAGCTTGACCGTGTGGAGCGTGCGCGGGGAGTAGGAGTTCGGTGCCGTCACCTCACCGGCGAGAATCTTCGCCCAGAGCGACCGCATCTCCTCGTCGCCAACGTCCTGACAGTAATCGAAAAACTGTACGACCCAATCTTCATCTACCTTCTCTCCGCTAACGGATTCGGGAAGGTAGCCGAGCGCGCCTTTAACCACCGCCTCGATGTTTTCCTGCCTGCGAATCTCGCGACTATTGATTCTTTCAGCGGCGCGTAAAGCCACCCCGCGCTCTCCGCTTTCGCTCCCGGCAAGGATGAGGGCGGCGTCCGCGTCGGCCTTCGCCCTGCGCCGGATGCGGGTGGGTTCGTAGAGCACGCCCACGGCGCTGCTCACCGCCTCGATCAGCTTCGAGGCGGGTTCCGACAGGGCTTTCAGGTCGAGGAAGGAAATGTTGGTGTCTCCCATAAGGATTCGTGCGGTTGGCCGGAGATTTCGTCAGCCCATCTCCTCCCAAGCCACTTCCCGGTCTTGCCGGAGTCGTGCGATCTGCTCCGGGTCTTTCCACCACAGGAGCGATAACACGAGGTTGTGGGCGAGCTTAATCGAATGCTCACTTATCGTGTAGTTGGGCGACGTGTAGCCGGACAAATCCGGCATGTCAAACCACTGGCTCGCCTGCACGTCCGCGGCGGGCGGGCAGACCGGGGAATTAAACCCGCTGCTCAGAAGACGGAACGCGACTGTATCGCGACACATCTCTTCGAGGGGACGTGGGTGAAGCGGTAGGAAGACAAGCCCGTTCCCGCTCTTAGCCCCCCAGATGATTCGCCCAAGATCGAATCCCACATCATCATCATCCACGGACGGCACCCGGTAATAACTGCACACCAGTGCCGCGGGGAAGGGTGTCACATCGACGAGCCTGATTGCCGTCACCGTCAGAGGGGCTTGGAACAGATCGGACAGTTCCTTCACGCTGTCAAACGTCACGGGCAGTTCCCGCACCAGAGGCTTCAGAATCTTGGTCGGGAGCAGCAAGCCAGCCCCGTAGTGGTTGGCATAGAACTCGCAGTTCCAGAATTCATCATTGTGACGCAACCACTGGGTTAAGAGAGCTTTCTCGTCGCAGGACGTGACAATCTCCCGGTGGTCCTGCATCCAATGGCCCAGCTCGTGCGCTACGGAGAATCGCTGTTCGGGGCGGGGAGACGATTCGTTGACGGTGATGTACGCCCTCTTCTTGCGACCGATTAGCCGCGCCTCGCAGCCCGTCAGCCGCTCGTACACGACCGTGGCACCGCAAAACTCCGCGATGGCCTCAACGTCGATCTCGTCCGGCCCCTCGATGCGGAGCCGCGCAATCAAATCTTCCGGTGAGGCGAGCAGGTGCGTCACGATTCATTCACCTTCCGCCCGCTCCGGCTCCGCCGCGTCCGGGGCGATCACGCCGAGCAGCAGCAACTGCCGGTAGTAGCTGTCAACGTCCTCGTCGGACATCTCCTTGAGGTCGCGGAACTGGGCGGTGATGTGGCCGAGCGAGGCGGCGGACGGGCTGGCGAGGATCGCGTCCAAGGCCGCCCGGCGGGTGTCGGGAGTGCCGGGCAGGAGGCCCCGCGCGCCCTCGTACTCGGCGGCGTGTCGCTCGTAGCTCGCGCGCGCCGCCCGCAGGTCGCCCAAACGAAAGTCTTTCAACGCCTGCCTGCGGATGCGGCCACCCTCGCGGGCCGCCTCGTCCGGGTCAAAGCCTTCGGCGCGCAACTCCTCCGCTAACTCCCCGTCGGGCAGGGCGATGACGCGCTCGCCGAGTCCCCGCATCAGGTTCAGAAGTTTCTCTTCGTCATTCGGTCGATTCCTTGCCATGAATTCACCTCCGGGCCGAAAGTCAGCCCCGCCCGCTCTATCCTCCGGTCCATCCGCTTCGTGATCGTCGCGTACTCTTTCTCCGACAGCTTCAGCTCTTCCATGACCTCCGAGCGTTTCACGGCCCCGCCGTAGTAACACCGGATGACGGCCATCGCGTCCGCGTCGTCTTTGAACAGGGTGAGGACGGCTCCGACGGCCTCCTTCGCGGCGTAGGCGCGCGCGGCGTCCGCCTCCGGGGACGGGCACTGGTCGAGCAGGTCGGTGCCGTCGGGGTCGTTCGCGGTGCCGCTCACGTAGCGCATGCCGTGCGACGGCCTGCGGCGGTCAACCAAGAGCCGGTTCCTCAAAGTGTTGGCCGTGATGCGGACTACTTCCCCCATGAATTCGAGGAAGGTGCGCTCGGCCATGTCCCACCTGTGGTCGCCCTTGCGGTTCAGGGCGCGCGCGTAGGACTCGTACAGCAGATCGCTGTGCTGGTCCCCAAGGCCGCGGAACCGCGCGTGCCTTCTGGCGAGGTAGTTGAGCTTTCTGTCTTCCTCGAACGTCAGCCTCTCAATCGCGGCGCACACCTCCTCCGGCGTCGCGTAGCGCGGCCCCGCCTGCTGTGAGTTGAGCGTATTCCCGGCTGACATCCTCGGCTGTCCCACTTTCCCGCGTGAGGGGCGCGCCGCCGCCCGCGCCCGATCCCCCTCTCTACCTATCTATAGCTCCCGCTGAACGCGAAATTTGGACACGGAAAATAATTATTTTTCGCGTGTCCGACAAACACCGGCACGGGGAGCTTACTACAAGTAGGAGGAGCTGGCGACCATGAGTTTTTCGCCGCTTCGAGACGCAAAACTCAGCGAAAGGAGGGCAAGTCGATGGGACGGATGGGGAGGGTAAACGTGGCGCGGATGAAGGTGTTCTTCGACATCGAGACCGCGCCGCCCGACGAATCCGAGCGGGAGAAGGTGCTGGCCGACGTGGAGCGCGAGATGGGCGAAAAGAAGCCCCAACCGGCGGCGGCGCAGATTGAAAAAGTGGCGGACGAGCGGTTTCGGCAGTTGGCGCTCTGCGGCGAGCAGGGGCGGATACTGGTGATCGGGATGATCGTCGAGCGCGAGGGAGAGGTGGTGAAGCGCTGCTTGATCGGGTGCGAGGCGTCGAGGCAGTTCCACTTGGATGAGGCGCGCACCCTGCGGAGTTTCTGGGCGTCGCTCGCCGACTTCGATTGCAGGCGCGATCTGATCGTCGGCCACAACATCTTCGACTTCGACCTGCTCTTCATCTACAAGCGGTCGGCGATCCACGAAGTCCGCCCGACGGTCAACTTCCCGTCCGCCCGCTACCGCTCGCAACCCGTCTTCGACACGATGCGCGAATGGGAGTTCTGGGGGCGGGGCCGCGTCGGGCTGGGCCGTCTGGCAGAGGCGCTGCGCCTTGAGAGTTCTAAAAACGGCGGGGTCAATGGGGCGAATGTGTACGACAACTTCATTGCCGGACGGCACGAGGAGATCGGTGACTACTGCGGGCGCGATGTCGAATTGGTGCGCGCCGTTTATTACCGGATGCGGTACTTGGATATGCCCATAAGCAAGTAAGAAGGTCTTGCGTCGGGGGCAGCAAATTTGGGGGAAGAACAAGATGAGAGTCAGGAAGATAAGCAACCGGGGCAGCAGGTCGAAAATTATCGGCAAGTTTCCCAGCCTCAAGCTGGGGAAGACAGTGTGGTTCGAGTCGCAGATCGAGCGGGATTTTATCTACCTGCTGGAGTTCGACGGTGACGTTCTTTTTTATCAGGAGCAGCCGGAGACGATCAATTACGTGCGCGACGGCAAAGGGCACAGCTACACCCCGGACTTTCTGGTGAGGAGGCGCGGCGGCGAGCAACTCGTCGAGGTCAAACCGGAGACCCGCCGGAATGACGAAGAGAACGTCCTCCTGTTCGCGAGCGTCGCCCCGGTCATCCGCGCGCAGGGCCGCGAGTTTTTAGTCATGCCCGACGAAAAGATTCGCGTGCAGCCGCGGCTGAATAACATCAAGCTGCTCTGGCGGTACGCGCGGACGCCCATCGCCCCTCAGCACCAAATCCTCTGCCAAGAACTGCTAAGCGGGTGTCGTCAAATCCGTCTCGCGGAAGCCATCCGTTTTTTCGAGGCTCACGGCGTCACGAGAGAAGTGGTTTACGCGCTGCTCTACCGGGGCGTGCTCGCGACCGACCTGATGCAGCCGCTCGACGCAGCCGCCCCCATTTACTTATCCTCCACGGCCCTCGTCTCCGGCAGAAAGGTGACCTGAAGATGCTCTACAGATTACGCAAGGGTCTGCACATCGAGATGCGAGGGCGCGAGTACGTCATCGAACGGCGACTGCCCGACGGCCAGCTTGAGATCAGGGATGTCGTCCTCAACGAAGTCACGTCCGTTGCGGAGCACTCTCTGGTCGATTCCCTGTTCGACGGCCAGCTCGAACTACTCGGCGACTCGCAACGCCACTCTCTGGCCGAGCGGCGTGCCGCGCGCGCTTGGATTACCGACCTGAGCCTTCTCGAAGATGGCGTCAGAGACGAAACCAAGAGGCGATACAGCTACGTCTGCGCCGTCAAAGCTCAGGGTGTCACCAAGTACACGGCGGAGGTGCTCGACCCGATCATTGAGCGGGTGAGCATAGAGGTCGCGGACGCCGCGCCGCCTTCGGCGATCACGCTCTATCGCTGGCTCAGGCGCTACCAAGTGTCGGGCGAGGATATTCGGGCGCTCTCTCCTGCTTTCAAGCGCCGCGGGAACCGCCTCCGCAGGCTCTCAGGCGGAGACCCCAACAAGTCTGAGGCCGTCGCGAAGATCATCGACGACGTGATCAACGAAAAATACCTGTCGCGACACCGCCCCACCGTCGAATCAATATGCGCGACGATCAACGCCCGCATCACCTCGGAGAACAGGCTCCGTGAACCCGGCGAGCGGCTCTCCTTCCCCCACCGGAGCAGCGTTTATGACATCGTGAATAAGCTCGACGTTTACGAAGTGGTGAAGGCGAGGTACGGCCAGCGGATAGCGGACAACAGGTACAAAGCCGTCAAGCTGGGGCCGCGCCCCACCCGCCCTTTGGAGAGGGTTGAGATCGACCACACGAAGCTCGATATGCTCGTCGTTGACGAGGTGATGAGGCTGCCGGTCGGCAGGCCGTGGATGACCACGGCCATAGACAAGTTCTCCAGAATGATCTTGGGGATGTACGTCAGCTTCAATCCACCCGGCTACATCTCCGTCATGGGCTGCCTGCTTCACGCCATCCGGCCCAAAACATACCTCAAAGAGAGGTTCCCGGAAATCCAGAACACTTGGGACGCCTACGGAGTCCCGGAGCTGATCGTCGTGGACAACGGGCCTGAGTTCTACAGCAGGCATTTCGAGGATGGGTGTCTTCAGCTTGGGATCGGCGTTCACTACGCCCCGCCCAAGATGGGGCAGTTCAAAGGTACGGAGGAGCGTTGGTTCCGCACGCAGAACCAGCAACTCCTTCACGGCCAGCCGGGGACGACCTTCTCGAACGTCATCGACCGGGCTGACTACGACCCCAAGAAAAACGCCGTCATCTCCTACAAGGCGCTGGAGGAGATGGCTCACACTTTCATCGTCGATGTTTATCACCGGCGCGAGCACCGGGGCTTGGGTGACATTCCCGCCCGCGTGTGGAAGCACGCCATAGCGGAATTCCCTCCCCCGCTTCCGCCTAAGAACACGGAGCTTCAGGCCCTGCTCGGTTGCATGGAGCAGCGAACGATCTCCGCGAAAGGCGTCGAACTTTACAGCCTCTTTTATAACGATGAGCGTCTGGCGAAACTGCGGAGCAGGCTGAAACCCGGCCACAAGGTGACGGTCAAATACGACCCCGGCGACCTGTCCGTAATCCACGTCGCCGACACGGATAAGGGGGAGTACATCCTCGCCCCTGCCGTCAATCAGGCGTATGCCGCGGGGTTGACGCTCTGGCAGCACAACGTCATCAAACGCTTCGCCCGCCAGACTATAAAAGACGAGGTGGATATAGTCGCGCTGTGTCTCGCCAAGGAGCGAATCCAGCAGATCGTCGAGCGTGAGTGGCTGGCGACCAAGAAGACGACTACGAGACAGAGAATCGCGCGCCTGAAGAACTACGGCCAGCAGCCGCAGGGTGCGGCGAGCGCTCCGGGCAAGAGCCAAGATAATCTCAGGCTACTGGCCGGGGCGAAGGGACGGAACATTACGCTGTTGACTCCCGGCGGAGCGTGGGACGGAGTGTCCGCTACGGGAAGCGCCACCGACACAGCGCAGTTGTCAGCAGACGGCGCCACCGGAGTGAGTGATGAAAGCGTCGGCGTGTGTCCCTCTTCCGCTACCCCTGATCGCGCTTCTCAAAAGACGCGCCAATCTCGGAAAGCCGCCCCGAAGGATAATCAGGCCAACACACACGAAGAGACGGAGCTTGACATGACCGGATGGGATGCCGACTTCAACTTGCCGAAATAGGAGTTTATGACGGACATGCCGAACCCTAACGACTACAGACACATGAGCATCGAGGAGCGTATCCGACTGGTAGAGCATATCTACATCTCCTACCCGCGGCTCGAAGCCGTGATAAAGAAGATCGAGCACTGCCACAATCACTCGAAACACTCAGCCGAGCCTGAGTGCCTGCTGATCACGGGCGAGACCGGAGCCGGGAAGACAACGCTCTACAAGCGCTACGAGCAAAGGTTCCCCCGCTACGTCACCGAGGACGGCACGACCGTCCCCGTACTGTCTGTCTCAATCCCCGTCCCGGCGACGAACAAGAGTTTGGTCACGACGCTTCTCATCGCGCTCGGCGACCCGGCGGCAGAGAAAGGCACGGTTATCTTTCAGACCCTCCGGCTCAAGCGGCTGGTCAAAGGCTGCGGGGTGGAGTTAATCATCCTTGACGAGTTCCAACACTTCATTGATAAAGACTCGCGGAAAATCTTGCAAAACGTCTCCGACTGGCTGAAAGACTTGCTGAACGAAAACAGCATTCCCGTCGTGCTGATCGGGATGCCTAACTCCGAGCAGATACTCGAAGCGAACAAACAACTCAAGAGGAGATTCGCCTCCCGCGAGAGTCTCGCCCCTTTCGGATGGAAAACTTCCTGCGAGCAAGACGAATTCCGCAAGTTCCTGAAAGTCTTGGACGGACGGCTGCCACTACTCGAACGGTCTCACCTCTCCGACACGGAGATGGCCTACCGCATTTACTGCGCCACTGATGGGACGGTCGCCTACGTGATGAAGTTGGTGCGGAGAGCCACGGCCATAGCGCTTGAGCAGGGGGGCGAAAGAATTACTCTGGAGATTCTCGCGAGAAGCTACGACGAGCGACTCGCGGCTGATGACCCGGAAAGGGAGAACCCGTTCCTTCCGACGTGGCCGGGCGGTAAGGACAAAGCGGCGTGACGGGGAAGAGAGACAAGCCTTTGGAAGACACTAAACGATTGCTCAGGGCGGGGCGGCCCAAAGAGGACGAGAGTTTTATGGCTTATGAATTTTTCGGAATTCCGTTGCATCAATATGTGATCCGGCCCCGTTCAGTAAAAATCTGCTCTGAGTGTCTGAGAGAATCTCCATATTGCCGCCGCATCTGGGAGATGTCTCTGGTAACAGTCTGCCCCAATCACTTGTGCCTCTTACTGGACGAGTGCCCGCGGTGCAAGAAGCGAATCCACTGCCTTCGCAACAGCGTCTGCGTCTGCTCATGCGATTTCGACTGGCGCGAATACACTGCCCCTTCGGTGGATGAATTTGGGGTTGCACTGTCACGTCGCATACATCTGCTTTGTGGCTTGAATGTCAGCACGGACGGATTACTCAAAGCCGAACAGTCTCCTATCGCTGGCTTGGGACTACGTGATTTAACTTCCGCCGTGATCTTCATCGCTGGTCAGCATCAGGGGCTTTCAGGCGCAACGGGCAAGAAGTTCGCACGGGGCATGTCGAACAAAGTGCAGCATGCCCTCTACACGAGGGCATATTCGGTGTTCTGGGACTGGCCTAATAACTTTTACGAGTTTCTAGATTGGCGGCGCTCGCGGGAAAGCGCAAAATTCGCTGGACAAGATTTGTCAAAAACCGGTCTATGCCGAGATTTCGGTAACTTCTATAGCGGCCTCTACAGGTACTTCTCTTCGAGCGAATTTGATTTTCTGAGAGCCGCGTTCGGCGAATACCTTTTGTGTCGGTGGGAGGGTATCTATGTTCCGAGCGTCAGTCGATGGAAACACTCGCCCCGGCTGCGCGGCAGCGATAGGTATGTGTCACGGTTCGAGGCTCGGCGGCTACTTGGCGTCAACTACAAGCTGATTGATCACTACATTGAAGCGGGCAGGCTCGACGCCTTGGTGCGCGGCGGGGGGAAGAAAAGATCGTTTCTAATCGAAGTGGCGAGCCTCGCCAAGCTGAAACGTCAACTCGATCAAGATTTAAGCCCATGACAGAACAGGCGGCTGCCGTAACTGTCGAGCGCTTCAGTAAGTCCAGAAGGCAAGGTGCAGAGAGCCATACTGGGCAGGCACATGTTTGGCGATTAGTTCGTAGTCGGCCCGGTTGCGAGTCGCGACACCGCGACCGTGGGAGAGTGCGGTGGCGGCGATGAATACGTCCTTCCACATCTTATTGTTGTTGATGCGGGGAAGAATTTGGGCGGCGATGCTGGCCGCCTCAGCGTCGAAGGGCAGCACGTCGCAATCGTCGATCAGGTCGTGCAGAGCCTGAAGACCTTGACGGTCGAGGGGGCTGTAACTGCCGGATGCCGCGGCCTTCTTCTCGAACCCGTAAAGCGCCTCGTAAACGGTGATCGAGGTCAGGGCGGGGAGAGAGCCGAACCGAATTACGTATTCATCAATCTTGCGTTGGGTGTAACTTTTCGACTTCCGCCAATCGCTTAATACGTCCGAATCAAGCACGAGTAAGTCTTCGGGGAAGGCCGGGACAATCATAAGCGGGTTTATATCTACTACTCATCCGATAAGTCTTCACCCATGTCCATCTCAGGCCGTGCTGTCAATTCGGCCTGCTCTTCATCGCTGAAACCGGCGAGACTGCGCGCGGCAGCGGCGTGATAGCGCGAGGCGAGGTACGACCTTAACTGCTTTTCCAGACCCTCCAATTCTTCAATCTTAGCATCCCACGGCGAGTCGGGCAGACGTGGCGCTTCGGGGAAGTCGAAATGAACCTCTCCGGTTAGGGATAGCAGGGACATTTTTACGTCACGACCATCATCCTGCGCCATCGCCCGGCGTAATTCTTCAGGTTTTTCAATGGCCGCCTGTTCAATCGTCACTTTCCACCTTCCCAATGGAACCGGCTGGCCCAGTACCGGCATATCTCCTTTTTGCAAAGCCGATTCAAAGCGGAAGGGCTTCCCGTCTTGAGGAATGTTGCTTAATTCCTTCTTCGCCGTAACGGTGAAGGGGAAACGTCTCATACGGCGTGTAAACGAACCCTTTACAACGGCGAGTTGGGCTAAAGCTATAGCCGTCCGGTCTTGCTCGGTAAGACTCGGTGGAAGTACAAACTCTTCACCCGTGGCACGCTCAACCACCATTAGCCCGTAAGTGGCTTGTCGGGTTCTCATCAGGTTGGAGATCAGCGACAGCGGAAGGTCATACTCTTGCTTGAGGTCAAGGGCTAGTTCTGATACTTCAAACAGCACCTCGCTGGCGAGACTGAACATTCCTATCAGCGACGAGCCGACGAACTGCGCGCGAACGCCGCATTCGTTCAACTGCTCGGTCTCCATCTGCCCCCGCTCCGGTTGGAAGCGAGTCCCCTCTTCTACTAATCTGCCGGTGAGCCGCAGAGCTAACGTAACCCCCTCGTCTAAGGCAAATTTCAACACTGCCTTCTCCGCCTCGACCGTAGATTCAGAGTGTATGAGAGGGGCGGACAGACTAAAGTTGAAGTCCTTGACCTTAACGCGCAGGGTGGCCTCGCCCACCGGCTGGACCAGAGGGAGTGGCGGCATTTGGACCAAGACCGGGGTGGGGACGGTGAGATGCTCAGAGGCTACAGTAGTGCTCAACGGGTCGCACCCCCTACCTACGAATGATTCGATGTTGACAAAATGCGTACTCTTTGTCAAAGCACTGCTCCTCGGCACTTTCAGCAAATGCCCGAAACGGAGTTGAATATTTCAGGTAACGGACGACTACCTTTTCGCTAAAAGCCCGAATTAGCTCTCTAAGTTGTTGATCTCACATCAAACATCTTTCATTTAATGGGCGACCTCACAGTCTCCACACGCATCGCCAAGAGCATATTCAACTGAGGTGTAAATTCAGCGTCCTTATCTTTGCGCCTTTGCGCCTTCGCGTGAAAACTTATTTTCACGCGAAGGCGCGAAGGCGCAAAGCATGACATGGCTCGGCGGCGGTTTTCCTTTTTGTGTCGGCGTCGTCGTAGAATGTCGGCACACGAAAGGACGAGAACAAAATGGGTGAGCATACGAACAGGCTCGCGGGCGAGACGAGCCCGTATCTCTTGCAGCACGCGCACAACCCCGTCGACTGGTACCCGTGGGGCGAGGAGGCGCTCGCGCGCTCGCGCGCCGAGGACAAGCCGATCCTGCTGAGCATCGGCTACTCGGCCTGCCACTGGTGCCACGTGATGGAGCGCGAGTCGTTCGAGGACGACGAGATCGCGCGCCTGATGAACGAGAACTTCGTCAACATCAAGGTCGATCGCGAGGAGCGACCCGATCTCGATCAGGTCTACATGAACGCCGTCCAGATGATGACGGGTCACGGAGGCTGGCCCATGACGGTCTTCCTCACGCCCGGAAGACCGCCACAACATTCCCGGCTTCCCGCGCGTGCTGCTCGGCGTCGCGCAGGCGTACCGCAAGAGCCCCGAGGAGGTCTCGCAGACGGCTTCGAGCGTGCTCGGCGAGCTGCGGCGCATGGGCGCGCAGCGCGAGTCGAACGCGACGCTCGGCGCGGGATTGCTCGACGGCGCGGTGCGCGGGCTCTCGCGCAACTACGATCCGCGCCACGGCGGGTTCGGCGGCGCGCCCAAGTTCCCTTCTCCGATGAGCCTGGAGTTTCTGCTGCGCGCTCACGGTCGTACGGGCGACGAGAAGGCGCTGCAGATGGTGACGCACACGTGCCGCAAGATGGCTGAGGGCGGCATCTACGATCAGCTCGGCGGCGGATTCCACCGCTATTCGACCGACGCGCGCTGGCTCGTCCCACACTTCGAGAAGATGCTCTACGACAACGCGCAGCTCTCGCGCCTCTACCTCCACGCATGGCAGGCGACGAAGGACGACTTCTTTCGCCGCGTCGCCGTCGAGACGCTCGAATACGTCGTGCGCGAGATGACGGACGAGGGCGGCGGGTTCTACTCGACGCAGGACGCGGACTCGGAAGGCGTCGAAGGCAAGTTCTTCGTGTGGTCGCGCGAGAAGTTGACGAGACTGCTCGGCGACGCCGACGCCGCGCTCATCGCCGCTTACTACGACGTGTCTGCGGGCGGGAATTTCGAGGGCGAGAGCATCCTCAACACGCCGCGCCCGGCGGAAGAGGTCGCGCGCGAGTTGAATGTGACGACAGCTCAACTTCTCCAGGCTGTCGAGCGCGCCCGCCCCGTGCTGTTCGCGGAGCGCGAGAAGCGCGTCAAGCCCGGGCGCGACGAAAAGGTGATCGCCGCGTGGAACGGGATGATGCTCCAGAGCTTCGCCGAAGCCGCGGCGGTGCTGGAGCGCGGGGACTTCCGCTCAGTCGCCGAGAAGAATGCCTCCTTCACACTCGAACGTCTCCGCGACGACGGCGGACTGCTGCACGTGTATAAGGACGGGCGCGCCAAGCAGCACGCCTTCCTCGACGACTACGCCTGCGTCGCCTCGGGGCTTCTCTCGCTCTACGAGTCGACGGGGGACGTGCGCTGGCTCCGCGAGTCCGTCGCGCTCACGGAGCAGATGATCTCAGAATTCTGGGACGAAGAAGACGGCGGCTTCTTCTACACGGGGGCGGGCAGCGAGAAACTGATCGTCCGCCAGAAAGACTTTTTCGACAACGCGACGCCATCCGGCAACTCCGTCGCGGCGGAGCTGCTCGTGCGACTCGCGGCGCTCACCGAGAATGAAGACTACAGGCGCAAAGCCGTCACCGTCTTCCGCCTCGTGCGCGATGCGGTGGAGCGCTACCCTTCCGCGTTCGGCTGCTTGCTCGGGGCGCTCGACTTCCACCTCTCGACGCCCAAGGAGATCGTCGTCGTCGGCGAGCCGGGTGAGGCGGCGACTCAAGAACTACTGCGCGAAGTGTGGAGTCGTTACCTCCCGAATAAGATCGTCGCGCCGGCGCGGGAGGGCGACGAGGAAGCGGCTGGCGTCGTCCCGCTCTTGCGCGGGCGCAAGCGCATCGACGGTCGCGCGACCGCGTACGTCTGCGAGAACTATACGTGCCAGCGCCCGGTCAACGAGCCCGTAGAGTTGGCTGCACAGCTCGACGCCGTCGCGACCAAAAGCGCGGGCGAATCGGCTTGAGTATTTCGCTCTGAGCCGGCGGCGCGCCGTCGTTCAATCAAACGGGTTTGAATTTCAGGCGAGGGCTTCGCGCAGAGCCGCAAGCAGGTCTTCGCCGAAGTTGGAAATTTTCGAGTCGCCGAGCCCGTAGATCGAGCGCAACGCCTCGACCGTGGCTGGGCGCTCGCGCGCGAGGCATTCGAGGGTCTTGTCCGGGCAGATCATGTAGGCGGGCATGCGATTAAGGTTCGCCCGCATGAGCCGCCACCTCTTGAGCGACGCCACCGTGCGCTTCTCCTCAGGCGTGAGCGGCGCGGAAGGCGCCTGCGGTCTGCGCACTCGCTTCGTCTTCGCCGCCGCCGGTTCGTCAGGGATGAGAGCCGCGCGGAGCGCCCCGTCCCAACGCCCCTCCGCTTCCAGTCGCCTCCTCAACTCTTCGTACACCATCAAAGTCACCTGCACGTCCTGCGCGGCGTATTCGAGCTGCGCGCGCGTCAGCGGGCGTCGCCGCCAGTTCGAGGACTGCAAAGTCTTGTCGAGCGGCGTGCCGAAGAGGTGTTCCGTGACGGAGGCGAGACTGTAGGAAGGAAGGACGAGCGCGGAGCGCGCGAGGCTGAGCGTGTCGACGAATGAGGCGGGACTCAAATTCTCGCCGCGCAAGACCCCCTGATCGAAGCGCGCGTTGTGCGCGACCATCCGCACTGCGGGCTCCTCGACGATGGCTCGCACGGGCTCGAACCCGGTCGCCAGAACGTCGATTACCGAAATCTCCCCGCCCGCCTGACCGAGCTGGACGAGCGAGACGTGCGACCTCGACTCCCTCGCGTCCCAGTAGGTCTCTGTGTCGAGCCCGATCAGCTCAACGCCCCGCAGCCCTTCGAGCGCGAATGCAGCCTCGCGCGCGTCCGTGATGTAGCGGAAGAGAAAAGAATCTGTCATCAGCGTTCGTGAGGCAACCGAGTTGCCGGGCGTGGCAGAGTCACCAATGCAAAAACTTTTCAGGCGATAACTCTCATGATTGACGCGCGCCAGGCGTCTCTTTTGCGCAACCATTCCTCTTCGCTAAACGCCTCTGTGGCAGGACGTTCGCGGATGATTAAAAATCTTGACGATTATAGCTAAAACAGTTATTTTTAATACTGCCAACGATGTTGGCGATTGTTGCAAGACAATCCCTTCCGACTACCGGCACGCACCTGAACCTTCCAACTCTTTCCTTGTAATCAGTTACCAGGGACCCAGAGACATCATGCTAAAAGGAAATCTGAAGAGCCTCGCGCTCCTCTGCGGTGTCACGGCGCTGGCTGCGTCGTTGCTCGTCCTCTCGCTCGGGGGCTTTCTGGCGTTGACCAGCTACGGGCTCATCTTGTGCGCCGCCCTGCTGTGCCTCACGGCAGCCGTGAGCCGCTTCACCGTGCCGATCTCGAGCGGGGACGGGAAAAACTACAAATCGGTCGCCGACACCTTCATCTTCCTGACGGCGATGATGTTCGGGATCGGTCCCGCGGCACTCCTGGCGGGGGTTGACGGATTCCTCTCGACGCGGCGCGTGACCGACAAGCGCCTGCGCGTCTACCTGACCGCCGCGGCCGTCTTTTCGACGGGAGTGGCGGTCTTCGTCTACCAGCTCATCGCGCAGCTCTCAGCCGGGACCTTGGCGAACGACGGCGAGCACTTCGCGCCGCTCGGCGCCGTGCTGCTCCCGCTGTGCGGTCTCGCGCTTGTGCAGTACGGCCTCAACACGTTCGCGTGCGTCGGCTACGTAGCGCTGGAGTCGGGTGAGAGGATGAAGTTCTCGCGCGAGGGCATCGTGTGGACTTCGATGGCGCAGGTCGCGGGCGCGGCGTCGGCGGCGCTCTTCTACTCGGGCATCAGCGGCGGGGGTCTCTCGTTCGTCCTCATCGGCACGCTCATCGCCGGGCTCGTCTACCTGCTCTACCGCTTCGACGAGAAGCGCGTCTTGGAGATGAGCAGGGCGGAAGAGGAGAAGCTCAAACACATCCGCGAGATCGCAGATCTCCACATGAACACCATCGAGTCGCTCGCCATCGCCATCGACGCGAAGGATCAGACGACCCACGGGCACGTCCGGCGCACGCAGATTTACGCGATGGAGCTGGGCAAGATTCTCGGCGTGCGCGAACACGAGCTGCACGCGCTGGAGGCGGGCGCGCTGCTGCACGACGTGGGCAAGCTCGCCGTCCCCGAGTACATCCTGAACAAGCCGGGCAAGCTGACCGCCGCCGAGTTCGACAAGATGAAGATTCACACGGTGGTCGGCGGCGACATCATCAAGCGGGTCAACTTCCCCTACCCCGTCGAGGACATCGTCCGCTTCCACCACGAGAAGTGGGACGGCTCCGGCTACCCGAAGGGCTTGAAGGGGGAGATGATCCCGCTCGTCGCCCGCATCATCTCGGTCGTCGACTTCTACGACGCCACGCGCTGCGACCGACCCTACCGCGTCGGCATGAAGCGCGAGGACTCGCTCGCCCTGCTGCGGCGCATGGCGGGCTCCTCTTTCGACCCACACGTCGTCGACACGTTCGTCGGCAACATCGACTTCTTCGACAACCTCATCGCCGATCAGGACATACAGGAGCAGGTCGCCTCGGAGGACAACCCCGGCATCGCGGGCGCGCGCCCCGACGCCGGTCTCGCCTCGGACGTCCTCGGCTCGGGCGACGACTCCGGCTACCGCTCCATCGTCGAGGCGCAGCGCGAGGTCTTCGCCCTCCACGAGATCGCGCAGACCATCGGCTCCTCGCTCAACATGCAGGACACCGTCACGCTCGTCTCGAACAAGCTCCGCGCCATCGTCCCGTTCGACACGTGCGTGATCTACCTCGTCGACGAACGCTCGGGCAAAGCCCTCGCCGCGCACGCCGCGGGCGAGCACGCCGAGACGTTCGCGCGTCGCCGCGTCACGATCGGCGAGGGCATCACTGGCTGGGTCATCGCGAACGCGCGCTCGATGTGCAACACGCCCCCCGAGCTCGACCTCGTCGGCGTGCCAGAGGAGGTCTGCGACAAGATCAAGGGCGTGCTCATCTCGCCCCTCATCCGCGAGAACGGCGCGTTCGGCGCGATCACGCTCTACTCGCAGACGCGCGCCTCCTACACGACCGAGCACGTGCGCCTGCTCGAATCCGTCTCGCAGCACGCCTCGGTCGCGCTCAACAACGCCCTCACCTTCGAGAAGACGAAGGAGAGCGCGCTCATCGATCCGCTGACGGAGCTGCCGAACGCGCGCGCCTTCCACCTCTCGCTCGAGCAGCGCCTCGCCGAGTGCCAGCGGCTCAACCGCGAGCCGGTCTCCGTGCTCTGCATGGACTTGGACGACTTCAAGAAGGTCAACGACGCGCACGGTCACGGGATCGGCGACCGCCTGCTGGCGAACGTCGCCGGCGTCATCAAGAAGCAGCTCCGGCAGATGGACGTGCTCGCGCGCTACGCGGGCGACGAGTTCGTCGCGATCATGCCGATGGCTTCCAACGAAGTCGCGGAGATGGTCGCCGAACGCATCCGCAGCGCGGTCGAGGCGGAGCAGTTCCCCGTCCGCGCCGGCAAGACTGCCCGGATCGGCATCAGCGTCGGCATCGCCTGCTTCCCCTCCGACGGCGAGACCGCCGAGGAGTTGCTGTCGAGCGCCGGGAGCAACATGCAGCGGCAGAAGCACGCGGGCAAGCTCGCCCCCGAAGATTTCTCGTCGAGCATCACTTCCATCGAGTCGTTCCGCTAGGCATTTTCACCAACACGAGAGGGCGCGCGCCGAACCTGTTCGGCGCGCGCCCTGTCTTTTCCGCCCGAGCCCTTTTTGCGGCGCGGGCACGTCTCGCGTATAATTTCGCCACGTCATAACAAGCCAGAGCCAAGTCGGAAGTTTTCAGAACACTCGCCGACCCGGCGGGCCTCCGGCATTACCCCGCGCGGCGGCTGGGCGGCGACGACAAAACAGATGAGCGAACTCAAAGTCATACCGCTTCGACCACGCGGCGGCGGGACGGGCGCGGCGGGCGCGGGGCTGGCGGAAGCCGAAGCGACCGACGAGATCAACGCCTCGGAGATGCGCCGCGAGCACGAGGATCGCCTGCACCGGCAGGAGGAGCTGATCGAGAAGATCGAGCCCGCGAAGCTCATCGAGATGCTCTACCAGATGATCCTCATCCGGCGCTTCGAGGAGAAGGCGGCAGAGGCGTACACGCTCGGCAAGATCGGGGGCTTCTGCCACCTCTACATCGGTCAGGAGGCGGTCGCCGTCGGCTCCATCGCCGCGCTCCGCCCCGACGACTACGTGATGACCAGCTACCGCGATCACGGCCACGCCATCGCGCGCGGCACTTCGCCTGACGAGGTGATGGCTGAGCTGTTCGGCAGGGCGGGCGGCTGCTCGGCGGGCAAGGGCGGCTCGATGCACCTCTTCGACCGCGACACGAACTTCCTCGGCGGCCACGCCATCGTCGGCGGTCAGATTCCGCTCGCCACGGGAGTCGCCTTCGCGTCGAAGTACAAGGGGACGGGTCAGGTCTCGGTCGTCTACTTCGGCGAGGCGGCGGTCAACCAGGGTGTCTTCCACGAGTCTCTGAACATGGCGCAGCTCTGGAAGCTGCCGTGCGTCTACGTCTGCGAGAACAACCAGTACGGGATGGGCACGTCGCTCGCGCGCGCGATGTCGCAGCAGGACGTTTCGCAGAAGGCTTGCGCCTACGGGCTCGCCTCCGAATTCGTCGACGGCATGGACGTACTCGCCGTCTACGACGCGACCTGCCGCGCGGCGGAGCGGGCGCGCAAAGAGTCCCTGCCCTCCCTCCTTGAGGTGCGGACCTACCGCTTCATGGGTCACTCGATGTCAGACCCCGGCAACTACCGCACGCGCGCCGAGATCGAGAAGCACCAGGAGCGCGATCCGGTGAAGGTCTTAGCCGCGAGCTTGAAGAACAAAGGCATCGCCGACGACGCGAAGATCAAAGAGATCGAGGATCGCGTCCGCACAGAGGTCGAGCGCGCCGTCAAGTTCGCCGACGAGAGCCCGGAGCCCGCGCCCGAAGAGCTTTTCACACACGTCTACGCGAACCCGATTAACGTGACAGGTAAACCGTGACAGGCGACGGGTAAAACCAAAAACGCTTTTTCTTTCCTGTCACCCGTCACGGTTTACCGTTCACGGCTTTTGGAGGTTGAATGGCAGTCATCACGATGCGCGAGGCTCTGAACCAGGCGCTCGCCGAGGAGATGCAGAGGGACGAGAACGTCTTCCTGATGGGCGAGGAGGTCGCGGCTTATCAGGGCGCGTACAAGGTCTCGAAGGGGCTCCTCGAGAAGTTCGGCGACAAGCGCGTGATCGATTCGCCGATCACCGAACTGGGCTTCGCCGGTCTCGGCGTCGGCGCGGCGATGGTGGGCTTGCGCCCCGTCATCGAGTTCATGACCTTCAACTTCTCGATCCTCGCCACCGATCAGATCATCAACTCCGCCGCGAAGATGCTCTACATGTCCGGCGGTCAGTTCAACATCCCCATCGTCTTCCGCGGTCCGAATGGATCGGCTTACCAGGTCTCCTCGCAGCATTCGCAGGCGCTCGAATCGTGGTTCGCGCACTTCCCCGGCATCAAGGTCGTCATGCCATCGACGCCCGCGGACGCGAAAGGCTTGTTGAAGAGTTCGATCCGCGACGACGATCCGGTTATCTTCCTCGAGCAGGAAAGGATGTACGGCATGAAGGGCGAAGTCCCCGACGGCGAGGACTTCACCGTCCCGCTCGGCGTGGCGGACGTGAAGCGCGAGGGGACGGACTGCACCATCGTCGCTCGCTCGCTCGCCGTGCCGCTCGCGCTGAAAGCCGCCGAGGAGCTGGAGAAGCAGAACGTCTCGGTCGAGGTCATCGATCCGCGCACGATCCGCCCGCTCGACATCGAGACGATCATCAATTCCGTGAAAAAAACGAACCGCGTCGTCATCGCCGAGGAGTCGCACCCCTTCTGCGGCGTCGCCGCCGAGATCAGCGCGCAGATCATGGAGCGCGCCTTCGACCACCTGGACGCGCCCGTCAAGCGTCTTTCCGGCGTCGACGTGCCCATGCCCTACGCGCGCAACCTCGAACGCCTCGCGCTGCCCGACGTCGACAAGATCGTCGCGGCGGTGCGCGAAGTTTCATACATGTAAAAGCTGTCCGTTGTCCGTGGTCAGTTGTCCGTTGCACGATTAACGAGCG
This sequence comes from Acidobacteriota bacterium, assembly GCA_020200235.1. Classification (GTDB taxonomy): domain Bacteria; phylum Acidobacteriota; class Blastocatellia; order Pyrinomonadales; family Pyrinomonadaceae; genus JAIVGV01. Next base: position 383 of record JAIVJC010000040.1, on the reverse strand, counting down.
GCTGCCCGAAGATGGCGTGAGCGACTGACAACGGACAACGGACAACGGACAAAACCTATGGCAACACAGGTCGTCATGCCGAAGCTCTCCCCGACGATGGAGGAGGGGCAACTCTCGCGGTGGCTCAAGCAGGAGGGCGACCGCGTGACGGTGGGCGAGCCGCTCGCCGAGATCGACACGGACAAGGCGACGATGGAGGCGCAGGCGCTCGCCGAGGGCGTGCTGCGCAAGATCGTCGTCGAGGCGGGCACGACCGTCCCGCTCGGTCAGGTCATCGCGATCATCGGCGCGGCGGACGAAGACATCTCCGCGCTGCTCTCGGAGATCGAATCCGGCAAGACGAGCGCGGACAACCAGCAGACTATCGAGCGCAACGTCGAAGC
>JAIVJC010000039.1:25179-42029 GCA_020200235.1 Acidobacteriota bacterium | reverse complement strand
CGGTAGATTTCCACCAGCTCCTCGTTAAGTTTCTCGATGTCGTGCCGCTCTGCGACGGCGGCGCGGGCGCGGCGCGCCAACTCCTGCCACAAATTTTCGTGGTCGAGCAGGAAGCCCAACTTCTCCGCGAGCGCGAGCGCGTCGCGCTCGCGGACGAGGAGACCGGAGACGCCGTCCTGCACCAACTCCGGGATTCCGCTGTGCGCGGTCGAGACGACGGGCAGCCCCATCGCCATCGCCTCCATCAGCGAGACGGGGATGCCCTCTTCGTCCCCCACGGCGCTCGTCACGCTCGGCGCTAAGAAGACGTGCGCCCTTTGCAGCATCTCGCGCACTTCCCCGCGCGACTTCCACCCCGTGAGCCGGATCGCCCCGCCCGCGCCTGTCTCGTCGATCATGCTCTGTAGGTGCTTCCGCAACGCGCCGTCGCCGACGATGTCGTACTCGACGGGGCGACCCGCTTTGATTAGTTGGGCGGCGGCGCGGACGCCGTACTCCAAGCCCTTCTTCTCGACGAGCCGCGCGACGGTGATGAGCCTGGCGCGCCCGTCGGGACTGGCGCGCGGCTCCCTGAACGCGAACTCTTCCAGATCGATCCCGGCCCTGTGCGTCCTGATCTTTTCGCGCGGGCAACCCATCCCGGCGAGTCTCGCCCCCCAGCGTTCGCTGACGGGCAGGAAGAGATCGCCCTTGCGGAAGAGCGCCCGATAGACTTTCGTCCCGCGCGCTTTCGTGTAGGAGCTCATGTCGTAGCCGTGGAAGCTCGTCACGAGTTTGCCGCTGAGCGCGCCGACGTCGCGCAGCAGCGCGCCCCTCACGCCGTTCGGACCGAAATGGCAGTGGATGATGTCGTAAGGGTTCTTGCCGGCGAACTGCGACGCCGCGTAGAGCAACCGGAGCGACGCGGCGCGCGCGCCGTACCCGAAGACGTTGAGGGCGCGCAGGCTCGCGGCGAAAGCCCGGCGGTCGCGCGAGGTAAGTAATTTAGAACTGCTCAGTAGTCGCCGCAGGCGGCTGTACGGCGTCTCCTCGTAGGAGGTGACGCTCAAGAGATCGTACTCCCCGACCTCCGGGTGCACCGTGGAGAGTTCGCCCTCCCTCTCGGCGAAGATATCAACCCCGTGCCCGCGATCAATGAGCCCCGTGATCTGATCGAGGATGAAAGTCTCTGAGACGGACGGGAACTCCGTCACTAGCATCGCGACTCTCATGATCCGGAAAGTTTCTCCCGCCCCGCCGCGCGCAGGAGAACGCGGAACGCTCGGACGAAGCGCGCGCGGCTGTGCGTCTCCCTCACCCAACTCCGACCCTCGCGCCCGAGACGCAGGCGCAGCTCGCCGTCGTCGAGCAGACGACGCAGTCCCTCGGCGAGCCGCGGCACGGCTTCGAGCCCCGCCCCGCCGAACTCGCCCGCGTGGAAGCCGAAGCGCGACACGACGCCGCCGGGGTTCTGGCAGCTCAGGATCGGCGTCTCGCACGCGAGGGCTTCGAGGAAGCTGACCGCCAGGCCCTCGTGGAGCGAGGTGTTGACGAGCGCCCACGCCGAAGACAGCGCGCGCGCCTTCTCCGCCTCGCCGACGTGCCCCATGAAGCGGACGTTAGGCGGCGTCCCCTCGCCGCCGCGCGCCACGCCGCTCTCGAAGTGAGCCTGACCGAGGAAAAGAAACTCGACGTGCGGAAACTGCCTCGCCAATTCCACGAAGAGCCAGGGACGCTTATTCGGATCGAGCCGCCCCAGAAAGACGACCCGCGGGCGCGCGCTCTTCTCCTCCGCGACGGGGTGGAGGTCGATGATGTTCGGCAGGAAGAAGAGCTCACTTTTTTTGACGCCGTAAGCCCCCTCGCACTTGTCCGCGAGGTGCGGCGCGGGCGTGGCGAAGAGGACGGGGCGCGAGACGAGGCGCGACAGTTGAACCACGCGGGCGAGCGAGGTGCAGTCGATCGGCTCGACGCCCCCGGGCGGTGCCGCGCCCGGTTCGGGGAAGCACAGAGACTTGACCCCCGCCATGTCTTCGGGCGTGCGCGGGGCGCGCACCCACGTGATGATGGGCGTGCGCGGCAGGGCGTGGTAGAAGAAACGATAGTTCGGTCGGTAGTCGATGCCGAGCAACAGGTCGAGCCTCTCGGCGCGGAGCCGCCGGAGATTGTCCAGCCGCCCTCGGTTGAAAGAGACCAGTCGCGTCTCGTGGACGGTCGTTTCGTGCCGTCCGTTCCCCACATCAGAAGCGTTGGTCAGAAAGACGACTTCCACGCCGAGCGACGGGTCTTCCTTGAGGCAGCGCGCCACCTGCCGCGCCGCCCACCCGAAGCCGCCCATGCGTCCGAGCCGGAGATCGAAAAATTCGTTGGCGACGACGCCCAACTTGATCCGCCGCGGGTTCGGACTCTGACTACTCATACGATGTTCGGTGTCGCCGGGACGAGATGAGTCGCGAGGTGCGCGACCTCACGCGCACACGTCCTTGCCCGAACGGATCAAGCGCGATCCGCCTCCTCACCCTCGCGCCAAAAACTTTTAGCCAGCGCCAGCGTCTCCCGCATGGTGCGCCTGCCGTTCGGGAGCGCCGCCCACGCGGCGAAGTACAGGAGGAAGTAGAGCAATGCCTCCGCCGTCAGGCTGAGCGCGCGGCTCTTGATGAAAGAGAGCCGCGCGTCTGAGAGCGCCAGCACGATGGCTGCCGCGATCGACGCCAGCGCCGGTCTGGAGATCGTCCTCACGACCGACCTCCAACTGAGCGGCGTGCCGTGACAACTGTAGATGAGCGTGGGCAGTTGAACCAACACCCGACCCGCGCTGAACGCGACCGCCACGCCGACCGCCCCCCAGCGCACGCCGACGAAGAAGCTGAACACCGTCAGGACGGAGACCGCGAGCGACAATTTGAACTGGCGGCGCGTGCGCCCGAGCGAGACGTAAATCCAGCCCACCGCCGAATTCAACGTGCCGAGGAAAGCCGCCGGAGCCAGCGCGCGGAAGAGCGGGACGGAGCCCGCCCACTGATCGCCCAGCACGAAAGGGATCGCCTCGTCGGCGACGACGAAGAGGAAGGCGACGAGCGGCATGCCCGGCGCGACCACGAAGAGGATGCACTTCTCGAAATATTTCCGGTAGCGCCGCGGATCGGTTTGCAGGCGGCTGAGTAGGGGAATCGTCACGCCGGAGAGCGGGAACGCGAACTGGCGCGCGGGCAGGAGCAGGAGCTGGTACGCCTTGTCGTAGTAACCCAACTGCTCCACGCCGCTGTACCAGCCGATGATCAGATCGTCGCATTTGCGCGAGAAGTAGTTCATCAGTTCAAAGCCCGTCAGGAGCCCGCCGAAGACGAGCATGGGTCGCACGCCCGCGCGCCGCGACAGGCGACCGGGGCGCCACCGGCACGAGGCCCAGAGCCCCGCGGCGCTGCCCGCCTCCATCGCGAGTTGCATCAGCACGAGCGACCAGTAGCGCGCGCCGAGCAGTGCTGATGTGATCGCCACCACTACCCCGACAAAGAAGGACACGAGATCGACGACGGACAGGAGGGTCATGCTCAGTTGGCGGCGGAGCAGCGCGCGGTGCTGGCTGCCGAGCCCCATGAAGATGAAGCCGCAGCCGAGCGCGACCGTCATCCACACGAGCCGCGGCTCGCGGTACAGCAGACCCACGGCGGGGGCGCACAACGCCGTCAGGAGGACGAGGGCGCAGCACGTGCCGAAGTTGATCCAGAACAGCGCGCTGACCTGCTCGTGCGTGATCTCGTCGCGCTGGACGGTCGCGAGGTGTAAGCCTAAGTCCTTGAAGATCGAGAAGAAGGTGACGACGGCGAAGACGATGGCGAACAACCCGTAGTCGCCCGGCGTGAGCAGGCGCGCGAGGACGGCCGTCGAGGCGAATTGGAGGAGGAACTTGCAGCCCTGCGACGCCATCGCCGCCGTCCCGCCCCGCAGCGCGCGACGCTTGAGGTCGGCTTGCAGGCGGTCTGTGCGGAAATACTGCTGCGCGCCGGCGAGCCGGTCGCGAGCGAGCGACGCGCGCCATTCACCCCGCCGAAAATACATCCTTCACCTGCGAGATTCGCCGCCGAGCTTCAGCCTCAGCCGCTCCCACACCTGCGCGTACTGCACGAAGACGAGCACGCCGACGATCTTCAGACGAGTCCGTAGCCCGACCCGGCGACGCGCTGCCCCCATTCCAGGTCGCCGCCCGACTTCAATTCTTCGTCGAACAGCCCGACGCGCGCGAAAGTGTCGCGGAAGGCGAACAGGTTCGCCGTCGCCCCGAAGCGTCCTTCTTCGACGTAGAGTTTCTGCGTCAGAGCCGTCCGAGCTTCGTAGAGCTCGACCGCCGTCGGTCGCTTCGGGTCTCGGGGAGAGACTTCCACCCGACCCGCGACCAGGCCGCAGCCCGGCGCGCTCCGCAGTCTCTCCGTGCCCCGCTCGATCCAATCACGCGCGGGGATGCAGTCCGCGTCCGTAAAAGCGATGACCTCGCCGCGCGCCACCGAGAGCCCGCGGTTGCGCGCCGCGTACGAGCCCGGTCTCGCCTCAGAACAGAGTCGCGCGCGGCAGCCCGAGCGCGCGACCAGCTCATCGAGGCTTTCGTCCGACCCGTTGTCCACGACGACGATTTCGTAAAGGTCCTGCGGGTACGTCTGCCGTCCGAGCGCTTGCAGGCAGAGCAGCAGGCGTTCCGGATCGTTATAGACGGGGACTATCACCGAGACGAAAGGATGAGCCGTCATCGCCCTCTGTCAATCGCCCGAGGTCTGGGCGAACGTCTTGGAAGCCGGGAAGGGCTCGCGCGCTTAATGGACGGGTCGGATTACCGGGGCGTGGGTCAATAAACCGGCGGAGGAGATGATAGGCACGCGCGGATTTGAACCGCGGACCCCTACCGTGTCAAGGTAGTGCTCTACCCCTGAGCTACGTGCCTGCAACTGTCAATCGTCGCTTCGTATTCACTGACAGCGAAGTTGGGAAACTAACAGACGCCTCGCGCGGCTGTCAAGCAGACCGAGCGCGCAAAAACCGTGATATTTCGCGCCAATTTCCGCCCCGCGCCCGCGCCAACGGGTCACGCGGAAGGTCGGATGCCGAGAGTTGATCCGCCGCAAAACCCACGTGCCGAGTTCCCCACCCCGGCGCCGCTCCGATCCTCGGCGGGCGCACCTCCTAATATTTTAGTTGACAGGCGGGGCGGTCGCGCGTATGCTCCTAAAAGATTAGGAGACAACCGTGCCGCGAAAAAAGTCCGAACACCTGACGCCGCTCGAGCTGGAGATCATGAAAGTCCTGTGGGAGACGGGTCCCGCCAACGTGCAGACTGTCCTGCAGGCGATGGACAGCGGGCACGCCTACACGACCGTGCAGACGATGCTGAACGTCCTCCACCGCAAGGGCAAGGTCACGCGCAGGCTGCGCGACAAAGCCTACTTCTACCGCCCTTCGGTGAGCCGCCGCGAGGTCGTCGGCAAGGCGATGGGCGACCTCATCGAGCGGATGTTCGGCGGCGACGCCGAGAGCCTCGTGATGAGTCTGGTCGAGGCGAAACACCTCACGCCGGAAAAGCTCGCACGCCTGAACAAGCTCGTCGAGAGGGGGGAGCGTGATGAACGCGATCGCTGATCTCGTCCCGACTTTTCTGCTGAACGCCGCGTGGCAGGTGACGGCGGTCGCGCTCGTCGCCTCGGCGTGCGCCCGCCTGCTGCGCGAGGCGCCCGCGCGCCTGCGCCACTCGCTCTGGGTCGCCGCCCTCGCGCTCTCCGTCGCGCTCCCGCTGCTCGGTCTCGCAGGCACTTCGTCCGTGCAGCCGACGCCCGAATCCGTTCGGGTCTTCAGCACGGAGTCGGCGCACGAACCTTCAGACGAGACAACACGACTCCCTCGCGCACCCGTGGCTTCGGCCCCCGCGGTGTCGGTCGTGGAAGCCGGCTCCGCAAATTACTTCCCCCTCGCGCGCCTGCGACGGCAGCGCCGGCAGACTTTAACGAGCGCGCCCGCGCTGCCGCTCGCGCTCGCCGCCTGCTACCTGCTCTTCCTGTGTTCGGCTGAGGCGACCGCGCCCGCCGCGCTCGGCGCGCTCGCGCCCATGATCATTCTGCCCGCGAGCATCTTCGACGCCGAGGCGTCGGAGACCCTGGCCTCCGTCGTCGGTCACGAGGCGGCGCACGTCGCGCGGCGCGACTTCGCGCTCAACCTCGCCTACGAGTTCTTCCTCCTGCCGATCTCGTTCCACCCCCTCGCGCGTCTGATCAAGCGGCAGATAGATCGCACGAGGGAGTTAGCCTGCGACGAGCTGGTCGCCGCGCGCGTCGTCGCGCCCGACACTTACGCGCGCTCGCTCGTCCGGGTGGCGGGCGCGCTCGTCTCGCCCTCGGATCACGCCTTCACGCTCGGAGTTTTCGACGCGGACATTCTGGAGGAACGAATCATGCGACTGACACGAAACACACGCCGCACCAACGCCCGCGCCGCGCGACTGCTCGCGCTCGCGGCTCTCTCCACGCTCTGCCTGTCGTGCCTCGCCATCTCGACGTTCTCTTTCGACCTCCGCACGGCGTCCGCGCCCGCCGCCGCTCAGGAGCCCGCCGTCAAACGGCAGGAGGGCGAGACCGCACCGGACAAACGTCCGAGTGAGCAGGAATCTACCGAGGGGCGCGCGAGGGTGCGCCGGGAAGAAAGGGCGAATCGCGAGGAGGGCGCGCGCTCCTTGAGCTCCGAGGACGCGCAGTCGCGCGCCGACGCCGCCTGCGAAGCGGGCAGGGCTCGCGCGGTCGAGCAGACGCCCGCGCTCGTCTCGATGCTCGCGGACGAGGCGAGCGTCAGGCTGATCCACTGCTGGGAGGGCGGCGGCTGGAGCCCCGCGCTCGACACCTTCAAGCAGCCCACGCCCGGCGAGCAGGCTGCCATCGCGCTCGCGTCCTTCGGCAAGCAGTCGCTCGAACCCCTGAAGAACTCTCTAGGCGACGCGCGCCCCGCGGTGCGCCGCAACGCCGCGTGGGCTATCGGCGAGTTGACGAACATGCGCGAGGGCGAGCGCGCCGAAGCCGTGCCGCAGCTCATCCCCCTTCTCTCTGACTCCGACGAGTGGGTGCGGATGGCTGCCGCGCGCTCGCTCGGCGAGATCGGGGACAGGCGCGCCGCCGACAAACTGATCGCCGCACTCGCCGACGGCGCGTGGCGCGCGCGCAGGGTCGCCGCCTGGGCGCTCAGCGAGTTGAAGGACGAGCGCGCGGTGGACGTGCTCTGCCGCGTGCTGGTCTCGGACGCGCAGGCGGAAGTGCGGCAGACGGCGGCGACGGCGCTCGGCGAGATCAAAAGTCAGAGGGCGCTCGCCCACCTCAGGCAGGCGCTGAATGATGCGGAGCCGCGCGTGCGCGAACGAGCCGGGTGGGCGATCTCCGAGATCGAAGACAGCGACGGCTGATTCACGCGCACGCCGGTCGGACGAGACTGAGATCGTCTGACCGGCGGACGCGACCGTCCAAGTTCAAAGCCCATCAACAACCCCACCCGGCGCGTCACGCGCGCCGACGGATCAGTTTCACAAGGAGGCTACTCACGATGTCCGGACTGAAGTCTGTGAGCCGAAGGTGTGTCCGAAGTTCCGTCCCGCTGCTCGCGCTCGTCGCGCTCTGCGCCGCGCCCGCGCTCGCGCAGCGCAAGGCCGGCGATCTCAACCTCAAGCCATACGTCTTCGAGAACGCGAAGGGCGAGAAGACCGACGCGGAGTTCGGCACGCTCGTCGTCCCCGAAAACCGGCGCGACCCGCGTAGTAATTTGATCGAGCTGGCGTTCGTGCGCTTCAAGAGCACTTCGAAGACGCCGGGCGCGCCCATCGTCTACCTCGCGGGCGGACCCGGCGGCAGCGGCATCGGCACGGCGACCGGCGCTCGCTTCCCGCTCTTCATGGCGATGCGCGAGGTGGGAGACGTGATCGCGTTCGATCAGCGCGGCACGGGCTACTCGAAGCCCAACCTCGGCTGTTACGAGCGGTGGGACTTCCCCGTCAACGCCGCGCCCTCGCGCGACGAGATGATCAAGGTGGCGCGCGAGCGCGCGAAGGATTGCGCGCACTACTGGCGCGACATCCAGCGCGTCGATCTCACGGGCTACAACACGAACGAGAGCGCGGACGACTTGGAAGACCTGCGCCGCGCGCTCGGCACGGAGAAGATCAGTCTCTGGGGCATCAGCTACGGCACGCACCTCGCGCTCGCCGCCATCCGCCGCCACCCGCGATCGATCGCGCGCGCCGTCCTCGCCGGGACGGAGGGACCCGATCACACCTACAAGCTGCCGTCCAACATCGAGAAGCACCTCGCAGACCTGAGCGCGGCGGTTAAAGCCGACCCTTACTGGGGCGAGAAGGTTCCCGACCTCGCGTCGCTGATCAAGTCAGTCCACGAGCAGCTCGACAAGAAGCCCGCGACGGTCGAGATCACAGACCCGCGGACGAAGCAGAAAGTTTCGGTCGCGGTCAACAAGTTCGTCATGCAGTTCCTGACGGCGAACAACATCGGGACGACGACCGAGATGTTCTACCCGATGATCTACTACCGCGCGTCGAAGGGCGACTTCGCGCCGACCGCCGAGGCGTGGTTGAGCCTGTCGCGCGGCGAGTTCGGCTCGGCGATGTCGTACATGATGGACTGCGCTTCGGGGATCAGCCCCGCGCGCTTTGAGCGGATCGCGCGCGAGGCTGACGCGACGCTGCTCGGCGCGCTGATGAACGAGCCCTTCCCCGGCGTCTGCTCCGAGTGGAACGCGCCCGACCTCGGCGACGAGTTCCGCTCGCCCCTCAAATCGGACGTGCCCGCCCTCTTCATCAGCGGCACGCTCGACGCGCGCACGCCCGTCTCGAACGCCGAGGAGTACCGCGCCGGGTTCGCGCACAGCACGCACCTCATCATCGACGGCGCGGTGCACAGCGATCCGCTGTTCCTCTCCTCGCCGCAGATCAAAGACGCGATGCTCCAATTCATGAAGGGTCAGCCCGTCACGACGACGCGCATCGCGCCCCCGCCGATGAAGTTCGTCCCACTCAAGGAGGAGACCAGGAAATAGACTCTTAGGACTAGGGACGAGCCCCGCAGGGGCGACATAAGACAGCTTGGGGCGCTGCCCCAAGCTGTCTTATGTCGCCCCTGCGGGGCTGCCAATCAGGCGCTCGCCGCTTCGGCGGCGACGCGCTCCCATTCGGCGTAGAGGGCGCGCAGCCGCTCGTCCGTCGCGCGGTATTCTTCGTTGAGGCGCGAGGCGCGCGACTGATCGCGCGCGACTTCGGGCTTTGAGAGTTCGTCGGAGAGTGAGGTTAATCGCTTCTCGGCTTCGGCGATCTCCGACTCGATCTGTTCGGGCGTGCGCGCGGGCGCCTTCGACTTCTTCACCAAGCGCACGCCGCCCTTCGACTTCTCAGCCTCGCCCTTCCCCTTGCCGTGCGCGCCTTTCGACCTCCGCGCGTCGTCTTTGCGCCGCGCGGCTTCGTCCTGTTCGCTCGTCGTCGCGGGCGCGGTCTTTTCTTTCGCCGGGGCTGGCGCGACTTGCGCCGCCACGGCGCCGCCCGCCGCCTTCCAGTCGTGGTAGCCGGTGTAGTCGCCGTCGTAGTGCTCCGCCGAGCCTCGCCCGTCGAGCGCGAGGATTTGCGTGGAGACGCGGTCGAGGAAGTAGCGGTCGTGGCTGATCGTGATGATCGTGCCGTCGTAGGCGTCGAGGGCTTCTTCCAGAGCCTCGCGCGAGGGGATGTCGAGGTGGTTCGTCGGCTCGTCGAGGACGAGGACGTTGACGCGCGAATAGATCAACTTCGCGAGCGCGAGCCTCCCCTTCTCGCCGCCCGAGAGATCGCGGACGTGCTTGTAAACGTCGTCGCCCGTGAAGAGGAACTGCGCGAGGAAGCTGCGCAGCTCGCCCGCCGTGACGGTCGAGGGCGCGACGCGGCGCAGCTCCATGATGATCTCGTTGCGGTCGTCCAAGTCGTCCAACTGCTGCGCGTAGTAGCCGACCTGAACCTTCGAGCCCCAGCGCGACTCGCCCGCGAGCGGCGGGAGTTTGTTCAGCAGCGTCTTGACGAAGGTGGTCTTGCCCGATCCGTTCGGGCCGATGACGCCGAGGCACTCGCCGCGCATGAGCGTGAAGGTGATGCCGCGCGCGAGCACCTTGTCGGGGTAGCCGACCGAGAGATCGTTGACGATCAGCGTCTGGTTGCCCGTGCGCTCGACGCCCTTGAGTTGGAAGTTGCCCTGCGAGGCGTCGGCCCTCACGGCTTCGACGCGCTCCATGCGCGCGAGCATCGTGCGGCGCGACTTCGCCTGCTTCGTCTTCTGCCCGGCGAGGTTGCGGCGGATGAAGTCCTCGGTCTTCGAGATGAGGTGCTGCTGGTTCTCGTAGGCGCGCCGCTGCGCCTCCCTGCGCTCCTCGCGCTCGACGAGGTAGTCCGAGTAGTTGCCGTTGTAGCTCGTCGCGCGCCCCAGCTCGACCTCGACGATGCGCCGACAGCAGCGGTCGAGGAAGTAGCGGTCGTGCGAGATGATGACGTAAGCCGACTTGTAGCCCGAGAGAAATTCTTCGAGCCACTCGACGCCCGCCACGTCGAGGTGGTTCGTCGGCTCGTCCAGGAGGAGGGTGTCGGGCTCGGCTAGGAGCAGGCGCGCGAGCCCCAGGCGGTTCTTCTGCCCGCCCGAAAGTTTCTCCACTTCGAGCTGCCACGTCTCGCGCGCGAAGCCCAAGCCCAGAAGGATCGCCTCGGCGCGCGCCGAATACTCGAAGCCGCCCTCGCGCTCGAACTCGTGTTGCAGATCGCTGTAGCGCGCGAGCACTGCGTCCAGGTCGTCGGGCGACTCGCCCATGCGGTGCTCCAGCTCGTGCATCTCGTGCTCGATCTGCTGGAGGTGACCGAAGGCCGCGAGCGCGGACTCGTGGACGGTCGTGCCCGGCTCGAAATCGACGTGCTGTTCGAGCAAGCCCAGACGCAAGCCCCGCATCCGCACCACGTCGCCGCGGTCGGGCGTCTCCTCGCCCGTGATCATGCGGAAGAGGGTGGTCTTGCCCGCGCCGTTCCTGCCGACCAGCCCGACGTGCTCGCCGGGGTTGACCTGCAGGGACGCCCCGCGCAGCACGTCCTGCGTGCCGTAAGACTTGTGAACTTCTGAGAGGCGGAACAACATTATGAGTCAATCGTCAACCGTAAACCGTAAACCGTGACGGGATGAGTCATCTCTTCCCCGTCACGGTTTACGGTTCACCACTGACTTGCCGACCTACCTGTTACTGTTCGCCGTGCGCGCGGGGGCGGCGTTGGCATTACGTGTCGAGCCCGCGTTGGCGTTCGCCGCGGGGCGCGCGCTGTTCGCGTTAGCCGGGCGCGGCGTCGAAGTCGCTGCGGGCGACGCGGCGCTGGGCGCGGGGGAGGCAGACGACGCGGGCGAGGGGTTCGCAGAGGGGCTCGACGCGGGCGCGGCGGGCTTCGCCGCCCCGGCGGGGCGCAGGCTGCTCAGGCTGTTCGCGCTGTTGAGCATCGACTCGGCGAGCTTGTTCTCGATCTTCGACTCGCGCATCGCGACTTCGAGGAGCGCGGCGTTGACGAGCTGTTTGCGCGAGTCGATGATGTTGTCGGCGGCGTCCTTGCGCACCTCCTGCCGGTCGAGCGTCAGGTTCTCGCTCTGGAGGCGGCGCGAGGTCAGCTTCCAGATCGACCAGCGGCCGTCCGAGCCCCTGGTGGGCGCGGTGATGTCGCCGACCTGCATCTCGCTGCCGAAGAACTTCGCGATCAACTCCGAGGGGAAGCCGGAGCGCTTCAGCTCCTCCTCGCCGAAGAAGCCGATCTCGCCCCCGCGCGCCACCGTGTTCGGGTCCTCGCTCTGCTCGCGCGCCACGGTGGCGAAGTCGCCGCCGCCTTTGAGGCGCTGGTAGATGATGTTGATCTTGTTCTGCGCCTCTGGGTCGCTCTTGGCGTCGTTGGTCGCGCCGTTGTCCTGCGGGTCGGCGTAGATGGCGGCGAGCCCGACGCCGCGCGCGCTGACGTAGCGCTCGCGGTTGGCGTTGTAGAAGTCCTCGACCTCCTTGTCGGTCGGCGTGTCGATCTTGCCGCCGACGCGCTCGAGCAGCCTGCGGATGGCGAGCTGCTTGCGCGCCGCCTCGCGCAGGCCCTCCTCCGTCTGCCCAGACTCCTTGAGCATCCGCTGGTAGACGTCGCTCGTGATGCCGCTCTGCTGCTTCTGCTCGTTGATGGCCTGCGTGACCTCGTCGTCGCTCGGTAGCAGCTTCTCCTTCTCGGCGCGCTGGAACACCCTATCCACCTCGCCCAGCGTGATCTCCTTGCCGTTGACGGTGGCGGCGACGTCCTTCGCCCCGCCCGCCCCGCCCCCGCGCTTGCAGGCTGCCCCGGCGGCGACAAACACGGCGGCGGCGGCGATGACTGCGACTCTGCTAGTGACTCTGTGCACTTGTCTGTTTGACTCCTTAACGTTCGTTGGTGATTTCGGCGGCTCGTTCGCGCGCCGGGCGCTTGACCGCGCGCGAAACCGTCTGTTATAAAAACTGTTTCCCGCGCGCCCCTGATTCGTCACTGTGAGTGACGCTGACGGGCTCGGCAGGCGCGCGGCGCACCCGAAGCCCGGAGGTATTTCAAGCAGCCATGGCAAAACGATGCGAAGTGTGCGGCAAGGGTCCGCAGTTCGGCAACAACGTCTCGCACGCGAACAACCGCACCCGGCGGCGCTTCAACCCCAACCTTCAAGAGATCCGCGTCCAGGCCCCGAAGGGCGGGGCGAGCCGCATGAAGGTCTGCACCGCCTGCATCAAGAAGGGCAAGGTGCAGAAGGCGACGCAGGTTCAAAAAGCGGCGTAACCTTTGAAACGATGAAGTAGGAACGATGAACGATGAACTGAAGAGCAACTGCCTTTACTTCATCGTTCATCGTTCCTACTTCATCGTTTGACCGCTATCACGTCGATCTCGACGCGCGCGTCGCGCGGCAGTCGCGCCGCCTGGACGGTCGAGCGCGCGGGCGGCTCGGTCTTGAAGTGACGACCGTATGCCTCGTTCATCGCCGCGAAGTCGTTCATGTCCGCCAGGAAGACCGTCGTCTTCACCACGTCTTCGAGCCCGCACCCGGCAGCCTTCAACACTTCCGTCAGGTTGCGAAAGACCTGATCGGTCTGCTCCGCGACGCCGCCCTCGACGAACTCTCCCGTCTTGGGATCGATCGGGATCTGCCCCGACGCGAAGACGAAACCGCCCGCCACGACCGCCTGCGAGTAGGGTCCGATGGCGCCCGGCGCGCCCTTCGTCGCAACTGTCTGCCTCACTGTCTGCGCAACCTCTTTTCCAGACTCCGCGAACAAACCGTGGATTTTATCAGAATCCGCGCCCGCACACCAACGCGCGCGCGGCGCGGCGACTGACGGGCGGCAGCCGCGAAATCTCCCGACTCGGTAGACAGAGGCGTCGTGGTTGATTGATGAGCACACAGGGGCGGCGGGATGCTCGGGCGGGCGGCGGATAATTCTGCCGGAACTAAAAACGCGACGCGACCGCGTGCGTGCGCCGGGTGGCGTGCATCAAGCCGCGCCGTTCATGCGCTCCACGTCGAGCACGCCGGGGACGTTCCGGACGGATCGCATCACCTTGTCCAGGTGCTTCACGTCGAAGACCTCGACCGTGACCTCGACGCGCCCGCGGTTGTCCGGGGCGACCGTGGCGCGCGCGTCGCGGATGCCGGTCTTCATGTCGGAGATGGCGGCGGTGATCCCGGCGAGCATCCCGTTGCGGTTCTCCGTGACGGCGAGGAGCTTCACCGCGTAGGCGACCGAGTCGGGCTTGCCCGCCCACTCGACCTCGACGATCCGTTCGGGGTTGATCATCAACTGCTCGACGTTCTTGCAGCGGCGCGCGTGCACCGCCACGCCCTTGCCGCGCGTGACGTAGCCGACGATGGCCTCGCCGTGGACGGGGTTGCAGCAGCGCGCGCGGTTGACGAGCAGATCGTCGACGCCGCGCACGACGATGGAGTCGTCGCCGAGGCGGATCATGCGCTTGACCGCCTCGACCCCGTCGCGCAGGCGCGAGGGCTTCTGCCCGTCGAGCTTCTGCGCCTGCTCGTCGAACTTCTCGGGCCCGAGGTACTTGGCGATGACGCTGCGCGGGACGAGCTTGCCGTAGCCGATCGCCGCGAGCAGATCGTCGGCGCGCCCGTAGCCGTACTCGCCCGCGACGCGCTTCATCCCGCCGTCGGAGTCGTTGAGCAGTTTTTTCGGCGAGAGGTGGAAGCGCGACGCCTCGCGCTCGAACATCTTGCGCCCGATCTCGATGGACTCGGCGCGCTGCTGCTCCGAGACCCAGTGGCGCACGCGGCTGCGCGCCTTCGAGGTGACGACGAAGTTCAGCCAGTCGCGCGATGGCGTAGCGCCCTGCGTGCGGATGATCTCCACCACGTCGCCGTTCTGGATCGGCGTGCGCAGCGCGGCCATCCGCCCGTTGATGCGCGCGCCCGTGCAGGTGTTGCCGACCTCGGTGTGGATCGCGTAGGCGAAATCGACGGGGGTGGCCCCGCGCGGGAGCTGGATGATCTTGCCCATCGGCGTGAAGGCGTAAACGTCCTTCGGGTAGAGATCGAGCTTCAGGGATTCGAGGAAGTCGCGCGAGTCTTTGACCTCCTGCGTCCACTCGATCAGAGAGCGCAGCCACTGGAAAGCCTCGTCGTCGTCGTGCGCGCCCCGCCGGCCCTCCTTGTACTTCCAGTGCGCGGCGACGCCCTCCTCGGCGATGCGGTGCATCTCCTCGGTGCGGATCTGAATCTCGAAGGGCTGCCCCTCGGGGCCGATGACGGAGGTGTGGAGCGACTGGTAGAGGTTGTCGCGGGGCGTGCCGATCCAGTCCTTGAAGCGACCGGGGACGGGCTTCCAGGTGTTGTGGATGACGCCGAGCGCGGCGTAGCAGTAGCGCACGTCGTCGGGCGTGACGACGCGCGCGGCGACCAGATCGTAGACCTGATCGAGCTCGATCTTCTGCCGGCGCAGCTTCTTGAAGATCGAGTAGAGCCGCTTGACGCGCCCCTCGACGCGGACGTACGGCACGTCCGACTCCTTCAACTGCTCCTCGATCTTCGAGGTCGCCGCGGCGAGGAACGCCTCGTGCCCGGCGCGGCGCTGTTCGAGCTGCGCGGTGAGCGAGCGGTAGTCCTCCGGGTGGAGGTGGCGGAACGAGAGGTCTTCCAGCTCGCCGCGCACCTTGCCCATGCCGAGGCGGTGCGCGATGGGCGCGTAGATGTCGATGGTCTCCTGCGCGATGCGCTGCCGCTTCTCGGGCTTGAGGTAGTGGAGCGTGCGCATGTTGTGCAGGCGGTCGGCGAGTTTCACCAAGACGACCCGCACGTCGTCGACCATGGCGAGCAGCATCTTGCGGACGTTCTCAGCCTGCTGCACTTCCTTCGACTGGCTGCTGATCTGCGCGATCTTGGTGAGCCCCTCGACGAGGTGCGACACGTCCTCGCCGAAGTACTCGCGGATCGTCTCGGGCTCGGCGAGCGTGTCTTCGACCACGTCGTGCAGAAGCCCGGTGGCGACCGAGACCTCGTCGAGCCGCATGTCGGCGAGGATGTTGGCGACTTCGAGCGGGTGGACGAGGTAGGGCTCGCCCGAGGCGCGCGTCTGCCCCTTGTGCGCGCGCGCCGAGAAGAAGTAGGCGCGTCGCAGCAGGTCCAGGTCAGCCTCCGGATGGCTGCGCCCGACCTTCTCGACGATCTCCTCGATGCGAATCATAGGTAAGAGGTCAGAGGTTAGAGGTCAGAGATCAGTGAAAGACAGTTTTACCTGATCTCTGACCTCTAACCTCTGACCTCTGCTGATAAGAATAGGTGATGCCCGACGGTAAAGTCGAGCATCACCTGGTTCGTGCGGGGCGCGGGGCGACCGTGTCCGCCGCGCGCGAGAGGGTGGTGGCGGGCTGCCTAGCCGGCGGTCTTGCCCTTCGCCTCTTTAGCCTTCTCCTCGGCTTCGCGCTTGCGCTTGTTCTCCTGGTTGAGCTGCGAGGTGCGCTGCTGCGCGGCGTCAGCCTGCTTCTGGTACGCGGCGGCGTCCGACTCCTTGCCGTCCATCTTCGCGAGCTTGAAGCGCTCCAGGAGCAGGTTCGTCTTGAACGACCAAGCCTGCTCGCTGTTCGGGTCGAGGCTGATCGCCTTGTCGGCGAGCTGGAGACCGTCGGTGACGCACTTCATCGCCTCGTCGTAGTCGCGCTGCTGCTTGGGCTTGCGGTACTCGACGACCGTCTTGTCGCCCTTCGTCACGGCGGCTTTGTTCTCCGCCTGCTCGGTGGTGTTGTAGGAGCACTGCCAGTTCTTGCTGGCGAGCACGGTCAGAGCCTGCGAGCGCTTGACGCCGGGCGCGGACTCGAGGTTGGCGCGCTGCATGAGCCAGTTGCGCTCGCTCTGCTCGTCCTTGATCATGCGGAAGAGGTAGACGACGGCGTTGTAGGCGTCGTCGTTGTCGGGCTCTGCGGCGAGCACGTCCTGGTAAGCCTTGATCGCCTCGCGCGCCTTGGCGACGTTCGCCTCCTGCTCGACGCCCGGCTTGTACTGCGCGTGGATCGAGCGGGCGATGAAGAGGCGCGCGTTCTTCTGCTGGGGGTTGAGTTCGAGCGCCTTCTGGAAGTGCCCCTGCGCCTCGGGGTAGTTGCGCGCGCGGTAGGCTTGCGCCCCGTCGTTGAGCTGGCTCTTGGCGCGCAGGCTGTTGACGAAGCCGCAGCCCGTCGTCATGGAAGCCGCCAGCAGGGCGAAGGCGGCGGCGGAGAGTCTAAGCTGAGAGGGTCGCATCTATTTTTAACTCCCGCAGGAATTTTTTAAGGCGTAGGGCAAAGTTTGACGAGCGGCGGGGGAGGA
>JAIVJC010000039.1:0-25125 GCA_020200235.1 Acidobacteriota bacterium | reverse complement strand
CGTCAGCAGCTGGCTGAGGAGGGTCGGGTCGTTGACCGAGCCCGCGTCGTCGAGGTTGAGCTTGAGCTTCAAGTCCTTCTCGATGGAGACGACGAGCGTCAGCGGGTTCGGCTTGATCGGCTCGTTGGAAGGCGGAGGCTCGGTCGGCACCAGAGCCTTGAAGCGGGTCGGCTTCAGCGGCGTGATGACCATGAAGATGATCAGCAGCACGAGCAGCACGTCGATGAGCGGCGTCACGTTGATGTAGGGCACCGCGCGGGTCTCGCCGTGGCTGCCCGATGAACTCATTCCCATCGCTACAAAATCCCTCCCTGCCGTTTTGTCGCGGTCGCGAGACGAAGCCGAGCCCTAGCCGGCGGGCGTGGTCGCCGCGGGCGCCGCCGCGCCGCCGGCCCCCTTCTTCTTGTCGGCGACGAGGCCGATCTGATCGATGCCGGCCTGGCGGATCGAGTTGATGACCTCGACGACGCTGCCGTAGTTAGCCTCCACGTCCGACTTGATGTAGACGATGCGCTCCTCCGGCTTCTTGTTCTCCATCGCCCTCGTCACGCGATCCTTGATGTCGCCGATCTCGACCTTGTCCTTGCTGACGTAGTACTCGTTGTCCTTCGTGATGGCGACGACGAGCGAGGACTCCTTGATGATCGCCTTGTCCTCCTCCGGGTTCTTCATGTCCTTCGGGAGCGCGACCGAGACGCCCGACTGGAGGAGCGGCGTGATGACCATGAAGATGATCAGCAGCACCAGCATGATGTCGACCATCGGGGTGACGTTGATCTCGGAGTTGAATTTGTCGTTGCCGGCAGCAGCCATTCCCACGGGGCACTCTCCTGTCCGCGGTCGGCGGGGCGCGCGCCGCTCTAAGCGCCCCGCCCCGCGATCCGCTCACGCCGATAAGTATTGCCGACGATGAAAACGACTACGACTTCAACTGGCGCGTGCGGTTCTTGATGAAGTAGTCGATCAGCTCGGAAGCCGAGTTGTCCATCTCGATGACGAAGCCGTCGACCTTACCCGTGAAGTAGTTGAACACCCACACGGCGGGGACGGCGACGGCGAGACCGAGCGCGGTGGTGAGCAGGGCTTCCGCGATGCCGCCCGCGACCGCGCCGATGCCGGCCGATTCGGCGCTCTTCATGCCGGTGAACGCGGCGATGATGCCGAACACCGTGCCGAAGAGTCCGACGAACGGGGCGGTCGAGCCGATGGTGGCGAGACCCGACAAGCCGCGGCGGAACTCCGCGCTCTTGATCGCGATGGCGCGCTGGAGGGCGCGCTTCGAGGCGTCGATCTCCTCGCCCGACAGCTCCGCGCCCGACTCGTGCGCGCGGAACTCGTGGAGGCCCGCGTTGACGACCATCGCCAGGTGCGACTTCTTGTGCTTGTCGGCGATGGTGATCGCCTCGTCGATGCGGTCGTTCTTCAGAGCCTGCGCGACTCTCGGCGCGAACTCGCGCGACTGCTGCTTGGCGGCGCGGTAGGTCAGGAAGCGCTCGACCATCACGGCGATGGAGTACATCGACATGATGAGGAGGATGGCGATGACGCCGATGGCGATGGGACCCAGGTTGTGGATCATCTCGCGCATCGTGAAGGTCTCAGCCATCGACTTGCCTTCGCCGCTCGTCGGCGCCGCCGCGTCTTGCAGCAGCAGCATGAAGCCGAGCACTTTCGATCCGAGCAAACTCGTCAGAATGGTCACGGTAGAACCCTCCAAATAATTTTTAGTCTCACTATAGCCAGAGCCGTCCGAAGCGCGGGCGGGGGTCTCTCGGGGGAGACCCGGCAGCCGCCTTACTGCAACGTGAAGTTGAACGTGATCGTGCCGTTGACCTTCACGGGCTGACCCGAAAGCATGGTCGGCGAGAAGCGCCACCCGTAAGCCGACTGCACCGCCGCGTTGATCAGGAGCGGGTGACCGCTGACGCCGCGCGCCGAGACGACCTTGCCCGACTCGTCCACCGTCACCGAGACGATGACGACGCCGGACGCACGCGCCGCGCGCGCGATCGGCGGGTAGGTGGGCTGCGGCTTCGAGATCGCCCTGCCGTTCAGGACGCCGCCCGAGACGATGGTCTTCGGCTTCGGGGCGGGCGTCGGGGTCGGGGGCGGCGGCTCGTCCGTGTCGGGGACGACCACCTTCGGCGGTGCCGTCCCGCCGACGGGGCCGCCGACGCCGGAGCTGGGGCCGATGGGACCGGAAGGACCGCCGACGGGAGTGGTGTTCGTCTTACCGAGCACCGCGCCGCCGGGCGGGACGGGCGGGATCTTCGATGCCACCGCCTCCACCTTCTGCGGGACCTTCGTCGGATCGAGGTTGCTGGCGACGAACTCCGTGCGGGTGGCGACCTGCTGCTCCTGCTGCTGCGGCTTCGCCTGCTGCTTCTGCTCCTCCGGCTGCTGCTCGGGCTGCGCCTGGATGGGCACGGGCGCGACCATCGTCATCAGCTCCATGTTCTGCGCGTCGAGGCGCGTGTTGTAGGTGTAGATGCCGACGATGGAGATGATCACGAAGAGGACGAAATAGACCGCCAGCGTGCCGAGGAAGAATCCCCCCTTGCGCGAGAGGTCATCCTTGTGCGAAGTCGACTCGACTAAGTTCTCGAACATCTGTCTCCTCCCTCAACCGGTGCCAGTGGATTAGGGGCGCGAATGCCTTAGCCTCTTAGAAACCGGAGAGAAGTGTTATGTTCCCGAACGTCTTCTCTCAGACTGCTCGTTTTGTAGTTGAACTAAATTTCCGGGGGTGTCGTCGGTGGTCGGGCGCGCGGCGCACCGAGGAGACTTCGGGGAAGACTCCCGCGCGCGGCTTGCGGGGCGAACTGTCACGTCACCCGAACCGCCTCAGGCAAGTAGCCGCCGGCACATCTGACGGCGCACTCGTGCGCTGGGAATGCTTGCGCTCCCCCCCCGCCCCGCCGTCGGTCGCGCGTGCCTGCCTGGCGGGCGCCGGGCGCGGCGTCTGGCGCTCCACCCGCTGCTGCCACCAGACCATGATCGGGCTCGCGATGGCGATCGAGGAGTAGGTGCCGAAGACGATGCCGATGACGAGCGCGAGCGAGAACGGTCGCAGCACCTCGCCGCCGAAGAGCACCATCGCGACGACCGACAGGAAGACCAAGCCGGACGTGATGATGGTGCGCGAGAGGGTCTGGTTGATCGAGTCGTTCGTGATCTTGTAGAGCGACTCGCGGCGGTGCAGCCGCAGGTTCTCCCGGACGCGGTCGAAGGTCACGATGGTGTCGTTGACCGAGAAGCCGACGAGCGTCAAGAGCGCCGCGATGACGGTCAGGTTGATCTCCCAGTAGAAGACCGAGAACATGCCGAGCGTGACGAGCACGTCGTGGAAGACGGCGATCACGGCGGCCGCGCCGTACGTCCACTCGAAGCGCACCGAGATGAAGACGAGGATGCCGACCAGGGCGAGCAGCGTCACCGCCACCGCCTGATTCCTCAGCGCCGCGCCCGCCACCGCGCCGACCGCGTCCGTGCCGACGATCTTGAAGGAGTTGCCCTCGGCGGCGAAGTCCTGATCCGCCGCGACCTGCGCGCCGAAGCTCTTCAGCGCCTCGGCGACCTTCGTGCGCCCCACGTCCACCTGCGCCTCGTCCTGCGCGCTCTCCTCCGAGCCGAGGCGCGGCAGCTTGATCAGCACCTCGTCCGGCTTGCTGCTCACGGGCTGGATGATGGCGTCGTGCACGCCCGCGTGCTGCAACGCCGCGCGGACGTCCTCGGCTGAGGGTCGCTGCTTGAACTTCGCCGTGATGAGCGTGCCGCCCTTGAAGTCGACGCCGAGGTTGAACGGGGCTTGACCGCGCGCGTAGCGAAAGACAGCCGAGCCCGTCCCGGCGAGCATCAGCAGGATCGAGACGATGATGAAGATCCGCCGGTTCGCCAGCCAGTCGAAGTTAACTTTGTGAAAGAGTCTGACCATGATAATAAAAGTGATGAGCGATGAGTGATGAGTGATGAGTGATGAGCAGGAGCGGTTAACTCATTACTCATCACCCATCACCCATCACTTGATCAAATGCTGAGCGTCTCCATGCGCCGACCCCGGCGGTTCAGGAGCCAGATGAAGATCGTGCGCGAGACGTAGACCGCCGAGAAGAGGTTGACGACGAGACCGAGGATGAGCGTGACGGAGAAGCCGCGGATCGGTCCCGTGCCGAAGACGAAGAGGAACAGGGACGAGACGATGGTCGTCACGTGCGTGTCGATGATCGTGACGAAGGCGCGCGCGAAGCCCTGCTCGATCGCCGAGGCGATGGTCTTGCCCGTCTGAAGCTCCTCCCTGATGCGCTCGAAGATGAGCACGTTCGAGTCCACCGCCATGCCGATGGTCAGGATGATGCCCGCGATGCCGGGCAAAGTCAGCGTCGCGTCGAACAGGATCAGCGCGGCGATGGTCAGGATCATGTTCAGGATGAGCGCGATGACGGCGTTGACGCCCGCGCCCCGGTAGTAGAAGAGCATGAAGGCGACGACGAGCGCGAGCCCGACCGCCGAAGCCGTCACGCCAGCCCTGATCGAGTCCTGACCCAGGCTCGGGCCGACCGTCCGCTCTTCGAGGTAGACGAGCTTGGCGGGCAGCGCGCCGGAGCGCAGCGTCAGCGCCATGTCCTCCGCCGACTGCTTCGTGTAGCGTCCCGTGATCTGACCCGAGTCCGTGATCTGCGACTTGATGTAGGGCGCGCTCTTGACCTCGTCGTTCAGGACGACGGCCATGTACGCGCCGACGTTCGCGCCCGTCCACGCGCCGAACTTCTCCGCGCCCGAGGGCTTGAGCGTGAAGTTGATCTCGTAGTCGCTGTCGTTGCCCGTGCGGGAGAGGGCATCCGCGGTGCGGAGTTCGGTCCCGTCCACGACCGCCGGCGATTCGACGACGACCCAGCGCTTCGGCTGGTTGGGCTGCGCCGGCGCCTCGCCCGCGGCGGTCGGCTCGTCGCGCTCGGAGTAGGGGAGCACGCGGCGGTTCGGCGGGACCTGACCGCCGAGCGAGGCTTTCGCCTCCTCCTCGGTCGCGTAGGTCTGCATCGGCGAGGGGTTCCCGGGGCTGACGACCTTCATCAGTTCCAGCCGCGACTGGCCGATGATCAATTTCTTGATGCGCTCCGGGTCCTGGATGCCGGGCATCTGCAGGAGAATCTGGTGCGAGCCCTGCCCGCCGTGCTCCTGCAGCGTCGGCTCGGCCACGCCGACGGAGTTGATGCGGCTGTCGATGATCTTCATCGCCTGCTGCGTCGCCTGATCCCCGAGCGACCGCTGCGCCGAGCCGGTGAGCGCCCACGTGACGGTGTCGCCCGAGACCGACGGGCTGAAGTCGCGGAGATCGACCTTCTTCGCCACTTCGTCCCGCGCCTCGGAGGCCTTCGAGGCGTCGCCGAGTTTGAGCACGACGTTGTAGTTGCCGCCCGACGCGTCGGCGCGCGTCTCCTTGACGTCGTGGCCGGCGTCCTTGGCGGCCTTCTCGACGCCGACGCGGGCGTTCTCCGCCAGCCGCTTCATGTAGTCCTGCACCTGCACCTGCATGACGAGGTGCGAGCCGCCGCGCAGGTCGAGCCCGAGGTGGATGTTGTTCTGGAGCGTCCCCTTGATGCCCGCCCAGGTGAAGTCGGAAGCCTGCGGGCGGCGCAGGTTACCCTCGGCGTCGCGCGGGCGGAAGATGATGAACAGCGCGACGAGCGTGACGATGGCGATGACGATGGCGCGTTGCGTGAGATTCTTCTTCATGACGACAAAAGTGCGCGCGGGTGAAAGAACCCCGCGCGACGTATCAAGCTTTTACTGCTGCCCCTCCGCGCCCTCGTAGAGACCCGCGACCGCGCCGCGCGTGATCTCAAGCATCGACTTCTCGGCGGTGCGCACGACGAGCGTCTTATCGCGCACGGCGGTGACGGTGGCGACGATGCCGCCGGTCGTGACGATGCGCGCGCCCGCCTTCAGTTCGGCGATGGTCGCCTGCAACTTCTGCTGGCGCTTGCGCTGCGGCATGATGATCAGGAAATAGAAGACGCCGAAGATCAGGAAGAACGGCATCAGCGAGACCAGGAACGATCCGCCGCCGCCCTGTGCCTGTAGGAGAGCAAGTGTCATGTTAGGAAAATTTGTGTGTCAGAAGATTTTGTACTTTCGCGCGTCGCGGGCGGCGTCGGGGAAGACGAGACGGAAGCCCCGGCGGGACCGTAGTCTCCGGCTCGGGACGGCGCGCCCGCGGGCGCCCAACCAGCCGCCGCGACCGCGCAAAACTCACTCCACGCCGGAGTTGATTCTCTCAATAAACTCCCGCCGAAATCGCGCGAAATCACCAGACCGGATAGATTGCCTCACGCGCCGCATGGTGTCAAGGAAGAACGCCAGATTGTGGTGCGTGAAGAGCACCCCGGCGAGCATCTCGCCCGACGTGAACAGGTGGCGCAGGTACGCGCGCGAGTGACGGCGGCAGACCGAGCACGCGCAAGCCTCGTCGAGCGGCCGCGCGTCGGCCGCGAACCGCGCGTTCTTGATGCTCAAACGCCCGCGCGAGGTGTAAGCCTGCCCCGTCCGACCGTTGCGCGTCGGCAGGACGCAGTCGAACATGTCGACGCCGCGCGCCACCGCCTCGACGAGGTCTTCCGGCGTGCCCACGCCCATCAGGTAGCGCGGGCTTCCCGGCGGCATGAGCGGCGCGAGCATCTCGACCGTGTCGTACATGACGGGCTTCGCCTCGCCTACGCTCAAGCCCCCGATGGCGTAGCCGTCGAACCCGATCTCGACCGTGCGCGCCAGACTCTCGCGCCTGAGGTCAGCGTGCGCCGCGCCCTGCACGATGCCGAACAAAGCCTGCCCGCCGCTCAGTGGACCGTCGTGTTCGCTTCTCTTCCCCAGGTCCGCGCCCTCTTGCTGCAACTCGTCGAAGCGCGAGCGGGAGCGGCGCGCCCAGCGCGCGGTGAGTTCGAGCGAGGTGCGCGCCTCCCCGTGCGACGCCTCGCCGGGCGCGCACTCGTCCAGGACCATCACGATGTCCGAGCCGAGCGCCGCCTGCACCTCCATCGAGATTTCGGGCGACAGGAAGAAGACGTTGCCGTCGAGGTGCGAGCGAAACTCCGCGCCCTCCTCCTTCAGCTTCCGGATGTTGCCGAGGCTCCACACCTGAAAGCCGCCCGAATCCGTCAGCAGCGCGCGCTCCCACCCGATGAAGCGGTGCAGACCGCCGCACGAGCGGATGACATCGACGCCGGGGCGCAGCCACAGGTGATAGGTGTTGCCGAGGATGACGCGCGCGTCGAGCTCTTCGGACTCCAAAGCCTCGAAGCGCGTCCCCTTCACCGTCCCCGCCGTCCCGACGGGCATGAAGACCGGCGTCTCGATCACGCCGCGACGGGTTTGCAGTAATCCTGCGCGCGCCTCGCCCTCGCTCGCCGTCACCTCGAATCCTATGGCTCTCTCACTCATGAAAGACGGGCGCGCTCGGAAAGGGGCTCTGGCGCCGAGTGCGCTCGGCAGGGTTTCGGATGACTACTGATCGAGCCCGAATGTTCTGACGGCGCGGTCAAAGATGGGATCGAATTTCTCCCGCTCAACCTCCAGCCCCGTGCAACTGACGATCACCTTCTGACCCTTCTTGGCGTCGAAGTAGTACTGGATGATCCTCACGACCAGCCCCTTGTACAGGACGCTGAAGGAGACTCTTATTCCGGCGAGCTTAGAGCTCGTCACGAAGTCAGACCGATCCACGAGCCTGATGGAAGTAGCCCCGATCTTCTCGTAATTCTCCACGGCGTATTTCCCGCTTGCCGTCGCGTAGTCTGCGAGTGGCATCGAGTTCGCTTCGTCTTTGAAGTTGATATTCGGGGTGAATGTTTCGGCGCGCGGGGCGATCATCATCTTATACTTCTCGCCTTCCTTTGCTTCAACCGTCCACCCCTCCGGCGCGCACATGGAGAAGCCGCCGGCGGGCTCCGCGACCCTCCGGCAGGGAGTCTCCTGCGCCAAACAGTTCAAGCCGGCTGCCAGTACGAGCCCGACAAGGATCAGGATTCTTCTCATCTTCCGACATCCTTCCTTTGAGGGAATTCTACGCGAGGGCTCCGCGCGAGGTGCGTCGGCACATGATACCCCGATCACTTCTTTCGCTCCGAGCGGTGGCGCTCGATGAGGCGGATGGGCGTGCCGTAAAAGTCGAACTCTTCGCGCAGCCGGTTGAGGAGGTAGCGCTCGTAGGAGAAGTGCAAGCCCGGTCGCCCGCCCGCCGTGAAGACGACGAAGCGCGGGGGGCGCACGCCGATCTGCGTGACGTACTGGATGCGCAGGCGCGACTGCCCGCCCTTCACCTTCGCGACCGCCGTCGGCGCGCCCGGCGCGTCGACCGCGCGCTCGAAAAACTGGTTGAGCTGCGAGGTCGGGATGCGGAGGTTGCGCGCCCGGTTGGCGCGCAGCGCGAGCGGCAGGATGTTCTGCACGCGCTGTCCCGTGAGCGCGGAGATGAAGACGACCGGAGCCCAGTCGAGGAACTTCATCTTGTCGCGCAGCTCGCGCTCGAACTCGTAGGGCGTGCCCGTCTCCTTGCCCGGCACGGCGTCCCACTTGTTGACGGCGATGATGACGGAGCAGCCCGCGTCCACCGCGTAGCCCGCGATGTTGGCGTCCAGAGCGACGACGCCCTCGGTCGCGTCCACGATGACGACCGCCACGTCGGCGCGCTCCAGACTCCTGCGCGCCATCACGACCGACAGCTTCTCCGCCATCTCCTCGGTCTTGCCCTTGCGCCGGATGCCGGCGGTGTCGATGAGCCGGAAGCGGTGCGTCAACGATTGCGGATTGCGGATTGCGGATTGCGGATTGTCGTCTGAAGATTGCTGAGCGGATTCGAGAGCCGCGCTCAAGGCGCCGCCGGGCGAGGTCTGCGCGCGCGGGTCGGCGATCTCGTGCGACTCGTCGTAAGCCGCGCCGTCGTCGCGCCACTCGAGCAGGGTGTCGATGGCGTCGCGCGTCGTGCCCGCGACGGGCGAGACGATGACGCGCTCCTCGCCGAGCAGCCGGTTGACGAGCGAAGACTTGCCCACGTTCGGGCGCCCGACGATGGCGAGCCGCAGCTCCCACGGCTCGCGCGAAGACTCCTCATCGGTGGCGACGTCTTCGGCAGAGACTTTCTCGCCCGCCCATATTTTTTCTATCAGGGCGTCGAGCAGATCGCCGACGCCGTCGCCGTGCTCGGCTGAGACGGGCACGACCTCGTCGAAGCCGAAGCGGTGGAACTCTCCCGCCTCGGCGTCGAGCCGCGCGGCGTCCGCCTTGTTCGCCGCGACGATGACGGTCTTGCCCGTGCCGCGCAGCAGACGCGCGAGTTCTTCGTCGAGCGAGGTGATTCCAGCGCGCACGTCCACCACCCAGACGAGCGCGACCGCCTGACCGATCGCCGCCTCCGCCTGCTTCAGGATGTTCGAAGGGATGAGCGCGTCGTCGTCGGGCACGATGCCGCCCGTATCTACGACGGAGAAGCGGTGCCCGCTCCACTCAGCCTCGCCGTAGATGCGGTCGCGCGTGATGCCCGGCTCGTCGCCGACGATCGAGCGGCGCTCTCCGACGAGCCGGTTGAAGAGCGTGGACTTGCCCACGTTCGGTCGCCCGACGATGGTGACGAGCGGCAGCGCCGCGCCGCGCCGCGCTCTTTTCTCGACCTCGACTTTGTTCATGGCTTCTTAAAAGTGTGGTCAGTCTAGCGCGCGCCTCGGAGCGCGGGCAAGGCAGGTTACTTTCAATCTCGTCGTAAAACGGCGGCTCGCGTTGTGATATCATGCCGCGCGACGCACATGCGCGCCCGACTCGCCGCGCTCGCCAACTCGCCCGCGGAGCACGCAAAAAAAGCCCGCGCGTCTCTACATATATATAGACTCAGCAAGGAGCCCCATGAGACCACACCCGTCCCTGCTCGCCACGCTCGTCGCGCTGTTCGTTGTGCCGCACGCGGCGCAGACTCCGCGCACGGACAGTTGGGCGTCGTTCCGAGGCAACCGCGCGGCGGGCGTGGCGGCGGGGCAGAACCTCCCCGAGCGCTGGGACGCCGCGAAGGGCTCGGGCGTGAAGTGGAAGACCGCGATCCCCGGTCTCGCGCATTCGAGCCCCATCGTCTGGGGCGACCGCGTCTACGTCACGACCGCCGTCAGCAGCCGCGGCGGCGACAGCTTCCGCCACGGGCTCTACGGCGACGGCGACGCCTCCGACGATCGCTCGCCGCAGCAGTGGAAGCTCTACGCGCTCGACCGCAGGAGCGGCCGCGTCGTGTGGGAGCGCACCGCGTTCGAGGGCGCGCCGCGCGAGAAGCGGCACACGAAGGCGAGTTACGCCAACTCCACGCCCGCGACAGACGGCCGTGCAGTCGTCGCCTTCTTCGGCTCGCAGGGTCTCTACGCCTACGACACCGCGGGTCGCCTCCTCTGGAAGAAAGACCTCGGCGTCTTGAACGCGGGCGCCTACGATCTTCCCGAATACGAGTGGGGCACGGCCAGCTCGCCGATCATTTATAAGGACCTGGTCATCGTCCAGTGCGACGCGCAGAAGGACTCGTTCCTGCTCGCCGCCGATTTGAAGACCGGCAAGACCGTCTGGAAGACCGCGCGCGAAGAGCTGCCCTCGTGGGGCACGCCGACCGTCTACGACGGCAAGGCGCGCACCGAGATCATCACCAACGCCTCGAACTTCATACGCGGCTACGACCCCGCAACCGGCAAGGAACTGTGGCGACTCGGCGGCAGCTCGAAGATCACCGCGCCGACGCCCGTCTACAGCGGCGATCTCATCGTCGTCGCGAGCGGCCGCCGCCCCGAAGCGCCCATCTTCGTCATCCGCGCGGGCGCGTCCGGCGACATCACGCTCGGCAAAGATCAGACCTCGAACGCCCACGTCGCGTGGAGCAGGCGGCAGCGCGGCTCTTACATGCCGACGCCGCTCATCTACGGCCAGCACCTCTACGTGCTCTCGAACCAGGGCATCCTCGACTGTTACGATCTCAAGACGGGCGCGGAAGTTTACCGCCAGCACCTCCCGCACAAGGGCGGCGGCTTCAGCGCCTCGCCCGTCGCCGCGGACGGCAAGATTTACCTGCCAAGCGAGGACGGCGACATCTTCGTCGTGAAAGCCGGCGCGCAGTACGAGCTGCTGGCGACGAACCCTTCGGGCGAGCTGCTGATGGCGACCCCGGCCATCGCCTCCGGCACGATGTTCGTCCGCACCCAGCACCACGTCTTCGCCGTCAGCCGCTAGCCGCGCGCCTACACGGGATGAAGCCGTCACGCCTCACCCGGACGCTTCTCCGCCGCGACCGTGGCGCGGGCGGCGCACGCGCGCGAGAATCAGCCCCACGACTCGCGCGCGGCGCCTCGCGCTCGGCGCCCGACCCGCCGGAGATTCCTCTCGCGCGCCCCAACGCGACTTTGGTAAAATAGACTCGCCTCGAACCCGCGCCTCACGCGAGCGACCTGAAAAACTCACGAGGAGTCACACCATGCTTCAACTCACGCCAGCCCGCGGGCTGACCGTTCTCGCGCTGCTTCTCCTAACTTCCCTCTCGTGCGCCAGGCAGGCGACGACGCACGCGCAGAGCCGGACGGAGAGCCCGTCACGGAGTCCGTCACGGAGCCCGTCACAGGATCAGAGCCCTACTTTAGAACGGCTCCGCGCCGATCTCGCGATGCGCTACATGGAACCCGCGCCGCACATGGCTCTCGCCAAATATTTCCGCGACCGCGGCGACCGCATCCAGGCCTTCTACATCCTCGAGACGGCGCGCCGGGGACGCTTCGAGCAAGCCGATTTTAATCGAGCCTTCGCGGCGGCTTTCGGCGGACGGGCGGCGGACGCGGCGACCCGCGAGGGCGAGGAAGCCTTCAAGCTCGGGGCGGCGCAACAGAACGAGGGCCGGCTGCGCGAGGCGGAGGAGAGCTTAGTCAAAGCCGCCGACCTGTCGCCGCACTCCTCATACATACAGGCGTGGATCGGCAGGTTCTTCTTCAAAGTGAAGAAAGACAACTCGCGCGCGCTCGACTACTACCTGAGCGCCTACCTGATCGACCCGCACGCCTACGAGACGGAGTTCGTCGAGTCGCGCATTTCGAAGATCAACGACGCGCTGGCGGCGGCTGAGTTCGCGCGGAAGTTCAGGGGCGGCGTGCCGCTCTTGAAGATCGCGGAAGACCCGAACCCGATGGTCGTCCTCTACGCGCTCGAAAACATGACCGGGCAGTGGAAGCCCGCGTACCTCCCGACGGCGCTGGGGCTCATGGGTCACGACGAGGGCTCCGTGCGCTGGCAGGCGACCGAGGCGATCAAGCGGAACGTCGATCGCTCTTTCGACGAGACGCTCGGCGCGCTGCTGCGCGATGACGATCTCCGCAAGCGCGGTCTCGCCCTCTACATCGCCGCGCACCTCTGGGGGCGCGAGAGTCTGCCCCTGATGCGCGCGGCGCTGCGCGAGCAGTCGCAGCTCCTGCGGTTCGACGCCGTCTCCTCGCTCTTCATCGACGGCGGTGCGCAGGGTCGCGCGCTCGTCGTCGAACACCTGCCGCGCGAATTGAACCCGCGGCTGAAGAAGATGATCCAGTCCGGCTTGCGGGAGGAGCGGGGGCAGCAGGACTGATCCGCCGCGTAGAAGATCGCCCGCCGCGCGGGCGCGACCGAGCCCGACCTCACGAGGGACGACGCGACATGAAGCTGCCCCGCACGCTCCCCACCTTCATCGGCAGGGCGCGCCGGCTCGCGCGCGACACGCGCCGCGCCGGAGCCGGGCAGGCGCCCGCGCACCTCGCGCTCGGCGCGCGCGGCGAAAGGCTCGCCGCCGATCTCTTAGAGCGGGTGGGCTACAGGCTCGTCGCGGCGAACTTCAAACTGCCTGTGGGGAGGAACCTGCGCGGCGCGGTCGTCAACGCCGAGATCGACCTGGTGGCATACGAAGGCGCAACGCTCTGCTTCGTCGAGGTGAAGACGCGCCGCTCCGACGAGTTCGCCGCGCCCGAGGCGAACGTCGATCTGCGCAAGCAGCGGCAGATCACGCGCGCCGCACGCGCCTACCTGCGCACCTTCGGCTTGACGGGCGCGCCGCACCGCTACGACGTGGTCGCGCTCGTGCTGCCGCCCGGCGACGCGCCCGGATTGCGGATTGCGGATTAGATGAGACGTGATGTCTTTACAATCCGCAATCCGCAATCCGCATTCCGCAATTAGAGAATGAGCCTACTTCTCTTCCTTCGTCGCCGAGCCGCCCGCCGTATCGCGGCTGCCGCGTGGCGGGGCGTGCTTCACGTACCTGTCGAACCAGTTGATCATCTCGTAGAGGACGTGCTCGGTCGTCTCGCGCGCCTGGTAGCCGTGGGCTTCGAGCGGGAGCATGACGAGCCGCACCGTCCCGCCGTTGCCGCGGATCGCCGCGTACATGCGCTCGGACTGGATCGGGAACGTCCCCGTGTTGTCGTCCGCCTCGCCGTGGACGAGAAGGATCGGCTCCTTGATCCGCTGCGCGTTCATGAAGGGCGAGACGCGGATGTACATCTCCGCCGCCTCCCACAGCGTGCGCCGCTCGCTCTGGAAGCCGAAGGGCGTGAGGGTGCGGTTGTACGCGCCGCTGCGGGCGATGCCGGCGCGGAAGAGATCGCTGTGCGCGAGCAGGTTCGCCGTCATGAACGCGCCGTAACTGTGCCCGCCGACGCCGACGCGGTCGCGATCCGCGACGCCCATCTCCACGGCTTTATCGATCGCCGCCTGCGCGCTCATCACGATCTGATCGACGTAAGTGTCGTTGACCTTTTCGGGATCGCCGACGACGGGCATCGTCGTGTTGTCCAGGACGGCGTAGCCTTCCAGCAGGAAGAAGAGGTGCGAGTAGCCGCCGATGGTTGTGAAGCGCTGCGTCGAGCCGCTCACCTGACCGGCGGTGTCGGCGTCGTTGAACTCCAGCGGGTACGCCCAGACGACCGTCGGCAGGCGCGTGCCCTCCTTGTAGTTCGGCGGGAGGTACAACGTGAAAGAGCACTGCACGCCGTCCTTGCGCTTGTAGGTGACGAGCTGCTTCTTGATGGCGCGCAGCTGCGGCGTCGTGTCGGGGAAGTTCGTGAGCGGCGACGATTGATAAGAGAACCCGTCAATACCCCTCGGTGTCGATCCCGAAAAGTCATCCCCTCGGACGGGGACGCGTGTGCGAATAAAGTAGTTCGACGGCTCAATCGGCGTCTCGCGCCGCGTGATGAACTGCGAGCCGTCGTCCTTCAAGAGCGTGACGGGCGCCTCGTAGCTCTGTGCGTCACTCTGGAAGAGGCGCTCGGCTTTGAGCGTCTTCAAGTTGAAGCGGTCGAGGAACGGCCTGTCGCCCGCGCGCGAAGAGCCCGCGCCGGAGAGGAAGATGTCGTCGCCGCTCTGCCAGATCGCGCGCTGCCCGTTGGCGAGCACGTGCGTCAGCGGAGTGCCCGGATCGTTGTAGCGATCCTGCACGTTGCGCTCCCACACCAGGCGCGGCGCGTCCGACGGGTTGTCGGCGTTGACGATCCACGTGCGCGACTTGCGCGTGTCGCGGTTGTAGTCGGCGACGAAGGCGAGCCCGCTGCGCTCGAACCACTGGAGACCCTGGAGGCGGTGCTCCGTCCTGATCAACTCCTTCGGCGCGGCGCCCGACGGCGCTTTGGTCATCCAGAGGGCGACGCTCTGCATCAGCACGCGGTCGCGGTGCGGGACTTGCTTCTTCGGGTTGCCCTCGTCGAGCGCCTCGACCCAGACGAGCGTCGCGGGCTCG
This sequence comes from Acidobacteriota bacterium, assembly GCA_020200235.1. Taxonomy (GTDB): domain Bacteria; phylum Acidobacteriota; class Blastocatellia; order Pyrinomonadales; family Pyrinomonadaceae; genus JAIVGV01. Next base: position 10,370 of record JAIVJC010000039.1, on the reverse strand, counting down.
GTCGGTCGCCAGCCGTAGCGGCGCGGACCCACCTGCACGCCGTCGATCGGCACCTCGTCCTGCAAGGGCAGGCTCGCGAGCTTGTGGACGACGCGACCCTGCTTATCCCACACCTCGACCTCCTGCGGGAAATCGTTGACCGGGTGCAGGTACGAGAAAGGGCGGTGCACGCGCGACGTGAGCAGGAACTGCCCGTCGGGCGAGGGGCGCGCGGTGTCGTAGATCGCCGGCTGCCCGACGTTCGTGATCTTCCCCGTCGTCGCGTCGACGTAGGCGAGCTGCGCCGTCGCGTAATACTCGAACTGATCCTCGTCGTAAGCGGTCTTCAACAAGTCTTCGTAAGTGCGCACCGGCGCAGCCTTGCCCGAGCTCTCCTGCACGTTCGGACCCACGGGGACGCTCGGCGCGGGCGCGAGCTTCGGGCGCGCGGCGGGCACGAGCTGCACGAGGAGCGTCTGGGCGTCGGGCATCCACTGAAAGGGATCGCCGTAGACGGCGTTGACCACGACGCCGCGCAGTTTCTGGACGCGACCCGTCGCGGCGTCGCCCGCCCACAGTTCGATCCCCGCCGGGGTCGTGTTCGTGAAGGCGAAGCGTTTGCCGCCGGGGCTCCAGGATGGCGCGCTCGCGTGCGCTCCAGGGGGAAGCGTGATCTTGGTCTCCGCGCCGTCGCTGACGCGCTTGAGCGTGTAGGCGACGAAGTACTGCGTGCGGTGCGGACCCGACGTGTTCGGGTTGATGCGCAGACCCGCGAGGCGCAGCATCGGCTGCGCGAGGTCTGCGATCGCGGGGAAGCGCACGCCCGTGGCGAGCAGCACCGTCTCGCGCGAAGGCGAGATGAAGGCGGTCGGCGTGATGGGCGCGTTCAAAACGTCCGACACCGCCTGCGGCGGCTTGCGGTAGCCGCCCTGCGCGAGCGCGGCGAGGCAGGAGAGCGAGAGGAGTGCGGCGAGCGCGACCGGGCGCGCGACGCGAGAGAAGTGGCGCGGCATCACGAATCTCATGGCACGAAGTCCTTTCAGTTGAAGCGTCGAACTTTTCGGGGGAGGGACTGGAAATCAAGACGGCGGCGGCGCCCCGGGCGCGACGAAATTAGCGGGAGACGGCGGCGATGTCAAACGACTTCGCCGACCCCTGTGCGCCACCGCGCCGCGCCTTCGGGCGTTGCCGCCGGGCATGAGTTGCGCGTGAGAATTCGGGGTGTGGGCTTGGCGGGGGGCGGGGGCGTGCGCCGTGCCCGGCTTGACAAGCGGGACTTTATCAGTAGAATTTGCCTTCCGCAGAGCGGGAGTAACTCAGTGGTAGAGTGCGACCTTGCCAAGGTCGAAGTCGCGGGTTCAAATCCCGTCTCCCGCTCCAAAGATCAGGATGAGGGCGGAGGGATGAGGGATGAAAGAGGAACTTCCTGCTTCATCCCTTCCCCCTCCGCCCTCATCCCATTTTCCGGCGGCGTAGCCAAGTGGTAAGGCAGAGGTCTGCAAAACCTTTATTCGTCGGTTCGATTCCGACCGCCGCCTTCTTTAAAACCAATAACTTAAGGGTGGCCAACGAGCTGCCTTTTCATTTTGTATGCGAATTGTATGCGAACTATTAAGTCCTTACCTTGATCTCGATGCTCACGATATTCAAATCAAGCTACAAACACATAAACCAAATTACAAATGTAGAATGGAAGCCCGCAACGTTGAGGTACAACGTTGCGGGCTTTCATATCTCAAAACATACTAGACTTGCGTTGCCACGTATCGTTAGCTTTATAATTTTTGTATTTATTTCTTCTGTACGTTGAGTCGAGACCTTGAAAATTCCCCATCCAATACTTTAAATCTCCTTATCTGGCTCTTGAGAGCTTCCAGACCAATCAATCAATGGAAGAGTGGCAGCCTTTTTATTACCACTAATAGCTCTATATTTTTTTGTAAGCTCTCGGATTTTAGGACTGCCTTTTAAATTAAGAGAGAATCCTATTAAAGAGGTAAGAAGTGATCTTTCCTTTTTGCCGCCCTTAATAGTTTGTGTATCAGAGTTCCAAATTACATCCACCCAAGGGGCTTCATCTATATCCATTGTGATATTATTCATGATTGCATCAATGGCATCTTCAATGGATTTCCCTCTCACTCCTACTGACTGTAGAACATCTGCAATAACAAATTGCCCCATTGGGCGAGCGAAAACATTTCCTCCGGGAATAGTTTTTCCAGCATCATCTAAAATTGGCTGTCCCTCTCCATCAACACGCAGGCGAAGATCACCCGGTGTCTTTTTCCCTTTCAAGACAGCATCAAAGCCCGGACATTTTTTAAGCATTCGCGTCCATATTTTATCAAGGTAGGAATAATATCCTTCAAGTTCCTTATCCGATTTTCTAAATTGCTTGAACTGTTCGTCTATATCAAGTCCTTGATCGTATGCAGCGAGCAGAAGTTCGTTCGTTTCATAGAATGCTGCGAGGGTAGTGATATAGGGATCGTTCTTTTTAGTTGGTTTGAGTTGCTTAGTATTAACCGACTCAATATTAGAAAGAACTAGCCCCTTTAAGATTTTATTCTCTTTAACCAACTGGCGCGTTACAATCGCTATGCTATCATCTTCATCTATTGCAATATTCATCCCCGACTTAGTTGGCTTAGCTCGGCGGTTTAAATTAGAAAATAATCGGCGGGTCCGTTGCAAACCTTCTTTCGTCTCCTCATGTTTGAGGATAATGACAGTAATTTCTTCGCTTCGCAGATCAGGTTCTTCCTTAACAGCTTCCTGGATGGATTTCAGCCGATGTTGACCATCTAAGGCATAATAAGTTTGACTACCATCGAATCGGAGTAAACCAAAACCATAACTAGAGCGATCCTCTTTATCATCAATAAGCTTATGCTCATCAACCGTAACAGGGGAGAATTCTGGGTCTCCTCCATACACAGCCACAACTAAAGCCCCGTAGAACCGTTGAGGTGCATTCAGCAAGTAAGGAACCATCTCTTTCCTTACGCGATCCTCCAACGCCCTCTGAATGAGATTGTCTAAATCCTTATTTGCATGTATATCCGCAGCCAAGCTGCACTCATTTGCAATTTTTCCAAGTTTCATTACGGTGACATAATATGTCCAATCACCCATGCGAGCTTTCAGAGCCGGTACGTAATCTGGCATTTCCGTTCCTCCTAGAAATTTCACTTAGAGACCCTAACAAAACCTTAGAAATGGGCTAAAACTCTGAGGGATTGAAAATTGTCCAGCCCCAAAACTAGGGTTTTGTTAGAGGCTCTTAGTCAAACGCCTTACCCCAGAACTTTTCCTTGCTAGGAACTCTTATATTGCATGGTGGCTTGCAGCACATAATCAGGTGTTGCTCTACCACGTCCACATAAACTTTTGGTACAACTGCCCACCAGAAAAGCAATCGATTTTGATATTTATTAAGCATAAAGACAATTCTCTCTCGACCCTTTATATTCTTCTTCTCTTTTAAATAGTCGCCAAATCTCTCAGAGAGATATTGGTCTGAAGCCTTGCCTACATATAGTGGTAAATGAATTTTTTTCGGGAACGGCTCACCTAGTTCAACTGAGAAACAATAGACTCCAAACTTATCCGGAACGCTGTCCTTTGCTGTCGAGACGAACTTACAACTATCCCAAGTAATAGGGTGCGTAATTTTCTCTAAAGCCTTGGTAAAGTCTTCCACATACTCAGGAAACCACTCTAACGTGAATTGGGTTTCTTTTGAAAATCGGCCTAGTATTGAGTCTTTCTGTTTTGCAAAATCAGTGTCTGCCATATTTCGTATAATTAAAAATAGCTTGTCAGAAATTTAGGATTTTATATCTATATGCAGAGCCCGCCCCTATTATAGGACTACTCGAAATAAGCTTTCAAATGTTCGTAAAACTCAGCTAATGTTCAAGATAGAACGTGAGTTGTTTACTAGCTTCCCGTTGTGAAGCTACGCTATTACACTTGGTACTTCTGCTAAGTATTACAAATTGTGCAGGGCTCGGTATCATCTTCATCTTCGAGCGCTGCATTGAAAATTTGGTAAAGCTTCTGCCCAGGCTGAGCCCTTTTCTTCTTGCTTACTGCCTGCTCTTGCTTGCGCTTTATATCGGCAATCCGTTCTGGCTCGGACAACTCCAAGAGGCTTTCGTTATTGCTCCATGTGTAGCGCACGCCTCGCTCTTCATCAAATTTTTCGTACTGTTTCGCCTTCTCATATAACTCGGGGTGACGCTCCATTAGCCCAACCCATTCTGCCTTGCGCTGGAAAAAGCAGAAGTAGCAGCCAGATCGCGTGCGCCACTCGTAATACTTCGGTAGCCCTACCCCGGCATTTTGCAAAATTTCATATACATCATTTTCACGAATCCCATCCTCTTTGAACGGATATACCGGCGTGATGTTGGGCTTATGAGAAATGTAACCCTCGCGGTCTTCGTCAGCCCGGATGCCGATGTAACTCATAACCGGATCATCCCCTACGAACTCCTCAAACGGCTTGATCTTCAACATGCGCGTACACCAGCGCATTTGAGAGGAGGGCAGATAGCCGCCGTACATTTCAAGCCAGTGGTCAAACCCGCGCTCTGCGTTAAGGCGAAGGATTGGTTTACCCAAGTACGCTTGAAGCCGGTCGAGATATTCGTAGGTTTCGGGAAGCTCTTTTTGCGTATCGCAAAAATAGTATTCCATCTCCGGGACACGATCCCTCATGTGTATGGCGAGCGCAGAACTATCCTTGCCGCCCGACAGTCCCAGAACATGACGTATTTTACTCCCCATGCTTCACCTTCTTTTTTGCGCTGCCAGCGTCAATACTACTCTTTTTTCGCTCTAAATTGATAAGGTCGGATAAATATTTCTGCGACACCGAGGACAGCGCGGCCAGCGCCAGTTCCGGGTTGTCGGCAAGTTTGAGCTGTTCTAGTAGCTCATCTAGCCGTACCACAGCCTCAGCATATTTAGAGCTGTCTTGTGGCTCGACAACTACTACCGCCTCTAAATCCTTAGAGTGCCGATCAGAAACGCTAATCCTCAAAATATGCTCTGGCTTGCGGCCTTGTTCGTGCCGGGCAGACTCTTCAAATACAAGCGCCTCGATGTGCCGGAAATTCCGCACCAGGTCAGCAAGCGTGACTTCATAGCGCGCACGGTCGGTATCATTCCACAGCCGAGGCTCTTTTCCTACGACTATGGTAGCAACGGCTTCTATCCACGCCGCCTCGTTCTCATAGTCGTCTTGCAGTTGGAGGGCAAATGCTTTCAGCCGAGGCTCAACACAATGATCTATAAGCGCCTTTGCGCGCGTCCTGATTCGCTCGCGCGCCTCCCCTTCCCCGAAGTTGAATGCTTTAAAGAGGAGTGATTGCAGTTCAGATAGCAAATCGTCATAGGCTCTTTGCAGCTCTATCAGAGCGCCTTTGAGTGCGCTGAAAAAGGCATTGAGCTGGTCTGCTACGACTGCCTCATTAGCCGGAAAAGGTTCTACGCCGCAGGCCCGCGGCAAATCATTGAACAGCAGTATGTCCGGGTCTTTGGACGAAAATAGGGCCTCTTTAATTGCAGCAGCAGTTGGGGAAATATTTCTTGTTTGCTTCGTGTATTGAGGCAAACGATTAAAGAAGCGGTAGAGTGGCTTGAGGATGGTAACTAAATGTTCGGAATTAGGTTCACCCTCTTTACCGAACAGTTGGGCCATCAGCCGGAAGACTTCCCGCCGTATCCCCTCGACACGATACCTTCGCATCTCAAACTTTTCAGGCGACCGGATGAGGCGATCATAAACCTCTGCCGTAACTTCCGGCACATATGCCCCGCCTTCATAGAAAGCGATCTCTGTATCATGGGCTGATGCCGCTGCGCAGAACAAAATAGGGATAACGCCCAGCTTGAGGCCATACGGAGGCCGTTGCAGAAGATCAAAGAGTTCTTTGACCGAGTGCCGCTGCAACTCGCAGTGTTTGAAGAAATCTTTAATGCCTTGCCAAACGGCGATTAGCGCATCATCACCGCTTGGCTCACCGAAGGTATAGCCCAGCTTTTCAAGTCGGTGAATCCTTGTGTGTTCGAGGATGGACGCATAAATAGCAATTTCCGGTGGGGTACCCACAAAGCCCAAGCGCTCTTCTCCCCCGTTCTTTATCATTGCGTCAATCAGGTTCCGGCGTGCAGCAGCAGCAGCAGTCGAGAGATGCCGTCTGTTGACTAGCTCGTTACGCAAGGTAGGAGTTGACGGATAGACTTCCTGGCAAATAGTAGAGAGAAAGTTTGCCAGTGTCCGCGCGGTCGGAATTTCCTGCCTGATACCGTGATGGAACCAAAGCGTGTTCTGGCCGGCTTGCCTGTCGGGCGAAAAGAGACGCTGAAGCTCTACGCCAATCCGATCTTCCACTGCTGCTAGGCGGGAGCGCAACTCACGCCGCGCGACCGCATCGCCTTGCAGCGCCGGCGTATTGTTCCGTACCCATTGCAGCATCTCTAATTCCCTGATTGCCTCGCGTAGCGCATTTACTTCGCGCGGAATGGCTATCAATACCTCTAGCTGCTCGCGCACTTTCGAGCTTTGCGCCAGTTCTACTAAACTCTCAAAATCACTCTTATTGCTCGGCAGGCAATACAGGAGGAGGCCATCAGCATCAGCCGGTACTTCCAACGACTTCGAGAAGCTTGCCACGTCACTGAAACGAACGGAGAAGTAGCGCAGCGTTCCGGTCTGGAACGAGTGCCGCTTGGCGACCAGTGGCCGGGGCAACCAGAGCTGATTTACTTTTTGGGCTAGGCTTGTGCCTTCGGCTACGCGCCGATCTGCTTCCCTCAGCCGTTCCTCTACATCAATGTCACTACCTTCCCACAGCGCCACAGTGTCGCTGTGTTTCCGCTCGACGATAAGAGAGTTTTCCAGAAGGCTCCGGTGGGCCTTCTGGAATGACCGCCCCGGCATCGCTACGGCACATTGCAGAACCTCCCGGCTTGGCTTCAGCCCGCCGTATGCACCGACCGCAGACATCAGCCCGATTGCCTTAATCAAGGCAATCTCGTCTGGAGGGGACTGCGCGGCCTTATCTAAAGAGTTTTGCACTTCGGCCCACCGAGTAGCCCCCTCGCCCACTCCGATCCCGCTGCCTAACGCTTCGGCAACGTAGTCGTACAAATCCGGGAGGGTAAAGCACGGCGCAGCATCTTCGCTGATTTCCTGTTGGAGAAAATTAGCGAACCCATGCGGTTCGCGGGAGTTGAGAAATGAGAACAGAGAGCGTTGATTCTGGCCGAACTTGCGACTGAGGCGAACGAGAGCCAAGACCGCCAGTGGATGCAGTGGGGCACAGTGTTCAGCCGCTTCAATGAATTCCGCTTTCGACATGCCGCGCGGCAATAGCTTGAGCTTGATTGCCTCTTCAGCCTGTACCCTCGCCTGTTTTTTGAGTGCGTTTATAGCTTTATTTTTGCTGTGCTTGATAGCCGAAGAAATCAGGTTGAATAGCTGCTCTGGTGGCTCTTGGAAAGCCACATCTTCAAAGCGCCCCTGCACCTTCGCCCACTCCTCGCGCACGCTTGGCCGCAGATCAGCCGCGTATCGCTCGAATGATTGATGCAGGATTGTTACCAGCAGGAAACTTGTCGGGTTAAACCGGGCGGTAGCCTCAGCAAGTTGCTGCAAAACGTAAATGTCGCCGTTTTCAGGGTCACGTGCGCCATATTCAAGGAACTTGCCTAACTCATCAATGATGAGAAGCACACCACGCGCCTTGCCCGATTCCTGTAAGTGCTGGATGACGCGTACTAGCGCCTCTACCACGTTCGATTGAGATACCGCTGACCTATCTTTCTGGTAAGCGTCCCGGTAGCTCTCCAATTCCTTGAGGGCAGCCGGGGGACGACCTGAAGTCGCGTAGAACGGGCGCAGATCACGGCAGCAGGCCCGCAGCAGCGCCCCAAGCAGCGGCTCAGGAGCGCCGCTAATTAGAATTGGGCAAAACCCTTCTTTGGTGACGCGCGCTTTAGCGCCGCCGCCAAAGAGGAGCTGGTACATTTCAGGCCGTTGCTCTTTAAGGATCGAACGCGCGAGTTTGTTGCCCGCTGTATATGAGGGATTGAACAGGTTGGCGAGGTAGAGGGCAAAAGCCGATTTGCCCGACCCGTAAGGGCCGGTCAGTGTCCACGCGCGGTGTCCCGCCGGCGCGGTCAGAGATTGAGCTAGTCGGTTAAGAAATTCGTGGGCGGTAATGGTAACGGTGTAGCCGTCAATCGCGCCAGGCGTGGCACTATCGCGCTCTAAGTTGATTGCACGGGTATAGCGAGGGGCGACCGTGATGAGTTCGCTTAGTTGCAAGTTGCTATACTCCTACGGCAAATAAGGTGTTAGTTTCCTGGTAGTACGCTTCTAGGTACTCAAATTTCTGCCGCCGCCTTCTGCGATAGACTTGCTTCAAGCCTGCGGTTTCGGTGTAGAGCAGATCTCCATTCGTCACCTGTTCCAGCCGCTCTAACCGCTCTGCCACGCTATTCTCATCTAGCTTGAACGCGATGCCCGGACTTCCTTTCCCGTACGCAGCCTCAGTGAAAGCTAGGCTTTCTTGCTGAGAGGCCGTGCGATCCCAGAAATCAATGAGGGCATAGATAAACACGGAATCGCTCAGGGTTGTTTTCGGCCCGCGCCGTATCTGAAAAACCCCTGAACTGGCGACTTCTTCAATAAGTTGCAATTCAACGAGCGGGCAATCTAACGAGTCTTCAGCGACCGTCCCGCGTGATGACCTTGCCGGGATATACGTGCGGAGGAAAACGTCAACATCGCGTTTTAAGGTGTTGCCGCTCGGCATGGCGTTCGGGTTCCGTCGGCGGATTTCCTCCTCGATCAAATGAATAAGTTGATCGCGAGTGAACTCATTAGATGGAATTGCATTAAACGCCAAGTGCCAGGTAGTGCACCGCTGCGGGTTAGATAATATGTTCCAGTGTAGAAGCCAAAGCGTGTTCGGGTCTTCAAGAAATTGATCTTGGCCGCCAGCGCCGAAAATGAATTGCCCGAATTTCGTTGGATGGATCAACGTACCTCGGCTTTTTGCTTCCTCCTCAATTACGCGAGTGGACAACCCCCAATGGCGTATTGAGCGAACCATGTTCTTGCCGACACCGAGGAGCACAATAGCGTCTTCTTCCGTGAAGACGCGTGGATTTCCGTTATTTGGATCAGTGGCGTCAACAGCTTTCTTCATCCAGCCATAGCGAAAGACAAAAGTTTCGTGCCCGGAGAAGGAGTAAACTTCCGGACGGATTACGACCTCAGGGAGCCTTGCTTGCTTTGGGGGCATAAATGATGGCTTCTAAGCACAATCCATTGTGGCAAACCAGAAATACAACCCTGTATCTAGCATTATATTACCGCTGTGGTCAATCTTAACAATGATAAAATAAGAGCCTCTACCTATAAGGGGTAGGGGCTCTTATTTTTGCGGCTATTTAGCAATTTTTATTATCGTGCCGAGGCACACACGGCGTAAAGAAAATTCTCCAGCCTCGCCGTGGCTCTCTCCTGCATCGCCGGTAAGACGTGGCTGTAGGTGTCTAAGGTCAATATGATGGTTGAATGCCCCAGCCTCTCGCTAACCACCTTCGGGTTCTCCTCAGCTATCAATAGCAGCGTGGAGCGCGAGTGTCGCCGGTCTTTGAGCCGATGCGCGGCAGCCTGCTTTCTGAAACATTGGTTTAGCATGCTTCATGGGTTGTGACAGTTACACGCGTGCGATTATTTATTTGTGCCATTTTCATCTCGTTCAATCTAGAAGAATTTATGAACGGCATTAACGCGAACAGGCTCGGCGAGTTGATGTCGAAGTTTCAGGATTTTCTTAACACAGATGGACATAAGTGGATTGCCGAGCGCAATGAGAAGAGTCAATTCTTTGCGAAGTATTTTGCCGAATCGCAGATTGACCAACTCGAAGAAGGCGCGCTTCGGGAACTCATTCACATCTTTTGGTCATTTACAGGCTGGACTAATAATGTTCACCTTGACACCTGTTTTGGGAGCGACTTGAGATGCCGCATTCGAGACCGATGCCGGGAATCGCCCCGCGCTGCCACGAGCTGCGGATACCGGACGAGGGCAACACTTGGCGGATTATTTACCGCGTTGACCCGGACGCGATTGTGATTCTGGAAGTCTTCGCGAAGAAGACGGGGCAGACGCCGGAGCATGTAAAACAAGATTGCAGGCGTCGCTTGCGCCAGTACGACTTGATTAACAGGAGGGGGCAATAGCATGAAGGCAACAAAACGTAAGCGCCTCGAAGCGGCGGGGTGGAGTGTCGGCTCGGCGGAAGACTTCCTCGAACTGTCCCCCGTCGAAGCGGCACTCGTAGAACTCAAGCTGCGCC
>JAIVJC010000115.1:3110-12348 GCA_020200235.1 Acidobacteriota bacterium | reverse complement strand
GTCGGCAGCCTCACGCAGATGGGCGCGATCCGCCTCGGCAAGCGCACGGACGATCGCAACCCGCTGATCAAAGATTTCCTGCCGCTCGCCGATCTCGACGATCTCGTCTTCGGCGCGTGGGACATCTTCAGTGACTCGGCTTACGACGCGGCGATGCACGCGGGCGTGCTCGAAAAGGAACTGCTCTCGCAGCTCAAGACGCCGCTCCAGAAGATCAAGCCGATGAAGGCGGTCTTCGATCAGCACTACGTCAAGCGCCTCAACGGCGAGAACGTCAAGGTGGGCAACAAAAAGCTCGACCTGGCGCAGCAGTTGATCGACGAGATCGCCGAGTTCAAGAAGAAGAACCGCTGCGACCGCCTCGTGATGGTCTGGGCGGCTTCGACCGAGATCTTCCTGAAGCCGCACGCCGTCCACCGCACCCTCGAATCCTTCGAGAAGGCGATGCGCGAGAACCACAAGGCTATCGCCCCGTCGATGATCTACGCCTACGCCGCCCTGAAGTCGGGCGTGCCCTTCGCCAACGGCGCGCCGAACCTGACCGTGGACATCCCCGCGATACGCAAGCTCGCCGAGGAGAAGGGCGTCCCCGTCTGCGGCAAGGACTTCAAGACGGGTCAGACCCTGATGAAGACGATCCTCGCGCCCGGCTTGAAGTCGCGGATGCTCGGTCTGCACGGCTGGTACTCGACCAACATCCTCGGCAACCGCGACGGCGAAGTGCTGGACGATCCCGAGTCGTTCAAGACGAAGGAGGAGTCGAAGCTCTCCGTGCTCGAATACATCCTCCAGCCGGAGCTCTACCCGGAGCTCTACAAAGACTTCTCGCACGTGGTGCGCATCAACTACTACCCGCCGCGCGGCGACAACAAGGAGGGCTGGGACAACATCGACATCTTCGGCTGGCTCGGCTACCCGATGCAGATCAAGATCGACTTCCTCTGCCGCGACTCCATCCTCGCCGCGCCCCTCGTCCTCGACCTCGCCCTCTTCCTCGATCTCGCGCAGCGCGTCGGGATGAAGGGCGTGCAGGAGTGGCTCTCCTTCTACTTCAAGTCGCCGATGACCGCGCCCACGCTCTACCCGGAGCACGACGTCTTCATCCAGCTGATGAAGCTCAAGAACACGCTCCGCCACCTGCGCGGCGAAGACCTCATCACGCACCTCGGTCTCGAGTACTACGACTGAGGACGCGACCGTCCGATCTGCTCGACACCGTGAAGGCGCGCCGCTTTTGTCGGCGCGCCTTCACTTTTGTCATGACATTTTGTCGCCGCCGCGCGGGCAACCCTTCAGCCGCGACGGATCGCCTCTGCGGCGCGCCATCCGCGTTGGTGCAAGTCGAGCGAAATTTTGCACGAAGACGGTAATCCGTCTGGCTGGGCGCGCAGCCCCGTGGCGGCGCGAGAAAGTCGTGACGAATCCGCCAGAACACTGAAATGACCGCGACCGTAATATTTTGTGGTGACAAATGGCGCGTTGTCGTTTATATAGTGTTCCCGCACCCGGAGCCGCCCGACAGCGCGGCACAATAAAGCCAACCGCCGTTTGCGACGGCGCATCAATGAGGGTTACGGATCGTTCCTTGCATGGGGAATAGGGTGACGCGGTCGGGTCAGACCGCGCGGGATGTTGCAGGCGCTCGCCCCGGAGCACTCAGGCAAGGAGGACGGTCATGGTTGCAATGATGGAGACGAAGAAACAGATCAGCGAGACGGTCTTTCTTGACCCCGATCAGAAGAGCCCGCGCGCGCAGGAGTTCGAGGAGAAGCTCGGCGGGCGGATCGTGGGGCAGGAGCGCGCCGTGCGCCGCATGAGCGGGCTCTACCAGATTTTCCTCGCCGGGATGAACCCGATGAACCGCCCCGTCGGCACGATGCTCTTCCTCGGTCCCACGGGATCGGGCAAGACGCGCGTCGTCGAGGCGGCCGCCGAGGTACTCTTCGGCGACGTCAACGCGGTCATCAAGATCGACTGCGCCGAGTTCCAGCACTCGCACGAGATCGCGAAGCTCATCGGCTCGCCCCCCGGCTATCTGGGTCACCGCGAGACCTCGCCGATGCTCACGCAGGAGAACCTCGACCGCTACCACACCGAGGACATCAAGCTCTCGCTCGTCCTCTTCGACGAGATCGAGAAGGCTTCCGACTCTTTGTGGCAGCTCCTGCTCGGCATCCTCGACAAGGCGACCCTGACGCTCGGCGACAACCGCCGCGTGGACTTCTCGCACTCGATGGTCATCATGACCTCGAACCTCGGCGCGCGGGAGATGTCGGAATTGATCTCGGGCGGGATGGGCTTCGTCCCGGCGTCGGGCACTAAAAACCAGCAGGACACCGAGGTCGATCAGAAGATTTACCGGACGGCGGTGGAGGCGGCGCGGCGCAAGTTCTCGCCGGAGTTCATGAACCGCATCGACAAGGTCGTGGTCTTCCGCTCTCTGAAGGAGCACCACCTGCGCCAGATTCTCGATCTCGAGCTCGGCTCGGTGCAGGAGCGCGTCATGCGCTCGGCGGGCACGAAGTTCGTCTTCCAGTGCTCCGACGAGGCGAAGGAGCTGCTGCTGAAAGAGGGCATCGACTTCAAGTACGGCGCGCGCCACCTGAAGCGCGCCATCGAGCGCTTCCTCGTCTACCCGCTCTCGAACCTCGTGGCGACCGAGCAGGTCGGGCTGGGCGATCTCGTCTACGTCGATCTCGGCGACGACAAGAAGAAGCTCGTCTTCTCGAAACGTTCCGGCGGGGCGCTCATCAGCGAGCCGCAGGGCGCGGACGAGCCGACCGAAGAGGCGGAGGCGAAGTCGGGCGGCGTCGCGCTGCCGCTCCCGCAGACGAAAGCCGCGCGCAAGAGTCAGAGCCGTGGCGAGAAGTCCGAAGGCTAACGACTCGGCTCAGGCCTGATCACAAACTTAAGACCGGCGGCTGTCCTGACAGCCGCCGGTCTTTCTTCGCCAGCTTTGTCAGAACCGCCTGCGGTAGCGGGCGGGTATGAGTAACGTAAGCACCCGCCCGCAATATGAGCGACAACAGAACCCGCCCGCTACCGCAGGCGGTTCCGACCTGTCGCCACTTTCGCAAGAAGTTTACGCTGCTAAGTGTTACCTGCCGGACTTCTGCACGGGGCGTGTGGCGCTGGCGGGATCGATCTTGCGCAGCGCCTCGAACGCGATCTCCGACAGGAAGGGATCGCGCGCGGCGAGGGCGGCGCGCAGCGCGGGCACACTTGCGGAACGTGACGCGATTCAGGATGCCCGACGCCCCGACGCGCCGACCCAGAGCCCCGGAAAGAGCCGGCACGGCGCGTGCGTCGCCGATCTGACCGAGTGCGACCGCCGCCGCGCCGCGCACGCCGGCCTCTTTGTCGCGCGCCACGAGCGGGATCAAATCCCCGACCCCGACGCGACTGCGCGTGAGACCGAGCGCGTAAGCCGCCTCCCTGCGCACGAACTCACTCTTGTCGCGCAACAGCGGAACGACCAGTCGCGCAGCCTCGTCCGGCGGGAGCGAGAGGACTGCGCGCGCGGCGGTCGCGCGGACGATGGGGGCGGCGTCGGTGAGCCCTGCGGCGGCGGCGCGCGAGGCGTCGGGGCGCGCCATCGCGCCGAGCATCGTCACGGCGTCGCGCCGCTCCTCCGTCTCCGAAGAGTTGAGGCGCGCTCTTTCACGTTCGATCTCGCGGGCGACGGGGGTGAGGGCTCGCTGCGCAGCCTGGGCGCGTGTCGTCGTGCCCGCCGCGACGAACGGCAAAGCGACGGACAATGACATGACGAGGCGGCGCGCGAGGTCGAACGCGCGTGCGGGTGCGTCTGGGCTCGTAAGGCGGCGAGGGTTGGCGGCTCGTCTCATACGCGCGGCGCGGCTCCGGCGGCGGCCCGCCTCTCCGCGCGGCGGCGCACCGACTCCCACTCGAAAGCCTGCCGCGCGCGGCGGCTCTCCTGCGCCTCGGCGAGCAGGGAGATCAGGTCGTCGTCGAACGCGGCGGGCGCGACCGACGCGCGGCGCATCGACTCCATGATCGAGATGTAATCGATCACCTCTTTGACTTCCGTGTCGGTCAGGGATTCGAGTTTGAAGGCGAGGCGTTGCCGCTCGGTGATTCGCTTAGCCATCGCTAGCTCCTCTCGTCGGGAGAAGCCGGACGGCTCGGAGCGCTCTCAGCTCCGCGGCGGAGACGGGAGGCGGCGTTTTCTTTGCCGTCGGCTGGTTCGGTCGGGCGCGAATGGGGTGTTCGCGTTAATCGCTCTGTTACTCACCTGTGATCGTTCTGCGTCGGGGATGTTCTAACCTTCCGCTCGCTGCGCTCACACCACGTCCGTCGAAACCGCGGAGCAGGTGATCGAATTGGCGATGGCGGATTACGCTCTCTAATTAACGCGACCCGGATCGCCAGCCTGTCATCGAATTGTTTTGCTTGCGACCGTCCTAGTGGTCGCTAGGCGCGCAATATACACGAGACCCCGCGTGGGTTGCAAGATTTTGCCTGGCGTTGCCGTGACGAGGGCGCGGGGCGGGGCGAGACCGCGCGTCAGTCGATCTTGGAGGCGACCGTGTGCATCGTGTCGACGATGAGCACGGCGATCGGCGGGTAGAAGAGCATCTCCGGGCGGATGTGCGTGTCGAAGCCGGGCACGAAGCTCAGGATCGTCTCGTTCATCTGCTGACCGAGCAGCAGCCCCATGCCGAGCGCCGCGGCATAGCCGACGATGAGGAAGCTCGAGGCGGCGAAGCGCGTGAAGGGTTTGCCCGCGCCCGCCTCCTCCGTGATCGAGTCGTGCAGCGGCTGCGGGTGGTAGGTGTAGCGGCTGAAGTAGTCGCGCAGGCGCTTGAACAGGTGCCACATCCCGACGAGGAAGAGGGCGAAGAGCAGCACCCTCCCCGCCATCCCGAACATCTGCCACAGGCGCGGCTTGAACAGCGCGACGAAGAAGGTGGAGAGGAAGAGCGAGACGGTGGTGAAGACCGCCTGCTGCATGGCGAGATTCTCGCGTCGATCCGCTTGAATCATATCGTCAACTCTCTTATCCATCCGAGCTTGCATCGCGACGCGCCTCATACGATGCGCGTGCGGGTTGCTAGATCGGAAGACAGAGCCAGTAACGAAGTCATCCTCGCGCTGCAGGAGTTGCGCGTCATGGTAGGCACGTTCGTGCGGGTCTGTCAGCGTACGGTAGGCGCGCGCAATGAGCGCGAACTCCCGCGCAGCCTTCTCCGTGCCGCCGTTGACGTCCGGGTGGCGCAGCCGCGCGAGCCGGCGGTACGCCGACTTCACCTCGCCCGCCGTGGCGTGGCGCTTGACGCCTAGAACTTTGTAGTAATCGACCACTGCGCTTTGTCCGAAACACGCGAAAGCCAGCGCCCGCGTCGTCCGTCCGGGGAGGGACGACGACCGAGTCGGGGAGGGTCACCCGACAGCGTCAATATAGCACTTTTCAAAAAAATCGTCCCGCCTTCGCGGCGGGACGAAAAACTCGTGAGGGAGCTGACAGGACTTGCTGGCGTCGTTGCTGCCGAGGCGGAAGGCAGTGCTTGAATCTCGCGCGACCCGACGAGAGGGTGAGGACAGCTTTTAGTGGTGACCGCCTTCTTCCCTTCGGCAAATGTGAGTCGAGCAACGGAACCAACTGAATGACAAAATACCAGAACTTTCCAAAATTGCAAGTTTTATTGCAACGTGGCGTAACCCTAACGCGATCTTTTTTTAGCCGCCTCACGCCGCCTCAGCCTGCGCGTAGCTCCCCGCCCGCATTCGCCCTAGAAAACAGGCATAAACTGCGACTCCCCGCGCCCGAAGAGCTGCCGGGCGCGGGGAGTCTAAATTCTTGCCGGGAGCCGCTAGTCTGCCACCGTCGGCGCTTCGGCGCGCGCCATCCGCTCGACGTAGTTGATGAGCATCCGGACGCAGACGCCCGTCGGACCCTTGGCGCGGAAGGGCTTTACGTCGTCGCCCCAAGCCGTGCCCGCGATGTCGAGGTGCTCAACTCGTCGATCAAGCTCTGGTCGGTTCCGAGGACGGCGGTGTTCACGTCGCCCAGGGCGATTGAGACCGCGCCCGTCAGCGTGGCGAGATCGACGACGCGCGTCGCGCCGAGTTTCTTCGCGTAGGCGATGGCGTCGGCGAGGATGAGCCGACCCTCGGCGTCGGTGTTGATGACCTCGATGGTCTTGCCCGACATGGCGCGCACCACGTCGCCCGGCTTCGTCGCCTTGCCCGACGGCAGGTTCTCCGTGGCGGGCACGACGCCGAGCAGCCGAATCGGCGGCTTGAGCTGCGCGACGGCGCGCATCGCGCCCATCACGGTCGCCCCGCCCGTCATGTCGTACTTCATCAGCTCCATGTTCTCGCCCGGCTTGATCGAGATGCCGCCCGAGTCGAACGTCACGCCCTTGCCGACGAACGCGAGCAGCCCTTCGCCCGCGCCCGCGCCGCCCTCCGGCGTGTACTTCATAACGATCAGCGCGGGCGGCTCCTCCGATCCGCGCGCGACGCACAAGAACGATCCCATGCCGAGCTGCTCCATCCGGGCGCGGTCGAGCACGTCCACCTCGAGACCGAACTCGTCGCCGAGCTGCTGCGCGCGCTGCGCCATGATCGTCGGCGTCATGTACGCGCCCGGCTCGTTCGCCAGATCGCGCGTGAAGTTGACCGACTCGCCGACGATGCGCCCGCGCTCCGCCCCGCGCCTGAGCCCCCCGGCGTCCGCCCCCTCCGAGACGACGACGAGGCGGTCGATGGTGCGCTCCTCTTTCTCGGACGTGCGGTACTTGTCCAGCTCGAACAGACCCATCAGCGCGCCCTCGACCGCGGCGGAAGCGGCGCCCTCCTCTTTCCCGTCCGGCGCGCGCGCGACGAGCCCGACGGTCTTCGCGTTGCGCGCGCGCAGCGCCCGCGCCGCCGTGCCCGCGAACTGCGAGACCTGCGCGAGCCCGTAACCGCCCCGCTCGCCGACGCCGACGAGCAGCAGCCGCTTCGCCTTCATCCCTTCGCGCCCCTCGCCGAGGTGCAGGTAGACCGTCTCGCCCTCCTTGCCCTTCATCTCCTCCGAGTCGATGGCGGATTTGATGAGTCCGCCGGTGGCGGCGTCCAGCCCGCGCAGCACACCTTCGTCAGCCTTCTCGTCCTTGAAGACCGCGACGGCGAGGGCACGCACGTCCGCGTCGCCCGCCCGCCCGTTGGTCGTTTGAATCTCCATCTGATGTATCGCTCCCTAACGATTGCGTTCTTTCAACTGCGCCCGCGTCTCGCGCTCGACCGTGCGGCGCATCTCCGTCTCGCGTTTGTCGTAGAGCTTCTTGCCGCGCGCGACGCCGATCTCCAGCTTGACCCGACCTTTCTTCAGGTAGACGCGCGTCACGACCAGCGTCATGCCCTTGGTCGAAGTCTGCTCTTCGAGCTTCTCGATCTCGCGGCGGTGCAGCAGGAGCTTGCGCGTCCGCGTCGGATCGTGATTGGTTCGGTTGCCGTAAGCATACGGCGAAACGTGCGCGTTGAACAACCACGCTTCGCCGTCGCGCACGGCGACGTAAGCCTCCTTCAACTGCACCGCGCCCTCGCGCACGCTCTTGACCTCCGTCCCCTGCAAGGCGATCCCCGCCTCGTACTTTTCCAGGATGTGGTACTCGTGGAACGCCGCCCGGTTCGTCACCAGATTCTTCTCTTCGCCCGTGACAGCCATAATAATTAACGATGAAGTAGGAACGATGAACGATGAAGTTAAGAGACTCTGTTCTCACTTCATCGTTCATCGTTCCTACTTCATCATTTCCTCGAACTCCCCTCTGAGCGGTCTCGCCATCAGCTCGCGGGCGGCGTCGCGCGGGCTCGTGCCCTCGTAGAGCACGGCGTGAACCTGTTCCGTGATCGGCATCCCGACGCCGATCCGATCCGCGATCGACTTCACCGCGCGCGTCGTGCGCACGCCTTCGGCGACCTGGTTACGCGAGAGCGAGCCCGTGCAGGTCAGCACGAGATCGCCGAGCCCGGCGAGACCCGCCAGCGTTTCGACGCGCGCGCCCTGCGCGACGCCGAAGCGGGTCATCTCCGCGAGCCCCCGCGTGACGAGCGCGGCGACGCTGTTCGCGCCGAAGCCCAGACCATTCACCATCCCGGCGGCGAGCGCGATGACGTTCTTGACCGCGCCGCCCAACTCCACGCCGACGAGATCGTCGTTCGTGTAAACGCGCAGGTTTTCGTAACTCAAAACCGACTGCACGCGCAAGGCTGGGGCGTCGACAGCGCATGCGGCGACGACCGCCGTCGGCTGCCCCGCCGCCACCTCCTGCGCGAAAGACGGACCCGAGAGGCAGACGAAATCGCGCGCACGCCCCTCGCCCAACACGTCGCGCGCGATCTCCGAGACGCGCAAGCCCGTCTCGACCTCGATCCCTTTCGTCGCGCTCACCAGTACCGCGTTCGCGGGGATGTCGGAAGCGACGCGGGTCAACAGCTCGCGCGTGGCGTGCGACGGCGCGGCGAGGATGACGAACTCGCTGCCGCCGAGAGCCTCGCGCGGATCGCGGGTCGCGGTCACGTCCCCCGCGATCTCGCTCGCGGGCAGATAGACGCTGTTGACGCGGCTCGCGTTGATCGCGGCGACGACCTCTTCGTTCCGCGACCAGAGGCGCACGCCGTGCCCCGCGCGACCAGCCACGCACGCCAGCGCCGTGCCCCACCCGCCCGCTCCCATGATCGCGATTCGAGACATGATCTAAATGATGAACGCGGAACGATGAACGATGAAGTTAGGGCAAAACTGTTCTAACTTCATCGTTCATCGTTCCGCGTTCATAGTTTCAACTTGCTCTCGCCGCCGCGCAGCAGCCTCCCGATGTTGGCGCGGTGCATGAAGATGATGAGCGCGCCGCCCGCGACCGTCGCGGCGAGGAGCGGCTGCGCGTCGTCGCTCCCGACGCCGCGCGCGTAGAGCAGCCAGACGAACACGGGCATCAGCGCACTCGCCGTGATCGATCCGAGCGAGACGTAGCGCGTCGCCCACGCGACCGCGAGGAACGCGACCGCCGCGCACGCGACGGCGAGCGGAGCGAGGCAGAGGAACGCGCCGAGCCCCGTCGCCACGCCCTTCCCGCCGCGCAGCCTGAGCCACACGGGGAAGACGTGACCCGCGATTGCGGCGAGCGCGCAAGCCGCGACCCACCAGTCGATCCCGAAGTCCGGGGCGAGGAGGTATCGCGCGAGCAGGACGGCGACCGCGCCCTTCAGCGCGTCGAGCGCGAGCGTCAGG